>DATGIA010000095.1:0-23453 GCA_035307465.1 Steroidobacteraceae bacterium
CTGTCCACGACAGAACCCGGCTTATCGGCCGACTCTTTTTTCTTGCTTAGCACCGCCATCTCGCGCCTCGCCTGAGCTTGACTCCCTAACAGCTTGATTCGACACGAAGCGCTCTCTACCTCACAAATGTGATCTAAGTCACTGTCGGCGCGTGGTTTTTTTTAACTTAAGCCGTTGACGGTCTGCGTGAGCCTGCCTATAGTGGCGGCAGGTGGAAAAAAGTGGGAGAAAATGGGTCGTTCAGGCCCATCCGACATGTTCCGGGGTGCCAACAAGCTCACGCTCGATACCAAAGGCCGGCTGGTCATGCCCACCCGGTATCGAGAGCTTTTGCACGAGCGCTGCGCGGGCCGTCTGATCGTCACGGTCGATCACGATGAGTGCCTGCTCATCTACCCGCGCCCCGATTGGGAAGAGAAGGAACGCGTGCTGATGAGCATGCCGACGTTCAACCCGAAGGCGCGCCGCTTGCAGCGGCTGATGGTGGGACATGCGACCGATGTGGACCTCGATGCGCAAGGGAGGATGCTGCTCCCGCCGCAGTTGCGCGAGTTCGCGCATCTCACGCGCGACACGATGCTCATCGGTCAGGGGATGCGCTTCGAGTTGTGGGACGAGGCGCGCTGGAATCAGCGGCGCGATGAATGGCTGGCAAGCGAGGAGACCGGGGGCGATCTGCCCGCGGAGTTTGAGACGCTGTCGCTCTAGTGCCTCCCGGCAGGCCTCGAGGGCGAGAGCGTGAGTGCAACGGCGACCCATGCGGCGGTACTGCTACCGGAAGTACTGACCGCGTTGAACATACGAGCGAGTGGCGCCTATCTGGACGCCACTTTCGGGCGAGGCGGGCATGCAGGGGCGATGTTGGAGAAGCTCAGCGCTGAGGGCCGTTTGCTGTGTCTCGATCGTGACCTGCGCGCCATCGCCGAGGCGCGGGCGCGGTTCGGCGCCGATCCCCGAGTGCATATTTTCCACGCGCCGTTTTCGCGCCTCGCCGCGTGCGCGGACCGGGTACGGGAGGGGCTCGAGCTCGACGGCATACTGCTCGACGTCGGTGTGTCCTCGCCGCAGCTCGACGACCCGGAGCGTGGCTTCAGCTTTCTCAAGGACGGACCGCTCGACATGCGCATGAGCGAAGGGGAGGGCGCGAGCGCGGCGGACGTCGTCAACCGGGCACCCGAGGCGGAGCTCAAGCGCATCTTCCGCGAGTACGGCGAGGAGCGCTTTGCGGGACGCATCGCGCGCGCGATCGTCGCGGATCGGGCGGTGCGGCCCTTCACGCGCACGGGCGAGCTGGCGGGGCTCATCGAGCGCGTGGTGCGGGCGGCGGCGGGCGGCCGCGGCGGCCGGCGCGGGCGCGGCGGATCGGAGGGCGCGCCCGGCGGGGGCGGCGGCGAGCGGTCCAAGCATCCGGCGACGCGCGTTTTTCAGGCGCTGCGCATTCACGTGAACCAGGAGCTCGAGGAACTCGGCGCCGCGCTCGAGGCGGCGCGCTCGAGGCTCGCACCGCACGGTCGGCTCGCGGTCATCTCCTTCCACTCGCTCGAGGATCGCATGGTGAAGCAGTTCCTGCGCCGGCACTCCTCCGTCGATCCGGTGTATGCGGGGCTGCCCGTCATTCCCGCGACGGCGCGCCCGACGTTGCGCCTGGTGGGCAGATCGATCGAGCCGTCGCCCGAGGAAATCGCGCGCAACCCGCGCTCGCGCAGCGCGCGGCTGCGGGTCGCCGAGCGCATCGCGCCCGGGGATGTGGCATGAGCGCGCGCACGCGCAAGATGCTGTGGCTCGCGCTGCCCGCGCTGTGGCTCGCCGTGCTCGGCTCGGCGGTGCAGGTGATCTACGCGCGCCATGCGGCGCGCAATCTGTTCGTGCGCCTGGAGAAGCTCGATGCCGAGCGCGATGCGCTCGACATGGAGTACGGGCGCCTGCAGCTCGAGCAGAGCTCCTGGTCCTCGCATGCCTTCGTCGAGCGCGTCGCGAACGCGAAGCTCAAGATGGAGCTGCCGCAACCGCATGACGTGCGGATCGTGCGACCGTGAAGGCGCTGCGCGGCACCGAGGCGAGCGTCCAGAGCCGCAGCTTCCGCTGGCGCTCGATCACCGTGTTCGCGCTCGTCGTGATCGCGGCCGGCGCGCTCGCGGCGCGCGCCGTAGAGCTGCAGCTGATCGATCACGGCTTCCTCGCGCACCAGGGCGATGAGCGCTCGATGCGGGTCATCAAGATCGCAGCGCACCGGGGCGCCATTCTCGACCGCTCGGGCGAGCCGCTGGCGATGTCGACTCCGGTCGACAGCGTGTGGGTGAATCCGCGCGAGCTGAACGACAACATCGATCAGTTGCCGAAGCTGGCAAGGGCCCTGAAGGAGGAGCCGCAGATTCTTGCCCGCCACATCACCTCGAACCTCGACCGCGAGTTCCTCTATCTCGTGCGGCACATGCCGCCGGAGGAGGCGGCGCACATCAAGGCGCTCGGCATTCCCGGCGTGAATCTGCTGCGTGAGTACCGGCGCTACTACCCGTCGGGCGAGATTGCGAGCCATGTGGTCGGTTTCACCAACATGGACGACGTCGGTCAGGAGGGGCTCGAGCGTCAGTACGACCCGATGCTCAACGGCGAGGACGGCGCGAAGCGGGTGATCCAGGATCTCTATGGACGCACGGTCGAGAACGTCGAGAGCATCCGCGCGCCGCGACCCGGGCGCGACCTGGTCACGAGCATCGACCTGCGCATCCAGTACCTCGCCTATCGCGAGCTCAAGAGCGCGATGCAGGAATACCGGGCGCACGCCGGCTCCGTGATCGTCGTCGACGTCGACACGGGCGAGGTGCTGGCCATGGTAAACCAGCCCTCCTACAACCCGAACGATCGCGAGCAGCTCAAGCCCGCCCTCTACCGCAATCGCGCCGCCACCGACATCTTCGAGCCGGGCTCGAGCGTCAAGCCGTTCGTCATCGCCGCGGCGCTCGCCTCGGGCCAGTATCGCGCCGACAGCCTCGTCAACACCTCGCCGGGCTTCCTGCAGGTGGGCAACAAGGTCGAGGAGGATGAGACCAACCTGGGGACCGTCGACATCGCAACCATTCTCGCGAAGTCGAGCAACGTCGGCATGGCGATGATCGCGCTCTCGCTCAAGCCCGAGCAGATCTGGCAGACGCTGACCAGCCTCGGGCTCGGTCAGACGACCGGCAGCAACTACCCGGGCGAGTCGGCCGGCACGCTCAGCAACTATCGCCACTGGCGCCCGATCGGCATCGCGACGCTTTCGCATGGCTATGGCCTGTCCGTGACGCCGCTGCAGCTCGCGCACGCCTACGCGACGATTGGCGCCGGCGGCATCAAGCGGCCGATCACCTTCGAGCGGCTCGCAGGTCCGGTGCCTGGCGAGCGGGTGATGGACAAGAAAATTGCCTACACGCTCGTCGATCTCATGCAGAAAGTGGTCTCGAGCGATGGGACCGCGGCACGGGCGGCCATTGTCGGCTATCGCGTGTCGGGCAAGACGGGCACCGCCTGGAAGGCGGTTGCGGGCGGCTACTCGACGGATCGCTTCATGGCGGTTTTCGCGGGACTCGTGCCCGCCTCGCATCCGAAGATCGCCACGGTGGTCGTCATCGACGAGCCGAGCGGCGAGCACCAGGGCGGCAAGGTGGCGGCGCCGGTGTTTGCGAGCGTGATGTCGGGAGCGCTGCGGCTCATGGACGTGCCGCCGGATGACCTCAACAATGTGCCGGCCGCACGGCTGGTCGATGCGGGCGGCCATCCATGATTGCGCTTCACGAACTGCTCGAAGGCATCGCGCCCGTGCCGCCCGGGGGCGCTCAAGTGCAGGTGGGCGGCCTCGCGCTCGACAGCCGCGCGGTTCAGCCGGGCGATCTGTTCCTTGCGCTGCCGGGGCGTCGCTCGCACGGCCTCGAGCATGCAGCGGCCGCAGCGGGCGCCGGGGCGCGCGCGATTCTTTTTGACCCGGCGAGCGCGGGCGCCGGGGCGGGCACGGGCGCGGGCGCGGGTGCGGTTGCGCGGGTGGGCAGCGCGGGGGCGCCGGGCGACGCGGGGGCGTCCCGGTCGCCGCCGTCGCTGCCGGCGCCGTCCTCGGCGTCCGCGCCCGTATTGATCGCGCCCGTCCAGGGGCTGGCCGGGCTCGTGGGCCGCATGGCCGATCGCTTCTTCGAGCAGCCGTCGGCGCGGTTGCGCGTGGTCGGCATCACCGGCACCAACGGCAAAACCACGTGCGCCTGGCTCCTCGCGCAGTGTCTCGAGCAGCTCGGCCTTCCGGCGGGCTACGTCGGGACCCTGGGCTGGGGCCGGCCCGGCGCGATCGAGCCTCTCTCGCATACGACGCCCGATGCGGTCCAGGTGCACCGGATGCTCAAGGAGCTGGTGCTCCGCGATGTGCGCTGCGTGGCGATGGAGGTGTCATCGCATGCGCTCGATCAAGGCCGGGTGGATGGTGTGCGCTTCGCGGTCGCGGCCTTCACGAACCTCACGCATGACCATCTCGACTATCACGGCACGATGCAGGCATACGGCGCGGCGAAGGCGCGGCTGTTCGACCGTCCGGAGCTCGAGCATGTCGTCATCAACGTGGGTGATGAGTTCGGCCGGCGCCTCGCCGAGCGCTGCGGCAAATCGCTCATCGCCGTATGGGTGGGCGCGCCGGAAGTGTTCAGTGCGGGAGAGCGCACGCAGACGCTCTACGCGCGCGAGGTCGAGATCGACCTCAAAGGCATCGCGCTCACGGTCGAGGGCTCGCTCGGCCGTGCGACGCTCAAGACGAGGCTTCTCGGCCGCTTCAATGCGCAGAATGCGCTCACGGTGATGGGCTGCCTGCAGGCCCTCGGTGTCTCGCTTCACGAGGCGGCGCGCGCGCTCGCCGGGTGCGAGGCAGCGCCCGGGCGCATGGAGCTGATCGAGTCCGCGCTGCCGGGGCGACCGCTCGCCGTCGTCGACTACGCGCACACCCCGGATGCGCTGGCCAAGGCGCTCGAGACGCTGCGCGAGCACTGCAGCGGCGATCTGTGGTGCGTCTTCGGCTGCGGCGGCGATCGTGATCGATCGAAGCGACCCCTCATGGGCGCGATCGCGGACAGCCTCGCAGACCGCCTGATCGTCACCGACGACAACCCGCGCTCGGAGGCGCCCGAGCAGATCGTGCGCGAGATCGTCTCCGCCTTCCGCGTGCACGAGCCCCGCATCATTCACGACCGGGCCCGTGCCATCGGCACGGCGCTCGCCGAGGCACGCGACGGCGACGTCGTGCTGATCGCGGGCAAGGGTCACGAGGACTACCAGATCTACGGCACCACACGCCGTCGCTTCAGCGATCGGCAGGAGGCTTTGAAGAGCCTGGGAGTGGCGGCATGAAGCGCACGCTCAGGGAGGCGGCACGGGTGGTGGGCGGCGAGCTGCGCGGCGAGGATCGGCCGTACAGCGTGGTATCGACCGACAGCCGCACGCTCACCGCGGGCGCCCTGTTCGTCGGGCTGACGGGCCCGAGGTTCAACGGCGCCGACTTCGTGCCGGCGGCCGCGGCGCGCGGCGCGGTCGGCGCGCTCGTGGAGCGTGAGGTGCAGGGCGTCGCACTCCCGCAGATCCTCGTGCGCGATGCACTCGGCGCCTTGCAGACCCTGGCGCGCGCTTGGCGCGCCGTCTTCACTTTGCCGATCGTCGCGGTCGGCGGCAGCAACGGCAAGACCACCACCAAGGAGATGACCGCCGCGATCCTCGCGCGGCGTGGGCCGTGCCTGGCGACGCATGGCAATCTCAACAACCATATCGGTGTGCCGCTGACGCTGATGCGCCTCGAGCCCTCGCATCTGAGCGCGGTCATCGAGATGGGCGCCAACCGGCGCGGCGACGTCGCCGAGCTCGTCGCGATCGCGCGTCCGAGCGTCGGCCTCATCACCAACGCCGGCGCCGAGCACCTCGAGGGCTTCGGCGATCTGGAAGGGGTGGCGCGCGGCGAGGGCGAGATGGTGGCGGGGCTCGCGCCGGAGGCGACCGCCGTGCTGAACGCGGACGATGCGTACTTCGGCCTGTGGCGCGAGATGGCGCGCGCCGGGCGCACCGTGAGCTTCGGTGTGCGCGCACCGAGGGCGGATTTTCGCGCGCTCAATCCGGTGCAAGCGATCGAGCGCGGCGAGTTCGCGACGCGCTTCACGCTGCGCTCGCCCCTCGGAGAGCGCGCCGTGATGCTCAAGGCGGGCGGTGCACACAACATTGCCAATGCGCTCGCGGCGGCCGCCGCGGCGAGCGCGGCCGGGGCCTCGCTCGAGGACATCGCCGCCGGCCTCGCCGAGTTTCGCTCGGTCTCGGGCCGACTGCAGCTCAAGCATGGCCTGCGCGACAGCTGGCTGATCGACGATTCCTACAATGCCAATCCGAGCTCGGTGCGCGCCGGACTCGACGTGCTGCGCAGCCTCACCGGACCCACCTGGCTGGTGCTCGCGGACATGGCCGAGCTCGGCGAGCACGCCTCGGACAGCCATGCCGATCTCGGCCGCTACGCCCGCGAGTGCGGCGTCAGGCGCCTGTTCGCGCTCGGGCCGCAGAGCTCGCGTGCCGTCGAGACCTTCGGCTCGGGCGGCGAGTGGTTCCAGGACATCGAGTCCCTCATCCGCCGGCTGCAGGTCGAGCTTGCGACGGGCGTGACGGTCCTCATCAAGGGCTCGCGGGTCAACCGGCTGGAGCGCGTGGTGCAGGCGCTGGTGGGCGGCGGCTCCTCGGGAGATCGAGGCGCCCCGATGATGCGGGCGAGCTAGCGCCGGGGCCCCCGCATGCTGTTGTACCTCACCGAATGGCTGGCGCGCGAGTACTCGGGCTTTCATGTCTTCCAGTACCTCACGCTGCGCGGCATTCTCGCCGCCATCACCGCGCTCGCGATCGCGATGCTGGTCGGCCCGAAGATGATCGCGGTCTTGAGCCGCTATCAGATCGGCCAGCGCGTGCGCAGCGACGGGCCGCAGACGCACCTGCAGAAGTCCGGCACGCCGACGATGGGCGGCGGTCTCATTCTGGTGGCGATGGTGGTGGGGACGCTGTTGTGGGCGGACCTGTCGGTGCGCTTCGTCTGGATTCTCGTCGGTACCACGCTCGCCTTCGGCGCGATCGGCTTCTACGACGACTACCTGAAGCTCGTGGTCGGCAGCTCGAAGGGCCTCATCGCCCGCTACAAGTATCTGTTGCAGTCGATCGCCGCGCTCACTGCCGCGCTTTCCCTGCACAGCTTTCATCAGTCCCCCGCCGAGGTCGCCTTCTACGTCCCGTTCTTCAAGACGGTGGCGTTGCCGATGACGACCGCGGCCTTCGTCGCTTACGCGTATTTCGTCATCGTCGGCACCAGCAACGCCGTGAACCTGACCGACGGTCTCGACGGGCTCGCGATCATGCCCGCGGTGATGGTCGCGGCGGCGCTCGGCGTGTTCGCCTATGCGACCGGCAACGTCAAGTTCGCGACCTATCTGGCGATCCCGTACATCCCGGGCGCCGGCGAGGTGCTCATTTTCTGCGCAAGCACGGTCGGCGCGGGGCTCGGCTTTCTCTGGTTCAACTCCTATCCGGCCGAGGTGTTCATGGGAGATGTCGGCGCGCTCGCGATCGGCGCCGCCCTCGGGCTCGCCGCGGTGATCGTGCGCCAGGAGATCGTGCTGTTCGTGATGGGCGGGGTGTTCGTGCTCGAGACCGTCTCGGTGATGCTGCAGGTGGCCTCCTTCAAGCTCACCGGCAAGCGCATCTTCCGCATGGCGCCGCTGCATCATCACTTCGAGCTCAAAGGATGGTCGGAGCCGAAGGTGATCGTGCGTTTCTGGATCATCAGTTTCGTGCTCGTCCTCGCGGGTCTTGCAACCTTGAAGATCAGGTGATGGTGCTGGTGATCGGTCTCGGCAAAACCGGAGCCTCCTGCGTGCGATACCTCGCGCGTCGCGGCGTGCCGCTCATCGCCACCGACTCCCGGGCCGACCCGCCGGCGCTCGACGCGGTGCGCGCATTCGACTCTGCGCTCGACGTGCGTCTCGGCGGCTTCGACCTGAGCGCGCTGGATCGGGCGAGCGAGGTGGTGCTCTCGCCGGGCGTCTCGCCGCGCGAGCCGATCGTGCGCGAGGCACGCCGTCGCGGCATCCCGGTGATCGGCGACATCGAGCTCTTTGCGCGTGCGGCGCGCGCGCCGGTGATCGCCGTCACCGGAACCAACGGCAAGAGCACGGTGACGAGCCTGGTTGCGCACATGGCGGCGAGCGCGGGGCGGCGTGTGCTCGCCGGCGGCAACCTCGGGGAGCCGGCGCTCGATCTCATCGAGCAGCCGACCCCCGAGCTCTACGTGCTCGAGCTCTCGAGCTATCAGCTCGAGAGCACCGAGTCCCTGGCACCGCAAGCGGCCGCTCTGCTCAACGTCAGCCCGGATCATCTCGATCGCTATGCGAGCATCGAGGAATACGTGCGGGCCAAGGCGCGCATCCTCAGGCACGCCGCGACCGCGGTGCTGAACGCGGACGATCCGCGGGTGAGCGCCCTGGCGCCGCTCGCGCCCGGGCGCACGCTGCGCTTCTCGCTCGGCCCGGCGGCCGGGGGCGCCGCCGGGGGGGCTGTCGGGGGCGCCGTCGCAGCGGCCGCCGGTGCGGTCGCCGGCGCGGTCGCCGAGTTCACGCTCGTGGGCCGGGGCGATGCCGATGCCGCCTGGCTCGCGGTGCGCGGCCGACCGCTGCTGCCGCTGTCGGCGCTCAAGATCAAGGGGCTGCACAACGCCGCGAACGCGCTCGCTGCGCTCGCGCTTGGGGAGGCTGCCGGGCTTTCGCTCGAGGCGATGAGCAGTGCCCTCGAGACCTTCCCGGGCCTCCCTCATCGGTCGGTCCTCGTCGGCGAATTCGGCGGCGTGCGTTACGTCGATGACTCGAAGGGCACGAACGTCGGCGCGACGCTCGCCGCGGTGGCGGGCTTTGCGGGGCCCCTGGTCCTCATTGCCGGCGGCGAGGGCAAGGGCCAGGATTTTTCCCCGCTCGCGTCCGCGTTTCGCGGCAAGGTGCGCCACCTTGTGCTGATCGGCAAGGACGCGCGCGCGCTCGAGGCAGCCCTTCGGGGCGTCAGCCCGATCGAGCACGCGACGACGCTCGAGGACGCGGTCGCCGCCGCCGCACGCGCGGCGCGCCCGGGAGACACCGTGCTGCTCTCGCCAGCCTGCGCGAGCCTCGACATGTTTCGCGACTATGCGGAGCGCGGCGAGAAGTTCGCCGCCGCGGTGCGCGCGCTCGGGGATGAGGTGCGCCCATGAGCGCGACGACGCTCTCCTACGGTGTGCGGGCGCGCGAGCGCATGCCTTTTGCCTGGGACTCGGTGACGCTCGCGCTCACGGCATCGCTGCTGCTCATCGGCCTCATCGTCGTGACCTCGGCCTCGATGTCGATCGCGGCCAAGGACTTCGGCGACCCGTTCTTCTTTCTCGAGCGCCAGCTCATGTTCGGCGCGGTTGGGATCGCCTGCGGGCTGGCCGTAGCCCGCGTTCCCGTGCGGGTGTGGGATCGCTCCAGCGTGGTGCTGCTGCTGATCGGCCTCGCGCTCCTTCTACTGGTGCTGATTCCGGGGTTGGGCGCCACGGTGAACGGTGCGCGCCGCTGGTTGCGCGTCGGCCCCGCGAACTTCCAGGTCTCCGAGCTTGCGAAGGTGCTGGTGCTCGCGTGGGTGTGCAGCTACTGCGTGCGCAAGCGCAGCGAGCTCACCGAGACGGCCTGGGGTCTCGGCAAGCCGGTCCTGTTGCTCGGCGCGGCCGCGCTGCTGCTCCTGCTCGAGCCGGACTTCGGCGCCGCCACCGTGCTGTTCGCCACCGGCTTTGCAGTGCTGTTCGTCGCCGGGGCGCGGCTGCGCTACGTGCTGCTCGCAGTCACCGGGGTCGCGCTCGTATTCGGCCTCCTGGCGCTGGCGACCCCCTATCGCCTGAAGCGCCTCACCGGCTTTCTGCATCCGTGGGACGACCCTTTCAACGGCAGCTTTCAGCTCACCCAGTCGCTGATCGCCATCGGCCGCGGCTCCTGGCTCGGCGTGGGCCTCGGCTCGAGCGTGCAGAAGCTTTTCTATCTGCCCGAAGCGCACACGGACTTCGTGTTCGCGGTGCTCGCCGAGGAGCTCGGGCTGGCTGGAGTCATCGGCGTGCTCGCGCTGTTCGTCGCGCTCGTCGCGCGCGCGCTCACCCTCTCGCGCCAGGCCGCGCAGGCGGGCCTGATGTTCCAGGCCTACGTGGCCCTCGCCTTCGGCGTGTGGCTCGGACTGCAGGCGTGCGTGAACATCGGCGTCAACATGGGGGTGCTCCCCACCAAGGGGCTGACGCTGCCGCTGCTGTCCTATGGGCGCAGCAGCCTGCTCGTGTCCCTGGGCTGGATCGGCGTGCTCCTGCGGATTCATCACGAGGTCAAGTGCGCCTCGCGCGCGGCCGTCACACGCGTGCCGGGAGGCGCCTCATGAGCGCCCGCCGCGGCTCGGTGCTCATCATGGCCGGCGGCACGGGCGGGCACGTGTTCCCGGCGCTCGCCGTCGCGCAGGTGCTGCGGGCGCGCGGCATCGAGGTGGTGTGGCTCGGTGTGGCCACGGGCATGGAGGCGCGCGTCGTGCCCGCGCACGGCTTTGCGATGCAGACGCTGCGCATCGGCGGTATCCGCGGCAAGGGACTCGCGACGCTCCTCGGGGCGCCGTTCGTCCTGTTACGCGCGGTGCTCGAGGCGCGTGCGGTGATGCGCCGCGTGCGACCGCGAGTCGTGCTCGGCGCGGGCGGCTACGTGAGCGGCCCCGGCGGCATTGCGGCCTGGTTGCTCGGCATTCCCCTCGTGATCCACGAGCAGAACGCGGTCGCCGGTCTCACGAACCGCTGGCTGGCGCGCATCGCGACCGAGGTGCTCGAGGCCTTTCCGGGCAGCTTCGGCCGGCACATCACGGCGCACACCATCGGCAACCCGGTGCGCGGCGACATCGTCGCGCTGCCGGCGCCGGCCGAGCGCTTCGCGGCCCGGCTCGGGCGCATCCGCCTGCTCGTGTTCGGCGGCAGCCAGGGCGCGCAACGTTTGAACGCCGTGATGCCGGAGGCGCTCGCCCGTCTCGACCCCACGCGCCGTCCGGAAGTGCGTCATCAGACCGGCGAGCGGGGCCTGGAGAGCGCCCGCGCCGCCTACCGCGAGCGCAACGTCGAGGCGGAGGTGGTGCCCTTCATCGAGGACATGGCGGCCGCCTATGCGTGGGCGGATCTTGCGTTGTGCCGCGCCGGGGCGATGACCGTCACCGAGCTCGAGGCCGCGGGTCTCGGCGCGGTGCTGGTGCCGCTCGCCGTGGCGACCGACGATCACCAGACGAAGAACGCGCAGGTGCTGGCGAGCCTCGGCGCGTGCCGTTTACTGCCCGAGCGCGAGCTGTCCGCGGAGAGCCTGAGCGCCTGCCTGGCAGAGCTCACCGCCGATCGTGCCCGGCTTCTCAAGATGGCGCAGGCGGCGCGCGGCGCGCGCATCACCGACGCCGCGGACCGCCTCGCGGATCGCTGTCTCGCGCTCGGGAGCGCCGCATGAACGATCGCATGCGCCGCATCCATCTCATCCATCTGGTCGGCATCGGCGGCAGCGGCATGGGCGGCATCGCCGAGGTGCTGTTGAACCTCGGCTACGAGGTGCAGGGCTCGGACTTGAAGGCGAACGCCGTCACGCAGCGGCTCGCGCGTCTCGGCGCACGCATCTTTCTCGGCCACGCCGCCGAGAATCTCGGCAAGGCCGATGTCGTCGTGGTGTCGAGCGCGGTGCGTGCCGACAACCCCGAGGTCGCCGCCGCGCTCGCGCTGCGCGTGCCGGTGGTGCCGCGCGCCGAGATGCTCGGCGAGCTGATGCGCTTTCGCTACGCCGTGGCGATCGCCGGCACGCACGGCAAGACCACGACGACGAGCCTGGTGGCGAGCGTGCTCGCCGAGGGCGGTCTCGATCCGACCTTCGTCATCGGCGGGCGGCTGAAGAGCGCGGACAGCAACGCCCGTCTCGGCGCCGGGCGCTATCTGGTCGCCGAGGCGGACGAGAGCGATGCGTCCTTCATGCACCTGCAGCCGATGATCGCCATCGTCACCAACATCGACAACGATCACCTTGGGACGCACGAGGGGGATTTCGCGCGCCTCAAGCAGAGCTTCATCGATTTTCTGCACAACCTGCCCTTCTACGGCCTCGCGGTGCTCTGCACGGACGATGCAGAGGTCAAGAGCATTCTCGCCGCGGTGGCGCGTCCCGTGGTCACCTACGGTTTCGCGCACAGCGCCGACGTGCGGGCGGTCGAGGTCGAGCCGGCCGGTCTCAAATCGCGCTTCAACGCGCTGCGCCCCGGCCACGCGCCGCTGCCGATCACCCTGAACCTGCCCGGCCGGCACAACGTGCAGAACGCGCTCGCCGCCATCGCCGTCGCCACCGAGCTCGGCGTCGCCGATGCCGCCATCCAGCGGGCGCTCGCGGGCTTTCAGGGAATCGATCGCAGACTCCAGCAGCTGGGCGAGCTCGTGTGGTCCGCGGGCCGCGCGCTCGTGATCGATGACTACGGTCATCACCCGACCGAGGTTGCGGCGACGCTCGAGGCCGTGCGCCAGGCCTGGCCGGGACGGCGCATCGTGCTGGCCTTCCAGCCGCATCGCTACACCCGCACGCGCGACCTGCTCGATGACTTCGGCCGCGCGCTCGGCGAGTGCGACGTGCTCCTGGTCACCGAGGTGTATGCGGCCGGTGAGACCGCGATCGCGGGCGCCGACGGTCGGGCGATCTGCCGCGCGGTGCGCTCACGCGGCGTGGTCGAGCCGATCTTCGTCGAGCGCGTCGAGGATCTCGCCGAGGCGCTGCGCAGCGTGCTGAAGGACGGCGATGTCGTGGTGACGATGGGTGCGGGCAACATCGGCGCGGTGGCGCACGAGCTCAAGGCCCGATTCGCGCAGGCAACGCCGGGAGCGGCCGCATGAACCGGGCACGGCAGCATTCCTGGCTCGCCCCCGAGTTCGCGACGCGGGTGCTCTTCGAGGTGCCGATGGCGCGGCACACCTCCTGGCACGTGGGGGGACCTGCGGATCTGTACTTCGTGCCGCGCAACGTCACCGATCTTGCCGTCTTCCTGCGACAGCTGCCGAGCGAGATCGCGGTGCTGTTCGTGGGCCTCGGGAGCAACCTGCTGGTGCGCGATGGCGGCTTTCGCGGCGCCGTGGTCGCAACGCACGGCGCGCTCGTGACCCTCGAGCGCGTGAGCGCAACGCGCATCTATGCGGGGGCGGGGCTGCCGTGCGCGCGCATCGCGCGGCAGTGCGTTAAATGGGGCCTCGGACCCGCGGAGTTCCTGGCCGGCATCCCCGGCACGCTCGGCGGCGCGCTCGCCATGAATGCGGGCGCGTGGGGCGGGGAGACCTGGCGCCAGGTGATCGAGGTCGAGACGCTCGACCGGCAGGGACTGCGCCACAGGCACACACCATCCGATTACCGCATCGGCTACCGGCACGTCGAGGGGCCTAGCGACGAGTGGTTCACCGCCGCCACGCTCGAGTTCGAGCGCAAGCCGGCGAGAGGCGAGGCCGCGATGCGCGAGCTCCTCGAGCGGCGCCGGCAGACGCAGCCGATCGGCGAATGGAGCTGCGGCTCGGTGTTCATCAATCCGCCCGGCGAGCATGCGGCGCGCCTGATCGAGAGCGCCGGACTGAAGGGCTATCGCATCGGCGACGCCTCGGTCTCCGAGAAGCATGCCAATTTCATCATCAACCATGGCGCCGCGCGCGCCGCCGACATCGAGGCGTTGATCCTGCACGTGCAGCGCACCGTCGCCGAGGTGCATCACCTCACGCTCGAGACCGAGGTGCGCATCGTGGGAGAGCGTGCGTGAGCCTGCTCAAGCACA
Organism: Steroidobacteraceae bacterium; assembly: GCA_035307465.1. GTDB lineage: Bacteria > Pseudomonadota > Gammaproteobacteria > Steroidobacterales > Steroidobacteraceae > Bog-1198. The sequence goes on from DATGIA010000095.1 coordinate 13,867, forward strand.
CCGGACAGGCGCGCCGCTGCACCGATCCCGCAGAGTTCGGCAAGGTGGCGGTGCTCATGGGCGGCGACTCGAGCGAGCGGGAGATCTCGCTCCTCTCGGGCCGCGCGGTGCTCGGCGCGCTCAGGCGCCGCGCCATCAATGCGCACGCCTTCGATCCGGCGGTGCATCCGGTGCAGCATCTGGTGAGCGATGGCTACGATCGCGCCTTCAACATCCTGCACGGCCCGGGCGGCGAGGACGGCCTCGTGCAGGGCGCGCTCGAGTGGCTGGGCATTCCCTATACGGGCTCCGGGGTGCTCGCCTCGGCGCTCACCATGGACAAGCTCAAGACCAAGCGCGTGGTCGTCGGCGCGGGGCTCGTGGCACCGGAGTACGCGGTTCTCGGCGCCGAAGGCGATCTCGAGGATGCGCACCGCATGCTCGGCCTGCCGCTCATGGTCAAGCCCGCCTCGCAGGGCTCGTCGGTCGGCATCACGAAGGTGAAGACGGCCGTGCAGCTCAAGCGGGCCTTCGAGGAGGCGCGCGCGGTCGACCCGATCGTGTTTGCCGAGCGCTTCATCGCGGGCGAGGAATACACGGTGGGCGTGCTGGCGGATGAGGCGCTGCCGTCGACGCGCATCGTGCCCGCCACGGAGTTCTACGACTACGAGGCGAAGTATTTTCGCGACGACACCCAGTATCACTGCCCGAGCGGTCTCGGCGCTGCGCAGGAGAGCGAGCTGAAGGCCGCCGCGCTCGCGACCTTCCGCGTCACCGACTGCTTCGGCTGGGGGCGGGTCGATTTCATGCGTGAGGCCTCGAGCGGTCGCTTCTATTTCATCGAGATCAACACGACGCCCGGCATGACCGATCACAGCCTGGTGCCGAAGGCCGCGCGCCAGGCGGGGATCGATTTCGAGGCGCTCTGCTGGCGCGTGCTCGAGAGCAGCCTCGGACGGGAGCGCACGTGAGCACCGCCCTGCAATCAGTGACCGTGGCGCTCAAGCAGCTCCTCTCCGGCGTCGGCCGCCTCGGTCGCCGCAACCGCTTCCGCAGCCGCACCGTGCCGGAGCGCCGCGCGGCGCGACTGCTGCCAGGGCTGCTCGACGCCTGGCGCGCACACGCGGGCAAGCTCGCCATCGCCGCCCTGAGCGCCGCGGCGCTCGCCGCGCTTGCGCTCCTGCTCGACCGGCCGGTCGAGACCATCGCAATGGACGGCGCGTTCCAGCGGGTCTCTCCGGGCGAGATCGAGAAGGCGGTGCGCCCCTTCATGCACACCGGCTTTCTGTCGGCCGACCTCGACGCCATCCAGCGCTCCGTTGAGGCATTACCTTGGGTCGACCGCGCACGAGTTCAGCGGCTCTGGCCAAGCTCGCTACGCGTTACCGTCACCGAGCAGACGGCGGCGGCCCGCTGGGGCGAGTCGGGCCTCATCAACACGCGTGGCGAGCTGTTCGTGCGCGAGGCGGCGCACGTGCCCGCGGAGCTGCCGCGGCTCGCCGGCCCCGACGGCAGCGCCCACGAGGTTGCGCAACGCTATCTCGAGATCCAGGGCCGCATGCTCGAGGCCGGCTTAGGCGTAGCGGCCTTGCGGCTCGATGAGCGCGGCGCGTGGGAAATGGATCTCGACAGCGGGGTGACGGTGCGTCTCGGCCGGCGCGACGTCGAGGAGCGCATCGAGCGCTTCATCCGCATCGCCTCGACCGTGATCGCGCATCGCCCGGGCGAGATCGCGTACGTGGACATGCGCTACTCGAACGGCTTCGCCATCGGCTGGCGCTCGTCCTCCGCACACGCTGCGGCCCCGACCGCGCCGCCGCCGCCCAATGCGCCCCCCGACGACACCGACGCGTAGAGGATTTCCGAAGACGACATGGCCAAGCGATCAGACCGAAATTTGCTAGTGGGGCTCGACATCGGCACGAGCAAGGTGGTGGCCATCGTGGGCGAGGTCAAGGCCGACGGTGCGCTCGAGATCATCGGCATCGGCACTCATCCGTCCCGCGGCCTGAAGAAGGGGGTCGTGGTGAACATCGAGTCGACCGTGCAGTCGATCCAGCGCGCGGTGGAGGAGGCCGAGCTCATGGCGGGCTGCGAGATCCACTCCGTGTACGCCGGCATCGCCGGCAGTCACGTGCGCAGCCTCAACTCGCACGGCATCGTCGCCATCAAGGACAAGGAGGTCGTGCAGGGCGACGTCGAGCGCGTCATCGATGCGGCCAAGGCGGTCGCCATTCCCGCGGATCAGAAGATCCTGCACGTGCTGCCCCAGGAATACGTCATCGATGCGCAGGAGGGCATTCGCGATCCCATCGGCATGTCGGGTGTGCGGCTCGAGGCCAAAGTGCACATCGTCACCGGCGCGGACAGCGCCGCGCAGAACATCGTCAAGTGCGTGCAGCGCTGCGGCCTCGCGGTCGATGACATCGTGCTCGAGCAGCTCGCCTCGAGCTACGCGGTGCTCACCGAGGATGAGAAGGATCTCGGGGTGTGCGTGGTCGACATCGGCGGCGGCACCACCGACATCGCGGTGTTCGGCGGCGGCGCGATCCGCCACACCGCCGTCATCCCCATCGCCGGCGACCAGGTGACCAACGACATCGCGGTGTCGATGCGCACGCCCACGCAATACGCCGAGGACATCAAGATCCGTTACGCCTGCGCGCTCTCGCAGCTCGCCAATCCCGACGAGACCATCGAGGTGCCGAGCGTCGGCGACCGCCCGCCGCGGCGCCTCGCGCGCCAGACGCTCGCCGAGATCGTCGAGCCGCGCTATGAGGAGCTGTTCGCGCTCGTGCGCGAGGAGCTGCGGCGCGCCGGACTCGAGGAGTCGGTGGCGACCGGCGTCGTGCTCACCGGCGGCAGCGCCAAGATGGAAGGCGCCGTCGAGCTGGCCGAGGAGGTATTCCACATGCCGGTGCGCCTCGGCGTGCCGCAGTACGTCACCGGGCTCTCCGAGGTGGTGAGCAATCCGATTCACGCGACCGGCGTGGGGCTTCTGCTCTACGCGAAAAGCACCCTCGATCTGCAACGCATCGAGACACCGCTGCTCGCGGGCGGCATGAAAACGATCTTCGACCGGATGAGGACCTGGTTCCAGGGGAATTTTTGAATGCTGAATCCCGACTATAAACACGATAGGAGACACACATGTTTGAATTGATGGATACGTTCAGTCAGAGCGCCGTCATCAAGGTGCTGGGCGTGGGCGGTGGCGGCGGCAACGCGGTCTCGCACATGGTTCAGGCCGGACTCGAGGGCGTGGACTTCATCTGCATCAACACCGATGCGCAGGCGCTGAAGCACTCCAAGGTGCGCACCGCGCTGCAGATCGGCTGCAACATCACCAAGGGCCTCGGAGCCGGCGCCGACCCGGAGGTCGGCCGTCAGGCCGCGATGGAGGATCGCGACCGCATCATCGAGCTCATCGAGGGCTGCGACATGCTGTTCATCACCGCCGGCATGGGGGGCGGCACGGGCACGGGCGCCGCGCCCGTCGTTGCACAGGTGGCGAAGGAGCTCGGGATCCTCACCGTCGCCGTGGTCACGCGTCCGTTCATGATGGAGGGCAACAAGCGCTCGCGCGTCGCCGATCAGGGCATGCTCGAGCTCTCCAAGTACGTCGATTCGCTCATCACCATTCCCAACGAGAAGCTGCTCACGGTGCTCGGCAGCAATACGACACTGCTCGATGCCTTCAAGGCGGCGAACACGGTCCTGCAGGGAGCAGTTCAAGGTATCGCCGAGCTGATCACGCGCCCGGGCTTGATCAACGTCGACTTCGCCGATGTGCGCACCGTCATGTCCGAGACCGGCATGGCCATGATGGGCTCGGGCGCCGCGGCCGGCGACGATCGGGCACGCGAGGCGGCCGAGGCTGCGATCTCGAGCCCGTTGCTCGAGGACATCAACCTCTCGGGTGCCCAGGGCATCCTCGTCAACGTCACCGCCGGGATGGATCTCTCGATCGGCGAGTTCCAGGAGGTGGGCAACGTCATCAAGCAGTTCGCCTCGGACGATGCGACGGTGGTGGTCGGTACGGTGATCGATCCGGAGATGGCCAATCAGATCCGGGTGACCGTGGTCGCCACGGGGCTCGGGAAGCCGGTCGCGCGCGCAAGCGCAACACCGGCGCAGCAACAGCAGCTCTCCCCGCCGCCGGTGCGCATAGTGCGACAGAAGTCACCGCTCGCGCCGACGGATTACGCCATTCTCGACCGACCGACGATCGCGCGCCGCGCGGTGGGCGATGGTCTAAAGACGGACATGGACCAGGAAGATCTGCTCGACATCCCGGCTTTCCTGCGGCGCCAGGCAGATTGACACTTCTCGACAAAACTCGCACCGGCGCCTCATCGAGGCGCCGCGCGACGCAGCGGCATCGACCCGCGCGAGGGGCGAATGCGGCTCTCGCAGCCTTTAGCGGGTGTCGGGCGTGTGATACCTTTATTTCAATTGGACGAGCCTAGAAGACAATCAGGATGTTGAATCAGCGAACTTTGAAGAATTCGATCCGCGCCACCGGCGTGGGTCTGCATACGGGCAAGAAGGTGCTGATGACCCTGCGTCCGGCTTCTCCGGACACCGGAATCGTGTTTCGCCGCACCGATCTGCCGCGCCCGATCGACATTCGCGCACATGCCCAGCACGTGGGTGACACCATGATGGGCACCACCTTGCAGAGCGGTGAGGTGAAGATCTCCACGGTCGAGCATCTGCTGTCCGCGTTCGCGGGACTCGGAGTCGACAACGCGCTCGTCGAGGTGAGCTCGGGCGAGGTGCCGATCATGGACGGCAGCGCCGGACCGTTCGTGTTTTTGATCCAGTCGGCCGGTATCGAGGAGCAGCGCGCGCCCAAGCGCTTCATCCGCATCCGCGAGAGTCTCAAGGTGCAGGAGGGGGACAAGTGGGCGCGCTTCGATCCCTACGATGGCTTCAAGGTGAACTTCGAGATCGAGTTCGACCATCCGACCTTCAAGAAGCACTCGCAGGTCGCCTCGATGGATTTCTCCACCACCTCGTTTCTGCGCGAGGTGAGCCGGGCGCGAACCTTCGGCTTCATGCGCGACATCGAGAATCTGCGCGCCCACAATCTCGCGCTCGGCGGCAACATGGACAATGCCATCGTGCTCGATGACTACCGAGTGCTCAACGAGGATGGTCTGCGCTACGAGGATGAGTTCGTCAAGCACAAGATCCTCGATGCGATCGGGGATCTGTATCTGCTCGGCCACAGCCTGATCGGCGAGTTCAGCGGCTACAAGTCGGGCCATGCGCTCAATAACCGCCTGCTGCGCATGCTCATCGACTCGCAGAGCGCGTGGGAAGAAGTGACCTTCGAGAGCCTGGCCGAGGCGCCGATCTCCTACGCCGCCGCGGCCGCCGCGAGCGCCGCGCGCGCCTGACGGCTCTTGTCGCAGCGCGCTCGCTGCGATGCACCGCCGATGCATGATCAACGGCGCGCCGGTCAGCGCTTCGCGACCGGGGGCGAAGAATCCGCCTTCGATGCAGCGGGCGGCGCGGGCACGACGCGGATCCGCACCTTGTCGATGCGCACCCCGAGCGATCCTGCCACCCGCGTGCGCAACGTCTCGGTAACATAACGCAGGCGCGAGGCCCAGGCAGCCCCGACGACTCCGAGCTGCAGCTCCTCCCCCTCGAGCCCGGCGCTCGCGATGGTCGCCGCGAGGGTCGGGGAGAGCACCGCACACACGGCCGCCTTGACTTCTCCGCGAGCCGCAAGCTTCGCCCGCAGCTCTTGCACTGCGCCAGGGCCTTCGAGCAACTTGTTGAAATTCTTGGGTTGTCTCACAGGAACTGCTCTCATTCGCGGCGAAGTCTCAGGCGAAACCGTGCTTAAATTCCTTGTTTTGGTTCACCTTATTCTGCATAGTCTACGCCCGTTAGCAGCCCAGCCTGGGACCCCGATACCCATGGACAGCGCCCCTCGCCTATGAATGTCATATTGGTCGGCCGTAAGACGGGGCGCGTACGGCAGCTCGATCTGCGTCATCCTCTCGTCATCAGTGCCGTCGTCGCGATCGTTTTCGCGATCGTCGGGGGCGCCTTCTCGGTCGGCATCAGTCTCGGTGTGCACCATCACAGTGCGAGTCCCATCGATCAGCTCGGCAACTGGTCCACCGAGCTCTTGAAACAGCAGGCGCAGATCGAGGACGTGCGCAAGGGGTTGCAGGAGAAGGTCAACGCACTCGCGCTGCGCGTCGGACAGATGAACGCGAGCGTCATCCGACTCGATGCCCTGGGCCGGCGTCTCACGCGCATGGCCAACATCGACGACGGCGAGTTCGATTTCGGTAATCCGCCGGCCGTGGGCGGCCTCGACACCGATGGCCAGCCGGCGCAGATCCCGAGCCTCACCGCGATGGTCGACGATCTGCAGACTCAACTCTCCAGCCGCGAGCAGCAGCTCGGGGTGCTCGAGAACCTGATCCTCACCCGCGAGCTCAACAAGCAGGTGTATCCGGAGGGCCGTCCCGTGCAAGACGGCTGGATCTCCTCCTATTTCGGCCATCGCACCGATCCGTTCACCGGCTTCAACGCCGTCCACAAGGGCGTGGACTTCGCGGGCCCCCCCGGCACCGCGGTCTCCTCGGTCGCGGCCGGCCTCGTCACCTTCGCCGGGGAGCGTGCGGGCTACGGCGAGATGGTCGAGATCAACCACGGCAACGGTCTTGCGACGCGGTATTGCCACAACGAGAAGCTGCTGGTGAAGACCGGCGATATGGTGCGCAAGGGCCAGGAGATCGCGCTGATCGGCTCGACCGGCCACTCGACCGGACCGCACCTGCACTTCGAGGTGCTGAAGAACGGCTCGCAGGTCGATCCGCTGCGCTTCATCGGCGAGGAGCGTTAGTCCGGGAGCCCCCGCGGGCTTGAAGATCGCTCTTTGGGCCTCAAGTCCGCCGTGTTCGATCGCCCTCGGGCTCGATTGCCCGCGGCCTCTTGGCCATGACTCGACGTGGCCGCTCACCGTACAATATCGGGTTTTGGAAAGGGCTCCCCCGCCGTGCTGCAGTTTCTCACCCACATATTCGGTAGCCGTAACCAGCGCCTGCTCAAGGAGATGCGGCGCACGGTGCTCGCCACCAATGCGCTCGAGAGCAGCATCGCAGCGCTCAAGGATGAGGATTTTCCGGTGCGCACCCAAGCGCTCAAGGAGCGATTCGCCGCCGGCACGCCCCTCGATGCGCTCGTGCCCGAAGCGTTCGCCCTGGTGCGCGAGGCCTCGAAGCGCAAGCTCGGGCTGCGCCACTTCGATGTACAGCTGATCGGTGGTCTTGCGCTGCACTCGGGCAAGATCGCCGAGATGCGCACCGGCGAGGGCAAGACGCTGATGGCGACCCTGCCCGCCTACCTGAATGCGCTGAGCGGCGAGGGTGTGCACGTCGTCACGGTGAACGAGTACCTGGCGCAGCGCGATTCGGACTGGATGGGACCGGTCTATCGCTTCCTCGGCATGCAGGTCGGCGTCATCAAGAATGCGCAGTCGCCCGCCGAGAAGCGCGCCGCCTACGCTTGTGACATCACCTACGGCACCAACAACGAGTTCGGCTTCGATTACTTAAGGGACAACCTCGCCTTTCGCCTCGAGGATCGCGTGCAGCGCACGCTCTCCTTCGCCATCGTCGACGAGGTCGACTCGATCCTCATCGACGAGGCGCGCACGCCGCTCATCATCTCCGGCCCCGCCGAGGAGAGCACCGAGCTTTACATCAAGATCAACACGCTGATCCCGCGCCTGACGCGTCAGAAGGAAGAGAACGGTCCCGGCGATTACGCGGTCGACGAGAAGACCAAGCAGGCGACGCTCACCGAGGCCGGCCACCAGAAGGTCGAGGAGCTCATGAGCGAGGTCGGGCTCCTGCGCGACGACGAGAGCCTGTACGACTCGGCGAACATCCGCCTGATGCACCACTTGAATGCCGCGCTGCGCGCCCACGCGCTCTACAAGCGCGACGTCGAGTACATCGTGCGCCAGGGCGAGGTGATCATCGTCGATGAGTTCACGGGACGGACCATGCCGGGGCGGCGCTGGTCGGACGGCCTGCATCAGGCGGTCGAGGCGAAGGAAGGCGTGAAGGTGCGCGAGGAGAACCAGACGGTTGCCTCGATCACGTTCCAGAATTACTTCCGCCTCTACAAGAAGCTCTCCGGCATGACCGGCACCGCGGACACCGAGGCGTTCGAGTTCCAGCAGATCTACGGCCTCGAGGTCGTGGTGATCCCGACCCACAAGCCGATGATCCGCAAGGACAACCCCGATCTGGTGTTCCTCTCCGAGGATGACAAGTTCAAGGCCGTGGTCGAGGACATCGAGGACTGCGTGAAGCGCGGCCAGCCGGTGCTCGTCGGCACGACCTCGATCGAGACCTCCGAGCGGCTCTCGAAGCTGCTGAGCGCGGCCAAGATTCCGCACGAGGTGCTGAACGCCAAGCAGCATGAGCGCGAGGCGCACATCGTCGCCGAGGCCGGGCGCCCCGGCGCGATCACCATCGCCACCAACATGGCGGGCCGGGGCACCGACATCGTGCTCGGCGGCAATCCGCAGCCGCAGCTCGAGGCCAATGCCGACGCGAGCGAGGAGCACTTGCGCCAGATTCGCGAGGAGTGGGCGAAGCGCCATGAGCAGGTGGTCGCAGCCGGCGGCCTGCACATCGTCGGCACCGAGCGTCACGAGTCGCGGCGCATCGACAATCAGCTGCGCGGCCGCTCGGGCCGCCAGGGCGATCCCGGCTCGAGCCGCTTCTACCTGTCGCTCGAAGACAATCTGATGCGCATCTTCGGCGACCCGACGCGCATGAAGGCGCTGATGACGCGGGTCGGCATGAAAGCGGGAGAGGCGATCGAGAGCGGCATGCTCACGCGCCAGATCGAGCGCGCGCAGCGGCGTGTCGAGCAGCACAATTTCGATGCGCGCAAGCAGCTGCTCGAGTACGACGACGTCGCGAACGATCAGCGCCGCGTCATCTACCAGCAGCGGACCGACATCATGGCGGCCGCCGACGTGGCCGAGGCCATCAAGGGCGTGCGCGAGGACGTGGTCGCGCAGCTGGTCGAGCAGTACGTGCCGGAGGCGGTCGCCGAGGAGTCCTGGGACGTCGCCGGCCTGACGGCCGCGATCGAGCGCGACTTCGGGCAGACACTGCCGATCGCCGCATGGCTCGCCGAGGAGCAGGCGGGCAACAGTGCCCTCAAGGCGCGCATCGTCCAGGCGCTGGAGGCCGCTTATCAGCAGAAGGAAGCGACCATCGGGGCGGAGATGCTGCGCCACGTCGAGAAGCAGGTGATGCTGCAGACACTCGATCAGCACTGGCGCGAGCACCTGGCGGCGATGGATTACATGCGCCAGGGCATCCACCTGCGCGGCTATGCGCAGAAGAACCCCAAGCAGGAATACAAGCGCGAGGCCTTCGAGCTGTTCGCCGCGATGCTCGATCGCATCAAGCTCGACACGGTGTCGATGCTCTCGAAGATCCAGTTCCGCACCCAGGCCGAGATCGAGCGCGAGGAGCTCGAGCGCCAGCAGCGCCTCGCGCGCGCCTTGCAGATGCAGCACGCCGATGCCGTCTCACCGATTCGCGCCGAGG
>DATGIA010000096.1:2500-75126 GCA_035307465.1 Steroidobacteraceae bacterium
CCGACATCGCCCCCATCCAGCGCGAGTTGAAATCGATCGAGGTGCGCTCCGGGTCCAGGATCTTGAAGATCTGCTCCTGGTAAGTGCGTGCATTCGCGGCGATCTCCTCGCTGGAGAGGCGCGGCCGCGTCGCGTTCTTGCCGGTCGGGTCGCCGATCATCCCCGTGAAGTCGCCGATCAGGAAGATCACCTGGTGACCGAGCTGCTGGAACTGCCGCAGCTTGTTGATGAGCACCGTGTGACCGAGGTGCAGATCGGGCGCCGTCGGGTCGAACCCCGCCTTGACTCGCAGCGGCTTGCCCCGAATGATCTTGCGCCGCAGTTCGGCCTCGTGGATGAGATCGACCGCGCCGCGCTTCAGCTCCTTGAGCTGCTCATCCACCGGGATCATCGATTGAGGTCCTCGCGCTCTATATAAGAAGCAACATGTTTTGCGGTCGCTACTGTACCGCAAGCGCGCCCGGCGGCCCGGAGTGGGTCCGCGCACGATGCCCAGCGCGGCCCGCGGCCCGCTGCGCCCGCGCCCACTCCCGCAGCGCCGGCCCGTCCCGGAGTGCGCCCTTTCTCACGGAATCGGGCGGATCGATTGACCGCCCCCCTCGCTCGCCGGTAGCCTCTCCCCCTTGTTCCCGATGGGTTTTTTATCGTGGACCGACCTTCCCGCCCGCTGGCCGCCCGGTTCTCATTCGCAAGGCGCCACCTGGCTCGCATCGTCCTCTGCGCGTTCGCCCTCTGCACCGCCGTCGGATTGTGGCAAGTCGCGCGGGAGCCCCCCCGGCCGGCAGCGCCGCAGAGCGCCGGCCCACCCCCCGCCGCTTCGAGCAGTAATCTCACCCTCGGATCCCCACCGACGCCGCCAGCCATCGCGCCGCCCTCGATACAGCATGCGGGCGTCGCCTCGATCGAGGTCATCGTCGGTCGAAATGACACCCTGGATGCGATCTTCCGGCGCCTGGCGCTGAGCGTTACCGATCTCGCGACCATCCGCCAGCTCCCCGGCATCCGCCAGAGCCTCGACTACTTGAAGCCCGGCGATGCGATCCAGGTGACCCATGCAGAGGGCGCGGTGCAGGGGCTGACTCGCAAGGTGAGCGAGACCCAGACCCTCGAGGTCGTGCGGGACGAGGCCGGCTTCGCGGCGAAGATGGTCGACCACCCGGTCGAGACGCGCATCCGCAGCGCGACAGCAACGATCTCCTCCTCCCTGTTCGAGTCGGCCGAAGCAGCGCAGGTGTCCGACGCGATCGCCCTCAAGCTCGCCGAGATCTTTGCCTGGGACATCGACTTCGTGCTCGACATCCGCGAAGGTGATCGATTCACCGCGGTTTACGAGCAGATCTATCAGGACGGCAAGTACCTGCGCGACGGCGACATCCTCGCCGCCGAGTTCGTGAACAACGACAAGGTGTATCGCGCCGTGCGCTATGTGAATGAGGCCGGTGTCGCCGGATACTACTCACCCGCCGGGCAGCCGATGCGCAAGGCCTTCCTGCGCGCGCCCGTCGAGTTCACCCGGGTGAGCTCGGTGTTCAACCCGCACCGCCGGCATCCGATCCTGAACCTGATCCGCGGCCACATGGGGACCGACTATGCCGCACCGATCGGGACTCCGGTGCACGCCGCGGGCGATGGCCGGGTCGCGTTCGCCGGGACGCGCGGCGGCTACGGCAATGCCCTGGTGATCGAGCACGGCAGCCACGTCGCGACGCTCTACGGGCACCTCTCGCACTTTGCGCGCCACCTGCGAGTGGGCTCGCGCGTGCAGCAGGGCGAGGTCATTGCCTACGTCGGCATGACCGGGCTCGCCACCGGACCGCACCTGCATTACGAGTATCTCGTGAATGGAGTGCACAAGGATCCGCAGAAGGTGCACCTGCCCGGAGCCGAGCCCCTGCAGGCCGCATCACTTCAGGATTTCCGCCTGGCGAGTGGACGCTGGCTGGCGCTGCTCGACCCGCGCACCCCCGAATCCACGGCGGCCGCAGCGGCGGAGGCCGCCGGCGCCTTCACGGCGCCCTCCGCAGTCGCGGCCACCGCCCCGCCGGCTCGAGGGGGCGGGTGACGGTGCGCGAGCGGACCGCCCGCGTCGCGCGCTTCTGACTCCGTGCCCGGCCGCGGCATGAGCCTGTACCTGGGGATGATTTCCGGAACGAGCATGGACGCCATCGATGCGGCCCTGATCGAGGTGCCTGCGGCCAGCCCCTCTGTCGGCGGCGCCTCTGCGGATGTCGTGCCGCTGTCCTTGATCGCCGCCTCGGCGACTCCCTACGAGCCGGCTCTCAAGCGGCGTATCGCTGCGCTCATCGATGAGCCCGCGCGCGTCGCGCTCGATGAGATCGGGCAGCTCGACACCGCCGTCGGCCGTGTGTTTGCAGCGGCCGCACGCGGGCTCCTCGAGCGCGCCGGTGTTACCGCCTCGCAGGTAACTGCGATCGGCAGCCACGGCCAGACCCTGAGGCATCGACCCGATCTGCAGTTTCCCTTCTCCTGGCAGATCGGAGATCCGAGCGTGATCGTCGAGCAAAGCGGCATCACCGTCGTCGCCGATTTCCGGCGCCGCGATGTGGCCGCCGGCGGACAGGGCGCGCCGCTCGCCCCGGTGTTCCATGATCATGCGTTTCGCAGCGAGCGCGAGGACCGGGTCATCGTCAATCTCGGCGGCATCGCCAACGTCACGCTGCTGCAGCGAGGCGCAGCGGTGATCGGCTTCGACACCGGACCCGCCAATCGGCTGCTCGATGCGTGGATCGCTCGACACGGCCCCTCGTCGTTCGATGCCGACGGCGCCTGGGCAGCGAGCGGGCGGGTCGATCAGGCGCTGCTCGAGCGCCTGATGCAGGAGCCCTATCTGGCGCTGCCCGCGCCGAAGAGCACCGGCCGCGAGCTCTTCAACCTGCCCTGGCTGGAGCGTCATCTCGGCGCCACCGAGCGCCGGCCCGAGGACGTGCAAGCGACGCTGCTCGAATACACCGCCTCGACCGTGGCCCGTGCGCTCGAGAGGTACGCCCCGCAGGCCGCGGTGTATGCTTGCGGCGGGGGCGCGCACAACGCAGCGTTGCTGGCGGCTCTTGCACGGCATCGCGCACCGCACCGCGTGGCGACCACCGCCGCGCTCGGCCTCGATCCCGATTATGTCGAGGCGGTCGCGTTTGCCTGGTTCGCGCATCGCACGCTGACGGGTCTCCCGGCCAACGCCCCGACGGTCACCGGTGCCGCCGGCTTGCGCATTCTCGGAGGAATCTATCGACATGGATGATGCCCGCACCCGCCGCCCCGCCCAGGCGAAACGCACGATCGCCGTGGCCGCGTCGACGGTGCCCGCCGTTGCGCGAAGCCCGTTGCCGGGCCCGGAGCCCGGCGGCCCACCGAGCTCCGTGGACGGTCTCGACCTCAACTCGCCGCAGCTCTTCATCAACCGCGAGCTGTCGTTCCTCGAGTTCAATCAACGCGTGCTCGAGCAGGCGAAGGACAAGCGGATCCCGTTGCTCGAGCGAGTGAAGTTTCTCGGCATCTCCTGCAGCAACCTCGACGAGTTCTTCGAGATCAGGGTCGCCGGCCTGAAGGAGCTGCTCGAGGCGGGTGCCCTGCAGGTCGGCCCGGACGGACTGTCCGTGAGCGAACAGCTGCGCGCGATCCGCGCGCGCACCGTGCGTCTCGTCAATGAGCAATATGAGCTCCTCAACGACGTGCTGATGCCGGACCTCGCCCGTCACGGCGTCGTGTTTCTCTCGCCGGACAACTGGACCGAGGCGCAAAGCGAATGGCTTGCCGATTATTTCACGCGCGAAGTCGAGCCCGTGCTTTCCCCGCTCGCGCTCGATCCGGCGCGACCCTTTCCCAAGGTTCTCAACAAGAGCTTGAACTTCGCGATCGTCGTCGAGGGCGAGGATGGTTTCGGGCGCAACAGCGGACTTGCGGTCGTGCAGGCGCCGCGCTCGCTGCCGCGTCTGGTGCGTCTCCCGGACGAGCTCGGCAGCCGTCACTTCGTCTTCCTGGGAACGATCGTCGAAGCCTTCGTCTCGAAGCTGTTCGCCGGCATGCGCATCCGCGGCTGCTATCAGTTCCGCGTGACGCGCAACAGCGACCTGTTCGTCGAGCAGGAAGAGGTCGATGACCTGCTGCGCGCCGTGGAGGGCGAGCTCGCCTCGCGTCGCTACGGCGATGCGGTGCGGCTCGAGACGGCGCACGACTGCCCCGAGGAGATCCTCATTTACCTGTTGAACCAGTTCGGGCTGACCGCACAGGATCTGTACAAGGTCTCCGGTCCGGTGAACCTGAACCGGCTGATGGCGGTCTACGACCTCGTCGATCGCACCGAGCTCAAGTACGCGCCCTTTACCCCCGGCATCCCCGAGAAGCTGCGTCCAGGGATCGACCTGTTCGCGACGTTGCGTGCCGGCGATGTCTTGCTGCATCACCCCTTTCAGGGGTTCGGTCCGGTCACCGATTTCATCAAGCAGGCCGCAAGCGACCCGCAGGTGCTCGCGATCAAGCAGACGCTGTATCGCACCGGGCACGATTCGGCGATCGTCGATGCGCTCGTCGAAGCCGCTCAGGCGGGCAAGGACGTCACCGTGATCATCGAGCTGCGCGCGCGCTTCGATGAGGAGGCGAACATCGAGCTCGCCAACAAGTTGCAGGAAGCGGGCGCGCACGTCATGTACGGAGTCGTCGGCTACAAGACGCACGCCAAGCTCGTCATGGTGGTGCGCCGCGAGGAGAAGGGCCTGCGGCGCTACTGTCATCTCGGCACCGGCAACTATCACGCCAAGACCGCGCGGCTCTACACCGATTACGGCCTGATGACCGCCGATGAGGCCATCGGCGAGGACATTCACGAGATCTTCCTGCAGCTCACGGGGCTCACGCGGGTGCCGCGGCTGCGCAAGCTCCTGCATGCGCCCTTCAGCCTGCATCAGGCGCTTGCCGCCAAGATCGAGCGCGAGACCGAGCACGCGCGCGCCGGCAGGCCGGCGCGCATCGTCGTGAAGCTGAACGCGCTGACCGAGCCCACCCTCATCCAGGCCCTGTACCGCGCCTCCCGGGCGGGGGTGCGCGTCGATCTGATCGTGCGCGGTATCTGCTGCCTGCGCCCGGGCCTCAAGGGAGTCTCGGAGAACATCACGGTGCGCTCGATCGTCGGGCGATTCCTCGAGCACTCTCGCGTCTATTGCTTCGACAACGGCGGCAAGCGCGAGGTCTACTGCGCGAGCGCCGACTGGATGGATCGCAACCTCTTCCGGCGCATCGAGGTCGCCTACCCCGTCGAGACGGCGGAGCTGCAGGAGAGGGTCGCGGATGACCTGGCGCTCTACCTCGCCGACGACACGCAGGCCTGGACGCTGCAGTCGAATGGGGAATACCTGCGCGCGGGCGGGGAGAAAGGCGGCGCGGTGTCGGCGCAGGCGAGCCTGCTCGCCCTCTACGACGAGCGGGTGGCGCTCACCGAATCCTGACGCGTGCGCCCCGCGGGTGCCTCCTCCGCAATGCGCGTGAGACTCAGGCGGAAACCCGCATCCTTGAGATAGGCCCGCTCCTGCTCGAGATCCTCGAGCGTCAAGGGGTGATCCTTCATCCACGCCTGGGGCAGCTCGAGCGTGACGTTGCGTCCGCGAACTTGCAGGCGCATTTCCGGCAGGGGCTGCGGGCTGCGGCCTCGGTGCAGCAGCACCGCGAGGCGCAGCAACACGATCAGAAATTCGGCATGCCGATCCCACGGAGGCACCAGGTCCTCGAGCGCCTCGAAGGAGAGCTGACGGCGGTGTGCGCCGACCAGCGCCGCGAGCAGCAGCTGCTCCTCGCGTGGAAACCCGGGCATGTCCGCGTACTCGAGCAGATAGGCGCTGTGACGGTGATATTTGGAGTGGGCGATGTCGAGACCCGACTCGTGCAAGCGTGCGGCCCAGCGCAGCACGAGCTCCGCCAGCGGGTCCTCGAGTCCCCACTCATTCTCGACTTGCGAAAGCAGCGCCACTGCCGTGGCCTCGACCCGGTCGGCCTGGGCGCCATCCACGTGATAGCGCTGCTCCATCGCACGCACGCTGCGCACGCGCGCATCCTCGTCGGTGAAGCGGCCCATGAGGTCGTACAGCAATCCCTCGCGCATCGCGCCCTCGGCGACGCGCAGCCGGTCGATGCCGAAGCTCTCCACGATCTCGATCATGATGGCGAGGCCCGCCGGAAACACCGGGGCGCGTTCGGGATCGACGTCCTCGAGATCGAGATCATCGATGTGTCCCGCTGCGATCATGCGCTCGGCCAGCACGCGCAGATTGTCGAGCGTGATGCGCGGGGAGTCCGGATTCAGCCGCTTGATCACGTCACCGATCACGCGCACGGTGCCGGAGCTGCCGAAGGCCTGCAGCCATCCCATCTTGCGAAAGGCTTCCTGGATCGGCTCGAGCTCCAGTCGAACCTGCGTGCGCGCGCGCTCGAAACGCTTCTCCGAGATGCGGCCGTCCTCGAAATGCCGGCTGGTGAGACCGACGCAGCCGACCGAGAGGCTTTCGAGCAGCAACGGCTCGAACCCTTCCCCGATCACCACCTCGGTCGAGCCGCCGCCGATGTCGACGACCAGCCGTTTGTCGGGACTCATCGGGCTCGTATGGGCGACGCCGGAATAGATGAGACGCGCCTCCTCCAGGCCGGAGATGATCTCGATCGGATGTCCGAGCGCCGCGCGCGCGCGCTCGAGGAACTGACGTTTGCGCTTGGCCCGCCTCAGGGCACTGGTGGCAACCACGCGGACGCTGTCGGCCTGCATGGCCCGCAACCGCTGCCCGAAACGCTCGAGGCAGCGCAGCGCCCGTTCCATGGCCGATTCATCGAGCCGGCCGGTATCGCCCATGCCGCCCGCAAGGCGCACCATCTCGCGCAGTCGATCGAGGATGACCAGCTGGCCGTGCGAGTAGCGCGCGACCACCATGTGAAAGCTGTTGGAGCCCAGATCGACGGCGGCCAGGACGTCGGGTACGACTCGACCGCCGCTCATCTCAGGAATGCATCAGGCCGAGAATGAGGATCCGCAACCGCAGGTAGTCTTGGCGTTCGGATTACGAATCACGAACTGCGCGCCCTGCAGGTCCTCCTTGTAGTCGATCTCCGCACCCATGAGGTACTGCGCGCTCATCGGATCGACCAGCAGCGTGACCCCCGAGTTCTGCACGCAGAAGTCGCCTTCCTCGACGTTCTCGTCGAACGTGAAGCCGTACTGGAAGCCCGAGCAGCCGCCCCCGGAGACGAAGACGCGAAGCTTCAGGTTCGGATTCGCCTCCTCGCGGATCAACTCGCCCACCTTGCCGGCGGCCGCATCGGTGAAGACGAGCACCTGCGGCGGCGGCGGCAGGATCTCGGTGTCGCTGGACATGTCGGTCATCGTGCTCATGTGGATAGTCTACTCGCTCTGTATTCTACGTGGCGCCCACACGCCATCAAAGCGCGGCCCGTCACGCTCGTGCTCAATTCTCGGGCTCCGGCAGCGCCTCGCCCTGCGCTGCGGCAGGCGGCGGCCCGCTCGGGCCTCGATGGATCAACTTACCATTAATCTGGGCGCCCACCGCCGTTTCAATGACCCGGTACTGAACGTTGCCGAGCACCCGGGCTCGTGCGCCGAGCTCGACGCGGCCACTCGCCTCGATGTCACCCTTCACGAGACCGTTCAGATACACGCTGCTGGCGATCACGGAGCCCTCGATGCAGCCCGCCTCGCTCACCGAGAGGATCGAATCATCGGCGGCCTCGCCCGTCACGTTGCCGTTGATGTAGCCGTCGAGGTGCAGGCCGCCCGCAAACTCGACGTTGCCCTGGATGCGCGTGCGCGCCCCGATGAGCGTCTCGATGTTGGCGTTCTTACTCGGTTTCCTCTTGAACATTCACTTCCCCCTGCGAACCGTTCGCCGCCTGCGCTTCGGTCTCGACCGACATTCCTTGCGCTTTCCAGACGAAGGCTTGGCGAAACGCGTGTGCCTGGTTGTGCTCCGCGTGCAGCTCGACGTCGACCCGCATCGGCTCGAAGCCGGGCGGCAGCTCGATCAGCTCGTCGTAATCCTCGAAGTAGCGAAACGAGTATGCCAGGCTCACCTGATGATGGGGCGAGACCTGCGCGAACGTGAGGTCCTGAGGCTTGCCCTGCAGCAGTCCGGCGATGGCGATCGTCGCACTGCCCGAGACGACCTTCTCGGACTTGCCGGTCTGCATGAGCACGAACTTCAGGCGGTAGTGCCGGGCCGACTCGGGCACTATCTGCATCTGCTGGACTTTCACGTGAATCAGCGAGTCGGGCTGCACGAGGCCGCGATAGAACGAGAGGTCCTGCTTCAGCCGCGCAATCTGGCTCTGCATGTCGCCGAGACTGTGCTGCACCTGAGAGGTGCCTTCGCGATCGATGCGACGGGCCACATCGGCCGCCTCGAGCTGCGTGCGCAGCCGGGCGTTCTCCGTCTCGAGCGAGCGGATGCGTGCGCTCGCCGCAAGCGCTCCGCGCACCGAGTCGACGACGCGAAAGCCCGCATCGTAGCGGCCCAGCTCGAAGGCGGCGTACAGGATCACGATGGCGAGAAGCGCGGCGGCGGTGAGCAGCATCGCGCGGCGCCTGGGCGCATACGCGCGCACGACCCACTTGCTGAAGGACTCCGCCATCAAGAATTTCGCATCGGACGTGCCGGCTCAATCACCTCGCAACCCGCGAGGGTACGCTATCATTTTATGGTTGCGCAGGAGGGATGCTCGCGTTGTTGTGGCTCAAGGCCTTTCATGTCGTGGCCATGGTGACCTGGTTCGCCGGGCTGTTCTACCTGCCACGGCTCTTCGTGTATCACGCCGAGACCCGCGATCCGCTCGGCATCGAGCGTTTTCGAGTCATGGAGCGCCGGCTGTTCGCGCTGATGACCGTCGGCGCCGGGGCGACGATCGTATTCGGGCTCGCCATGCTGGTGGCAGCGCCCGCTTACCTGCACATGCACTGGTTGCACGCCAAGCTCGCGCTCGTCGCCCTGCTGATCCTCTATCACGGTGCCTGTTACAAGTTCAAAAATGACTTCGCCCATGACCGCAATTCACACTCGTCGCGCTGGTATCGAGCCTTCAACGAGCTGCCCTCGCTGCTGCTGATCGGCATCGTCATCCTGGCGATCGTCAAGCCTTTCTGAGCTGCAAGAGGCACGCGCGATCTCATGCGCGGAAAGCGACGCGGTCGCTCGGGGCCGAGGATCGCGCGCCCTCAGGCGGTGCGATGCCTCGTGAGACCGCAGGCCGTGCGACGCCTCGGGCGGTGCGCACGCCTCAGGCGGTACGCACGCCGCCCACTTCCTCGACGAGCGGCTTGGCAGCGGCCGGATCGACTTCCGGCCACCAATCCGGATACGGGGGCAGCCCATCCGCAAAGAGCAGCGGGCCCAGATCATGGAGTGCCCGCAGGTACACCCGCCGCTTGAAGTAGACCACCTCGCGAACCGGCGTCCAGTAGTCGACCCAGCGCCAGCGATCGAATTCCGGGGTGCTGGTGCTATCGAAACGGAACGTCACGTCGCGCTCGAGCAGCTGCAGCAGGAACCAGCGCTGCTTCTGCCCGATGCACCGGTCACGCACGTACTGACGAGGCAGGCGATAGCGCAACCAGCCGCGGGTGGCGCCCAAGATCTTCACCTCGTGGGGCGCGAGTCCAATCTCCTCCTTGAGCTCGCGAAACAGGGCGTCTTCCACCCGCTCCCCGCGGTTCACCCCGCCCTGCGGG
The DNA here is from genome assembly GCA_035307465.1 of Steroidobacteraceae bacterium. Lineage (GTDB taxonomy): Bacteria > Pseudomonadota > Gammaproteobacteria > Steroidobacterales > Steroidobacteraceae > Bog-1198. The sequence continues at coordinate 12,231 of DATGIA010000096.1, forward strand.
AACTGCCAGCCCCGACCCCCGACCCGCCCTCCCAGGAACAGCTCGCCGTTGTTCCGGGTGAGGACGATGCCGACATTGGTGCGAAATCCATCCCGATCAATGACATCGCTGGCGTGGTGGGTGGACATGAGCCCATTCTTCCACATCGGCGTCCCCTTGTGCTTGCTGCGACGCAATAGAGCCGCGGGGCCGCGCGCCCGCGGGCCCCGGGGCTCAGCCGGTGCCGACCTGGACCCGATCCCGACCGAGCGCCTTGGCGCGATACAGCGCCGCGTCTGCATCGGCCAGCAGCCGATCCGCCAGCGCCTTCAGGTCGCTCTCGTGGCGACCCGGCGCCAGGGTGGCCACCCCGACCGAGATGGTGAGTGCCCGCTCGATATCGGCCGTCAAGCGGAACGGGACCGCGGCGATGGCCTCGCGGATACGCTCGGCGAGGCGCGCCGCATCGGTGGCCCCTGCATCCGGCAACAGGATCGCCAGCTCATCGCCGCCAAACCGCGCGGCGGTATCCATGCTGCGGATCTGCGATTCGACCCGTTGCGCCACCTCCTTGAGAGCGTTGTCGCCGGCCAGATGGCCGTAGCCGTCGTTGACGAGCTTGAAATGATCGATGTCGATCATCAGACAGGCGATCGAGCCGCCATGGCGCTGCGCGCGCGCCAGCTCTTCCTTGAGCCGTTGCTGCAGATAGCGGCGGTTGTGCCATCCGGTCAGGAAGTCGGTGATGCCAGCGCGCAGCAGCCGGGCGCGGTTGATGGCGTTCTCAATACACACCGCGGCGACGGCGCCGAGATGCGCCAGAAAGTCGGTGCCATGATGGCGCGTGAAGCGCGTCGGCTCGCGGCTGCCGAAGCACAGCGCGCCCGTGGCAATGTCCTTGCGCGGCAGTGGCAGCAGCGCAATGCTCTTCGGAGGAGGCGTCGAAGGAAACAGCAGATGGTGATCCGCGCCCACGTAGGGCCCGAGCCAGGGCTTGTGCAGCGCTGCGAGCTGCGGGGCGAGGCTCACGAGGGAATCGACGAAGAAGATCTGCTTGAACTCCTCGGGCCGGTCGCCCGCCGCCACCAGCAGGTGGCGGATCTCGTGCTGCGGATCGAGCAGCACGACGCTCACGACGTCGAGGGAGAAGGATTCACGCAGACCGTCCACCAGCGCCCGCAGCAGCGGCGCCAGGCCGTCGGCCCGCAGCAGGCTGAGCTCACGCGCTTGTGTGCGCTTGAGGATGCTCTCGTTGTTGGCCGCCTCGGACGTGAGCTCGGCGAGCCGCTTGCGCAGCGCCTCGTTCTCCTCCCTGAGCGCCTCGATGGGCTCGGACACCGGCACTCTCCTAACCCGCACGCGCCTGCGCCCGGACGTCGAAGTACGCGCGCCCCCGGTTCATCATCGCGGTGAACGTCTTGGCATCGCGCCGCTGCACCGCTTCGACGAGCTGCGTCACGGCGCGCTCGAGCGCCTGCAGGGATTCGGCGCCATGCTCGTTCAAGCTCTGGATCTCGAAATACAGCTCGGGGCTCTCGGCGGCGACGCGGCTCGCAACCTCGATCTGCGCATCGAAGGTGGTGCTCGAGAGGCGCGCGAGGCGGGGCGCGGCCTCGCCACTCTCGGCAAGCGCGGTGAAGAAGGCGATGTTGAGGGCGTGCGACAGCCCGAGCACGTAGGCGATCAGCCGGTCGTGCTCATCGAGCCCCATCACGACTCGTTCGGCCATCGTCGCCGCAAAGAGGTCCTGCGCTTCGGCGAGCGCGTCCGCATTCCCGAGATCGATGAAGATCACGTGGCGCCCCGAGAGGAGCTCGGTGTCGGGGCCGAACATCGGGTGCACCGACGTCACGCGGCAGCCCGCCCGAGCGAGCGCATCGAGTCCGGCCCGCAGCGGGGTCTTGAGCGAGCCGAGGTCGAAGATGAGGCCCCGTGGACGGCGCAGCGCCAGCTTGCGCAGAAGCTCCGCAGTCGCACCCAGGGGCGTTGCAAGCACGATCAGATCGGTGTCGAGCGGATGATCTTCCCAGTCGGCGAAGTGATCATATCCGGGCGCGCCGCCCGCCGGATCGGCAATCGCCACATGAAAGCCCTGCGATGCCAGAAACTCGGTAAACCAAGCGCCCATCTTGCCGTGTCCGCCGATCACCAGAGCGCTCTTGCCGGTCCCCGCACCCTGGGCGGCGACCCGCGCCTGCTCCTGCGTGGCGAGCGAGGATCGAATCAGCAATCGCAGCAGGGATTCAGCAAGGTCGGCCGAGACGCCGAGCTGCTGGGCCTGGGTGCGGCCTCGCAGGATCACCTCGCGCTCGCGCGCAAAATCGCGCGTCGCGAGTCCCGTGGCCCGCTTGACGCTCGCGACCTGGGCGGAGAGCGCCTGCCGGCGGGCGACGAGCTCCAAAAGCTGGGCGTCGATCCAGGTCAATTCCGAGCGCAATTCGTCGAGGTTCATTCAGGAGAGCCCCTTGGTTGGCCAGCGCGAGCGGGCGGATCTGATTTCAGCCATCGCGTGACCCCCTGATGCCACACCCTCTCCGCACCGCTCTCTGCACCCACCCGTTCACAGCCACACCGCCCCATGAAGGCTCCCACGTTCGCGCTCATCGAGTCGTGCTCGGCATCACCTTTTTTTGGGCGGCCCCGCCGAGCGCTACCGCTCGAGGCAGCGCCGCGGCTACCATGATGCTATGAGCGCCAGCATAAAGCCTACCTGGAGCGAAACGCTCCCCGACCCGCTGCCCGCGAATCCATTCGAGCTCGTGGCGCTGTGGCTGCGCCACGCCTACCACGATGCGGCCCAACCCAACCCCAACGCCATGGTGCTCGCGACCGCCGATCAGCACGGACAGCCCTCGGCGCGCGTGGTCCTGTGCAAGGAGATCGATGAGCAGGCGGGCAACATCCTGTTTTATACGAACTATGAATCGCACAAGGGGCGGCAGTTGCGCTCGAATCCGCGGGCAGCGGTCGTTTTCCACTGGGATCATCACCATCGCCAGGTGCGTGCCGAAGGCCGGGTCGAGACGCTGAGCTCGGCGCAGAACGACGCTTATTTTCGCACCCGGCCTTGGCAGAGCCGTATCGGCGCCTGGGCGAGCCGGCAAAGCGAGCCGGTCGAGTCTCGAGCGGCCCTCGAGAGGAGCGTCACCGCCGCCGCCCGCCGCTTCGGCATCCCCTACGCAGGACCCGGCAGCGCCGAGCCCGAGCAGGTCGAGGCGGAGGTGCCGCGGCCGCCTTACTGGGGTGGATTTCGGCTGCGGGCCGAGGCGGTGGAGCTGTGGGTGGAGGGGAGATTTCGCATCCACGACCGGGCGCGCTGGGTCAGAACACTCGCCGAGGACCCCTCGGGCGCGACGCCCTGGTCGGTCACCCGATTGCAGCCCTGAGGAGCTTCAGCCGGGTGTGCTGCGCGCGATGAACCTGCTGGATGCTCGCCCGACCCGCTGTCCTCATTGTGGGGAGACCATCGAGCTCACTCTCGATCTGTCCGTGCCCTCGCAGTCGTACATCGAGGACTGTCCGGTGTGCTGCAGGCCGATCGAGGTCACCTACGCGGTCGGCGATGGCGAGATCATCGAGCTCACGGTCGAGACCTCGAGTTGATCAGTCGCAGGACCCTCCAGCCAGCACCCCGGCCGTGAGCGACGCACAGGCCCCAGGCTGATGTCGGACACCCCGAGCAGCACCTTCAAGAGGATCCGCATCGCGATACTGCTCGCGGTACTGCTGATCGTCGCCTATCAGACCTGGCACGATCATTGGGCGAGCACTCGCTGGCGAGTACCGCTCCATGTCGCTCTCTATCCGATTGCGGCCGACGACAGCCCGGTCACCCAGGACTACGTCGACCGACTGGAGGGCGCGCGCTTCGCCGATATCGACCGGTTCTTCGTGCGCGAGGCCGCGCGCTACCACCTGAGCCTCGATACGCCGTTGAAAACGCGGCCGCGTGCGGCCTTGCATGAGATGCCGCCCCGTCGCGATGCAGACGCGGGCGCTCTCGCGACCGCGCTGTTCACCCTGAAGCTGCGTTACTGGGCGTTCCGCCACAGCGGCCACACCTCCGATCCCGAGGATATTCGCATCTTCGTGCTGTATCACGACCCGCAGCGCACGCCCGTGGTGCCGCACTCGCTCGGGCTCGCCAAGGGATTGATCGGGGTCGTGTACGCATTTGCGACGCCGCGCATGGAGGGCTCGAACAACGTGGTGATTGCGCACGAGCTGCTGCACACCCTGGGCGCCACCGACAAGTACGAGCCCGCCAACGGCGCACCACTTTTTCCGGACGGATACGGCGATCCGCGCCAGCAGCCTCTCTATCCGCAGCGCTATGCCGAGCTGATGGCGGGGCGCCGGGTCCTCGATCTCCATCACTGGGAACAGCCGGTGTCCCTCGAGCAGGTGCTGATCGGACCTGCGACGGCGGCCGAGATCCGCTGGCCGCCCGAGCCCGACCCGCCCGGCGGGGATGCTCAGCCGAGCGCCTCCAGCACGGCGGCATGGAGTGTGCGGTTTGCGCACGCAAGGACGCTGCGCGTCTCGAGCCCGATCGGGGCACCGGCGAGATCGGTGAAATATCCCCCCGCCTCGGTCACGAGGGCGACGCAGGCGGCGATATCCAGGATGTTGATGTCGGTCTCGACCACCACGTCGATGTGGCCCGCGGCCAGCAGGTGATAGTGCAGGAAATCGCCGTAACCGCGTGCACGGCTCACGCGCGCGGCGAGCTGCCCGTAGCGCGCCCATTGGGGTCCGGTCGCAAGCGAGCTCATGTTGCCTGAGGAGAGCACCGCCGACTCGAGCGCCGTGATGGCGCTCACGTGAACCGGCCCCTCGTTGAGGTAAGCGCCCCGGCCTCGCTCGGCGAACGCCAGCTCGCCGTAGACGGGCGCACTGGAAACGCCGAGGACGATCTCCCCCGCGCGCCGCAGGGCGATCTGCGTGGAGAACATCGGATAGTGGCGCACGAAAGCCTTCGTGCCATCGATGGGATCGACCAGCCAGACGCTCTCGGCGTTCAGATCGCGCGTGCCCGTCTCTTCACCGTAGAACCCGTGGTGAGGAAAGCGTGACTCGATGAGCTCGCGAATCGCGATCTCGCAGCGTACGTCCGCCTCGGTCACCGGCGACCGATCGGCCTTGATGCGAACCGCGATGTCGGGACGATAGAGGGCGCGCGCGATGCGCGCGGCTTGTTCGGCCGCCTCGAGGGCGGTCGCGAGCTCCGCGGAATGGGCCATGAGCCTCCATCGATCGGTGCATACGGCACCTCGGCGCCGATTAACCCACAGGCGGGCGCCCGCTGGCAATCGATATGCTACCGTCCACGCAGCAGCAGGGCGGAGGGCAACCATGGGTCATCGGCTGAGCAAGATCTATACACGCACGGGCGATGACGGCACGACCGGGCTCGGTGACGGCACGCGCGTGCCCAAGGACAGCGTGCGGGTCGAGGCGTTCGGCAGCGTCGATGAGACCAACAGCGCCGTCGGGATGATCCTGGCGGTACCCGACCTGCCGCAGGCCGTGCGAACCTGTCTGGCCGAGGTACAGCACGATCTCTTCGATCTGGGGGGCGAGCTGTGCATTCCGGGCCATCGCATCATCCGCGACACGCACGTCCAGCGGCTCGAAAGCGAGCTTGACGGGTTCAACGAGCTGCTCCCACCGCTCAAGGAATTCATCCTGCCGGGGGGCGGTCCCGCGGCGGCGGCCTGTCACCTGGCGCGCACGATCTGCCGCAGGGCGGAGCGCCGCTCCTGGTCCCTCGCGCGCACCGAGGCCGTTGCCCCGGAGGCTCTGCAGTATCTCAACCGGCTTTCGGATTTGCTGTTCGTGCTCGCCCGGGTGCTCGCGCGCCACGAGCAGGGGAGCGAGGTGCTCTGGAAGCACCGCTGAGCAGGGCGCGGCGCCGCCGCGGAGTCAAGCGCAGCTGGCGCGCAGCTGGCTCGAGTGCAGCCAGTCGGCATGCCAGCGCGCCAGATCATCCACCGCGAGCGGGCGGCAGAACAGAAATCCTTGCACCTGCCGCACGTCGCGCTGCCTCAAATAGTGCCACTGAGCTTCGGTCTCGACTCCTTCGGCAACGGTCGCGAGCCGCAGACTTCGTCCCATCGCGATGATCGCATCCACCAGAGGCGCATCGCCCATGCCCGAGGGGGCGATGTCGCGCACGAAGGTGCGGTCGATCTTCAGCGTATCGACCGGGAACTGGCGCAGGTACGAAAGTGAGCTGTAGCCCGTACCGAAATCATCGATTGCCGTCGCCACCCCGAGCTCCTTCAGCATCTTCACGGCGCGGCTGACCGCGCTCGTGTATTCGATGAGCGCACCTTCCGTGAATTCGAGCTCGATCATGCGCGATTCGATGCCCGCGGCACCCACGGCGCTCGCCACCCGTCGCACCAGGGTTCCGTCCCGGAACTGCACCCCGGACACGTTCACCGCCACCTGCCAGTCGAGAGAGCCGGCGTCGCGCCAGCGGCGTGCCTGCGCACAAGCCTCGCGCAGCACCCAGTCGCCCAGCTCGACGATGAGACCGCTCTGCTCAGCGAGCGGGATGAACTCATCGGGCGGCACCATCCCCCGCTGCGGATGCGCCCAGCGTACCAGCGCCTCGACCGCCTCGACACGCAGGTCGCCGAGCGCGAGGCGCGGCTGATAGTGCAGGATGAGCTCGCCACGCTCGACCGCCTTGCGCAGATCCGCCTCGAGCGAGAGACGATGCGCCGCGCGGGTGCTGATCGACTTTTTGAACACCTCCGTGCCGCCCTGCCCGGCCTGCTTGCCATGATGCATGGCGGCGTCCGCGTTGTTGATGAGCGGCTGAGCGCCCGCCGCATCGTGCGGAAAGAGGCTTATTCCGATGGTCGCGGACAGCGGCACTTCCTGCTCGGCGAGCAGAAACGGCCGCGCGAGGCTCAACTGCACGCGCCGCGCGACGATTTGTGCCGCATCGACCGAGGAGACGCCCGGCAACACGAGCGCGAACTCATCGCCCCCCGTGCGCGCTACCCGATCCTGCACATCGCCGCCTTCGGAGTCCGGAACTGTCATCGCCGATGCCCGCTGGCCGTCGCGCATGCACTGCTGCAACCGATGCGCCACCTCCTGCAGCAGCAGATCGCCGACCGAGCGTCCCTGCGTATCGTTGATGCGCGAGAAGTTATCCAGGTCGAGAATGAGCAGCGCGATGCCGCGCTGGTGGGATGCGGCCCAGGCCACCTGCTGCTCGAGGATCTTCAGCAGATGCTGCCGGTTCGGCAATGCGGTGAGCGCATCGTAATACGCGAGATAGCGAACGCGCGCCTCGCTCTCACGCAGCTGATCCTGCGTCTGCTTCGCGCGCACCAGAAACTTGACCCGCTGCGCGAGCAGCATGGGATTGATGCCCTTCGAGGCGAAGTCGGTGGCGCCGGCGGTGTAGGCGCGGTTCACCGATTCCATGTCATCCAGGCTGGTCTGCATGAGAATCGGCACGTGACGGCACTCGGGCATCGCGCGCAGTGCGGCGCAGGTCTCGAATCCGTTCATCCCGGGCATCACCACGTCGAGGATGACGCAGTCGGCCGGTTGAGAGCGAAATTCGGTCAGTGCGGAGGTGCCGTCGGCGGCATTGCTCACGCGAAAGCCGGCCATCTCGAGCGCGGCGCCGAGCAGCATGCGGGCGCCCGGATCATCATCGATGATCAGCACGCTCGGTGAGCTCTGTACCTTCGGATCGCTGAGTTTCATGACATGGCCTCACGCGGCATGAGCCGCTCGCTCCCGGGTCAGCGCCGCGCAAAAATCCAGGTATTCCTTGCGGATGCGCGCGGTGCGTGCGCTCACTTCCCCGACCGCTCCCTGCCGGGCGAGGCTCTCGCACTCCTTCAGCAACTGCGCGAGGCGTGCACCGCCCAGGTTGGCGGTGCTCGCCTTGAGCGTATGCAATGCATCGGCGAGCGCCTGTGGATCGGGTGAGGAGGCGGCCCCATCGATCGTTCCCAGAAGCTGCGGCGAATGCTCGAAATACAGCGCGATGAGCGATTCGAGCAGCTGCGGCCGTGCGAGCGCCCGGATGTTCTCGAGCACTCGGGCATCGATGAGAGGCTCCGTCGCGGACTCGCGAGGCCGCGCGGCAAGAGTCCCCGGCTCCAGGCCGGCTCCCGGGTTCTCGCCCGGCCCCCGCGCGTGCGCCGCGGACCCGGGGGTCGCGCCAGGAACGCGCACATGCCGGGCAAGCACCGCATCGAGCTGCTTGAGCGTGAAGGGCTTGCTCAGAAAATCGTCCATCCCCGCGACCAGGCAGCGCTCCCGATCACCGTCAAGCGCATTGGCGGTGAGCGCAATGATCGGGGCGCGCGCGCGACCGGTTGCGCGCTCGCGCCGACGAATCTCCTCGGTGGCGGTGAAGCCGTCGAGGATCGGCATCTGACAGTCCATGAGGATGGCCGCATAGCGAACGCGCGCCTGGGCATCGAGCGCGTCGGCCCCATTGGCGACGGCATGCGTGCGGTAACCGAGGCTCTCGAGCATGCCGAGCGCCACCTCACGATTCACCGGATGATCCTCGACCAGGAGGATCAAGGGCGCATCCGCCAGCAGATCGCCCGCGCTCCCGCTCTCCGCGCCGGCCGCAGCGGCCGCACCGGCCGCACGGGCGGGCGATGACTCGGATGCGCGCGATGTGGCAAGCTCGAGCGCAGCCGGCTGTGCGCTGCCCGAAACCGAGGCGGACGGCCCGCAAGCCTCGCCGAACAACCGCTCGAGACACGCGTGCAGCTCGGAGCGGCGCACGGGCTTCGGCAGTACGGCGCTGAAGAGCTCTCCGACCTCGGCCTCGAGATCCATCAGATCGCGATAGCTCTGCAGCACGAGACGCACGAGCGCGAAGCGCGCATCGCGGCGCATGCGGCGCGCGAGCTCGCGGGCGTCTGCGCCCGGCATATGATCGTCGCTCAGCACGAGATCGAAGCCAGGGCTCGCCTCGAGCCGCGCCCAGGCCGCGGCCGCGCTGTCCGCGAGCAGGGCCGTGAAACCCCAGGACTCGAGGTGCGTCGCAAGTATCTCCCGGGTGCTGGGGTTGTCGCTCACGATCAGCGCGCGCCGACCCTCGAGCCGGGCAGCCTGCACGGCACCCCGTGCAGCGGCGGCGACCGGCTCGAGCGTCACGTCGAACCAGAAGGTCGAGCCCTGATGCGGCCGGCTGCGCACGCCGATCTCGCCGCGCATCAGAGCGACGAGATCCCGGCAAATTGCGAGTCCCAAGCCAGTGCCGCCGTACTTGCGCGTCGTGAAGGAATCGGCCTGGTTGAAGACATGAAAGATCTGCTGCTGCGCCTCCTCGGCGATGCCAATGCCGGTATCGCTCACCTCGAAGTGCAGCGCCCCGGGGGTCTCGCGCGACTCGACGCGCACGATGATGGCGCCTTGCTCGGTGAACTTGAGGGCGTTGCCGAGCAGGTTGATGAGGATCTGCCGCAAGCGCGTCGGGTCCCCGCGTACGGTGGCGGGCACGTCGGCCGCAATCACGCAGCCGAGCTCGAGGCGTCGCGCATGGGCACGCTCGGCAAAGATCTCGATGGTCTCCTCGACGATCGAGCGCAGCTCGAATTCCACTTCCTCGAGCACGAGCTTGCCCGCCTCGATCTTCGAGAAATCGAGAACGTCATTGATGATCTGCAGCAGGCCCTCGGCGGAGCGCGTGATGGAATCGGCGAGACGGCGCTGACGTGCGCTCAGCGGCGTGCCTTGCAGCAGCTCGGCCATGCCCATCACACCGTTCATCGGCGTGCGGATCTCATGACTCATGCGGGCCAGGAATTCGCTCTTGGCGGTGCTCGCGCGCTCCGCGGCCTCCTTGGCGCGCGTCGCCTCGTCGATCGCGAGCTTGAGATCGCGGTTGGCATTGCCCAGATTCTCGGTGCGCTCCGCGACCTGCTGCTCGAGGAATTGCCGGTAGCGCTCGAGCCGGTCGTCGCGCTGGCGGATCTGCGCGAGCATGCGGTTGAAGCCGTCGATGAGTGAGCCGACCTCGTCGTGCGACTGCCTCTCGACGCGCAGCGTGTAGTCTTCCTCGGCGGACACGCGTTGCATCGTCTGTGCGAGATTGACGATCGGCGCCGAGATCTGCTGCTGCAGGCGCGCGGCGAGCCAGTAGGAGGTGAGGACGGCCGCGGCGAGCGCGGCGGCGGCGATCGCGAGGTAGCCGGGCCACGCCGGAGCGAGCGCTGCGAGCGGCATGGCTACATCGACCACTCCCAGGGGGCGTATGCCCGAGAGCACCGGCTCCGCGAGATGAATTCGCCCGGCCTCGAGGCGCCAGCGGGCATGCGGCTTGCCCGGGCCCGGGGCCCGCGCGGCACCGGGGGCCGTGAGGCTCGCGCGTATCTGCGCGCCCGTGTGCTCGAAGGTGGCAACCACTTCCCCGGAGGGGTCGAAGATCTGCACGTTGATCGCCAGCGGATCGGCACGCAGCTCCTCGAGCGCCTGTCGGGCGGCGCTCGTATCGCCCCGCGCGAGCGCCTCGAGCACGGCGGTCGCGGAATTTTCGGCGATGCGCTTCGCGCCGCGCTCCAGATACTCGTGCTCGTGCAGAAGGTTGGTCGCCATGTGCATGAGCAACGCGAACGCGAAGGCCGCCATCGCCGGCACGGCGATGACGACGCGCAGTTTGCGCTCGATCGGGAGGTCCGCGAACCACCGAATCAATGGACCTCCGAGGCCCCACGAGCGGACGGCCCGCCCAACCCCCTTCATATCGGCTTTCTACGGTAAATCTGCTGGAACGAAGAGTGATGCGGGTCACGTTGCACCCGCCGGACACAGGCGACCGCCGGTCAGGCCGGGAGGGCGCCCGGGGGGTTCAGGGTATCCCCGATCAGAGCCCGAGCAAGGCCCCAATCGAAGCTCGGACCGGGATCGCTCTTGCGTCCCGGCGCGATGTCGCTATGGCCCACCAGCCGCGACGCGGAGAGGCGCGGATAGGCCCGCAGCAGAACCGTGACGCAGTCGGCAAGTGCGCGGTACTGCGCGAGCTCGTAAGGGTCAGTGTCGGTGCCCTCGAGCTCGATGCCGATCGAGAAATCGTTGCAGGCTTCGCGCCCCTGATAGCTCGAGCGGCCCGCATGCCAGGCGCGGTCGTCAAAGCTCACGTACTGGGTGAGCGTCCCGTCGCGGCGGATGCACAGATGCGAGGAGACTCTGAGCATCGCAATCTCGGCAAAGTAGGGATGTACCTGCGGTGGGAGCTCGTTGGTGAAAAGCCGGTCGATCCAGGGTCCCCCGAACTCACCGGGCGGCAGGCTGATGCCGTGCACGACGATGAGCTCGGCCTCGACCCCCGACGGTCGGGCATCGAAGTTGGGGGACGGCACGCGCCGCACCCCTTGCATCCATCCACCCTCGAGACTCGCCTGCATCACACACCCTCTGAGCAAGCCGCCTGGTTAGCATATGCGACAATTCATCCGGCATGCATGCGACCCCGTTCCGATGCGCCTGACCCGCGTGTATCACCCGGCAGCGCTCGAGCCGGGGAGCCTCGTCGAGCTTCCCCGCCCGATCGCCGAGCACCTCGTACGGGTGTTGCGCGCGCGCCCGGGCGATGAGTTCGTGTTGTTCAGCGGCGATGGCCGGGAATGCTCGGCCACCCTCGTCGAGGTCCGCGGCCTGCGCGTGACGGCCACGATCGGCGCGGCCCGGATCGTCGACCGGGAATCGCCCCTCGCGATCACCCTGTATCAGTGTGTGGCGCGCGGGGATCGCATGGACTTCATCGTGCAGAAGGCGACCGAGCTCGGCGTCGCGCGCATCGTGCCCGTGTTGAGCCAGCGAAGCGTGGTGCGGCTGGACGCCGCGCAGGCGCGCTCCAAGGCTGAGCACTGGCAGGCGGTGGCCGTGAGCGCCTGCGAGCAATGTGGCCGCAACCGGGTGCCGAGCGTCGAGGCGCCCCGCGCGCTCCTGCCGGTTCTGGGCGAGCTCGCAGCCGGTGGCGTACGGCTGCTGCTCGATGCGGAGGGGAGCGAGTCGAGTGCGCCCACGCGGCCAGCCGACGGCGCCGTCGCGGTCGCCATCGGGCCCGAGGGCGGCTTCACGGCGGACGAGCGCGAGGCATTCGCGGTCTGCCGCTTCCTGCCGGTGCGTCTCGGTCCGCGCATTTTGCGCACCGAGACCGCGGCGCTGGCCGCACTCACCTGGTTGCAGACCCTGTTCGGGGACCTCTAGTCCCGGCCGGGCCCGCCGGCGCGCAGCGCGCGAGGCGCCTCAGGGCATGACCGAGGTTTCTTCGGCAATCATCTGCTCGAGTCTCTCGAGATCGGGTATGAGCGGCGTCTCGTTGATCATGCGCACCTGACAGATCACCGGCGAGCGATCCGAGAAGCTGCGCGACGGATCCGGGCGCACGACGTCGGCATTGACGCGCACCAGCTGTGGAAAGCCCTGCGTGAGGATTCCGAAGTAGCCTGCGGGCAGTTTGCCGCTGCTCGCGTTGAACACGACGATGCGCGTGCGCGTGGAGGGCGGCGGCAGAGCGTGGCCGATGGTCCCCTCGAAGGACACCACGGGTACGCTGCGTCCGCCCCAGCTGACGAGCCCGACGTACCAGGGCGGCGCGTTGGTCATCTCCGCGGGCGCCTGGTAGCCGATCACCTCGGCGACGCATGCACGCGGCACGATCAGGCGCTCGCCCGCGAGCGGCACCAAGAGGCTGTAGAGCTCATCGCGCAAGTCGGTCATGGCAGCCGGGACTCGCTAGCGCGCCACCGCGGCGCGGCGGCTGACGAGCGGCTCGATCGCATCGAGTAACTGGCTCTCCTGATAGGGCTTGCCCAGGTAATCGTCCACGCCGAGCTCGATGGCGCGCGCACGGTGCTTCTCGCTCACGCGCGAGGTGATCATGATGATCGGGATGTGCTTGAGGCGCGGATCGGAGCGCACGTGCGCGGCCACCTCGTATCCATCCATGCGGGGCATCTCGATGTCCAGCAGGATGATGTCGGGCAGATGCTCCTGCAGCAGCGAGACGGCATCCACACCATCCTTGGCGGTGAGCACACGCATGCCATTGCGCTCGAGCAGCCGCTGCGTCACACGGCGCACCGTGATCGAGTCATCGACCACCAGCGCGACCGTGCGCCGGTCGCGCGTCTCGAGCACCGTGGTGTCGGTCGGGCGGGCCCGCCACTCCGAGCGCACCAGGGATCCCACGTCCAGAATCACGACGATGCGGCCATCGCCGAGAATGGTCGCGCCGGCAATCCCGCGGATGCCGGAGATCTGCGGACCCAGGGACTTCACGACGATCTCGCGGCTGCCGATGAGCTCATCGGTGACGAGCGCCGTGGAGTGCTCGCCCGCGCGAATCAGCACGACCGACATCGACACGTCGCTCTCCGGAGGACGCGTCGCCCCGAGACCCACGAAACTGCCGAGGTGCTGGAAGCGATACTTCTGGCCGCCGTACTCGAACAGCGGCGCATCCTTGCCGAGGTGCCGCGCGACGATGTTGCGCGGCAGGCGCACCACACCCTCCACGGTCGCGAGGGGCAGCGCGTAGACCTCCTCGGCGACGCGCACGATGAGCGCCTGGCTGATGGCGAGCGTGAACGGCAGGCGGATCGTGAAGCGCGAGCCCTTGCCGGGTGTCGACTCGATGAACAGTCCGCCGCCGAGCTTTTTCACCTCGGTCGCCACCACATCCATGCCGACGCCGCGGCCGGCGGCCTGGGTGACGTGGCCGGCGGTGCTGAAGCCGGGCTCGAGGATGAGCTGCATCGCCTCCTCGTCGGTGAGCTTGGCCTGTCGATCGGTGAGCCCGAGGGCGACAGCTTTCTCGCGGATCAGTTTGACGTTGATCCCCGCGCCGTCGTCCGCGACCACGATGACGACCTCGGCTCCATCGCGCGTGAGGCTCACTGCGATGCGCCCCGCCTCGGGCTTGCCCACCGCAGCACGCCGTTCCGGAGGCTCGATGCCGTGCACGACGGCATTGCGCAGCATGTGCTCGAGAGGCGCGATCATTCGCTCGAGCATCTGCCGGTCGAGCTCGGCCGACGCGCCCTGCACCACGAGCTCCGCCCGCTTGCCGGTGTCGTTCGCCGCCTGGCGCACGAGACGCGTGAGGCGCTGCACGTGGCGCTGGAAGGGCACCATGCGCGTGCGCATCAGCCCGTTCTGCAGCTCGGTGATGACGCGCGCCTGCTGCGTCAGCAGATTCTGGGCTTCACGCGTCAGCGTCTCGAGCAGGCCCTGGATGCTGGCGACATCGCCCGAGGTCTCGGCGAGCGCGCGCGAGTATTGCTGCAGGGCCGAGTAGCGGTCGAGCTCGAGCGGATCGAAATCATGCCGGCTCGGCTCCTCCGACTCGTGCCGGTTCATGACCTGCGCCTCGGTCTCGATCTCGAGAGCGCGCAGCTGCTCCTTGAGACGCGTGACGGTGCGCGCGAGCTCCGCGAGGTTGAAGTCGATCGAGTTGACTTGCTGGTCGAGGCGCGAGCGATAGATGCTCACCTCGCCCGCATTGTTGAGCATCGTATCGAGCAAGTCTGCGTCGACGCGCGCCATCTCGACGCGCTCGGCCGGCTGGCTCTCGCGTCCCGGCAGCACCGGCGCGCTCGAGACCTCGAGCTGCGAGATCGACTCCTCGCCGAGCGAGGCCGCGCTTTCTTCCGACATCGAATCGCCGAGCGTGCGCGCCGCGTCCCGCCGCGAGGCGCCCGATGCGGCCGCGGGCGGCGCGCGCGGCGGCGGCGCTTTCGAGGGGGCGGGAGACGGCGTCGCGGCGGGGGCCGCGGGCGTGTCTGCGCCGCCGGCATGCTCGCTCAGATCACGGATCTGGGCGAGCAGCATCGCGGCGGCGGGCGGCAACTCGCCGCCGCTCACCAGATCGCGCATGCGCGAGAGTTCGTCGAGACTGGCCTGCATCACGGCATGGGCGCGATCATCGCCCGGCACCTGGCCGCCGTCGATGGAGATCACCAGCGTCTCGAGCTCATGGCTCAACGTGCCCATGGCGGTGATGCCCGCCATGCGCGCCCCACCCTTGAGCGTGTGCAGGTGCCGCTGCAGCTCGACGACGCTCTGCTTGTCCTTGCGGTCGCGGTTCCAGGCCTCGAGCGCACTCTCGGCGGCCTCGAGAAGCTCGGTCGCCTCTTCGCTGAAGATCTTGGCGATCTCATGGTCGAATTCTTCAGCCGCGGCGGGCGCGGTCGGACTCTCGGGGGCGGCGGAGGGCGGCACGGGGGGCGCGGGGGCCGCAGCGGGCGCAGGGGCCGCAGCGGGCGCGGACGGGTTGATCGCTTCACTCTCGCGGAGCTGGGGCACGAGCGCAGAGGCACTGGTGTCGTTCGCGGCCTGAGCGAGCTCGGTGTCGAGCTGCGACTCGAGCTCGTGCAGACGGCTCAAGAGCGCCGGCTGCTCGGAGAAAAACGCCGTCGACTCGTTGATGTGCGAGACCACATTGTCGATGGCCCGCACCGCCTCGGCGAGGGTCGCGAGTCCCTGATCGCTCAGACCGCGACCGCTGTCGTACACCTTGCGCATGAAGTGGTTGAGCGGCTCGGTGATGCGGATGCCGTGCCGCGCCTCGGCCATCTTCGAGCTGCCCGAGAGCGTGTGGATTGCCCGATACACCGACTCGGGCAGCTCGTGCGGCGGTGGCTGGCCCTCGCACCTCCGCAGATAGTTGCGGATCTCGGCGAGGTGACTCGTGGTTTCCTTGCTGTAGATCTCGTGCAGCTGCGGGTCCATCGCCTGCGCCTCTGCGGCAGCCCCTGCGGCAGCCTCCGCGCCCCCCTCCGCGCGCAGCTCTTCGCGCCGGCGAGGCTCCACGGACGGGCGGGCAGCGGCACCCCCCGCACCCCCGTTCTGCGCACTCGCGCGCTCCGCCTCGCTGCCCGCCGCACCCACCGACGTGCCACCGGCGCGATCCTCGGGCGCGATCTGCGCGCCGATCTGGTCGGGCTCGCGGCCATCCGCGTAGGCAAATGCGCGAGTCTTGATCGTGTCGACCGGCACCGTCGTCGGGCGACCGCTCTCCAGCTGCTCGACGAGCTGCGGCAGGGCGGCGATCGCGTTGCGCAGCACCGCCATCATGCCGGGGGTGCGCGTCAGGGTCTTGTCGATGATGCGGTTCAGAAGATTCTCGATGGCCCAGGCAAACTCCGCGATCGCTCGGGCTCCCACCATGCGGCCGCTCCCCTTCAGCGTGTGAAAGCTGCGGCGCAAGGAGGCGAGGGAATCGAGATCGAGCGGATTTTGATCCCACAGCGGAAAGACGCGCTGGATCGAGGCGATCTCCTCCTTCGCCTCCTCGATGAAAAGCTCGACGAACTGCGGATCGACCGGCGCCTGCTCGGTGGACAGGATCGGTTGGGTGGCTGCCTGCGCGCGCTGCAGCTGCTCGGCATCGACCTCGGTATTCTCCAGCTTGATGGTCTTGGCGGCATCCTCCGGCGGCAGCGCGAGATCCGGGACGCGGGTCGGCACTGCTTGCGCCAGGGTCTTGAGGCAGGTCTCGGCGTTGTCGAGCATGTACCATGGATCGTTGCGCCCGTTCTGCAGCGTCTCCATGTAGTACTCGATGCTGACGATCGCATCGGCGAGGCGCTCGAGCCGCAGCGCATCGGGCGCGGGCGCGCCCGGTGCCACGAGGTTGCGCACCTCGGTGCCGATCTGATCCATGATCTCGACTGCGCGGCCCTTGCCGAGCATCAGCAATCCGGCGGTGATCCCGCGGAGCAGCTGCGGGACGTTGTCGAGACCCTGCGCCGGGAACTCACTCGGCTTTTGCACGGCAATCGACACCGCCTCCTTGATGCGCGCCAGGTTGACGATGCACTCGCGCAGCACCGCCTCGCTCACCTGACGGAACTCGAAGTCGGGATCGGGCGTCTCCACGCCGTCCGCTTTCGCACCGCTCGGCAATATGAGGCTTACGAGCTGGTCGTCGAGACTGTCCTCGACCGAGAGCAGAACACCCGCAACCTTGACGAGGTCCGCTTCCGGCGGGGCTTTCCCCTGCCCGAGCTGCCCGGAGAGCTCGGTAATCTCCTGCTGCACGCGCTGGCGCAGGTCGCCCAAGCCGAGCACGCCCAGGGTGTCGCTGATCTTCTTCAGCAGGTCGAGCTGCGGCAGCAGCTCCTCGCTCCGTCCGCCTCCGCGACGCACGAAGATGTCGAACACATCCTTGACCTTGGAGAGGTCCTCCTTGATTGCGGCCGCCACGGTGCGCATCAGCTTCACGCTCGGCGCCGAAAGGCTTTCGCGCTCCTGCTCGACGCTGTCATCGACCGGCAGGAGCTCCGCCAGCTTGAAGGAGGCGCGCACCGCCGCGATCCGTCCGCCCCCGGTCGTGGCTCGTGCGACGTAATACAGCAGGTTGTTGAGCAGATCGACCGGCGGATGCTCGCAGTAGCGACCCTCGCCCAGCTCGTAGAGGAGCTTGAGCTGCCGGTCCGCCTGTCCGAGCAGCCGCTTGAGCGTGGCACTGCCCTCGAGGCCGTTGGCCCTCACCCCCTCGAGCACCGCGCCGACGACCCACCAGAGCTGGAACACGGGCTGCGTGGTGGCGACCTGCTCGAGCTTCTCGGCCACCTTGGCGAGGATCTCGAGATTTTGCACGGTGCGCTCGCCGCGGATGTAGCCGAGCAGTCCGACCTGAAAACGCGGCCGGAGCTTGCGCGCCCACTGCGCCGCGCTCAAGGGCGGCTCGTCCTGGCGCGGTGCCTGCGGTTGGGGCGGCTGATCGGATTTGAGGTTCAACAGCAGCAGCGTGCCCTCGGAGAGCAGCGGGCTGCCCCGCACCGACCGCAGATCATTGAGCAGCGGCAGCAGCACGAGCGCGAGATCGCGACCGCCGGAAAGCACGCGCTCCAGATAGGTCGGCAGCTGCACCATGGCGCGCATCAGCGCATCGAGGCCATCACCCTGGCGCTTGTGCTCACCGGCCGTCAGCAGATAACGGGCGACGTGCTCCATCTCCTCCGCAAGGAGCGCCGCGCCATAGACCTCGACCAAGCGCAGCACGCCCGTCGCGAGGTGCAGCTGATCGGCGCACTTTTCCAGGAACACCACCTGATCGGAGCGTTCCGCGTAGCCCTCGAGCGCCGTGCGTGCCTCGTTCAAGGTCACCGCGAGCTCTTTGGCAACGATGTGCAGAGTTTTGGAGCTGACGTCGGTCATCGGATCGAATCGGTACGCGCAGAGCCTTGGAGCGCTAGGCGCCCGCGCCACTCGCCTTGCGCAGTTTGCCAGCCGCCGGCAGCGTCCCCGGATGCGGCACGACGCCGCCGGCGAGGGCGCCGTTTCCAGCCCCAGCGGCGGGTCCCGGCGTCCCGTCGCGCGCGGCGTCGATCAGCGGCACTCTCACGGCATCGGCCGGGCTCACGGTCGTCGTACCGGCGCTGTAGTCGGGCAGTCGGAAGCCCGAGACGGATTTGCGCAGCTGCGCCGAGAGTGCCGCAAGCTTTGCGATCGAGGTCGAGGTCGCGGTGGAGCCTTCCGCGGTCTGGGTCGAGATCTCGCGAATCACCTGCATGTTCTTCGAGATATTGCCCGAGGCCGCCGCCTGTTGCCGCGCACTCGCCGAGATGTTCTGCACCAGGCTCGCGATCTGGTTGGAGACCTGCTCGATCTCCTCGAGTGCGGCGCCGGCGTTCTCCGCGAGCAGCGCTCCGCCGACCACATCGGTGGTGCTGCGCTCCATCGACACCACCGCCTCGTTGGTGTCGGTCTGGATGGTGCGGACCAGAACCTCGATCTGCTTGGTCGCGTTGGCCGCCCGCTCCGCAAGCCGCTGCACCTCGTCCGCGACCACGGCGAAACCGCGTCCGGCCTCGCCCGCCATCGAGGCCTGAATGGAGGCATTGAGTGCGAGGATGTTGGTCTGCTCGGCGATGTCGTTGATCAGCTCGACGATGTTGCCGATCTCCTGCGAGCTCTCACCGAGGCGCTTGATGCGCTTGCTCGTCTCCTGGATGGTCTCACGAATGGCGTTCATGCCATCGATCGTGCGCCGCACCGCATCGCCGCCCTTGTGCGCGATGTCGACCGAATGGCGGGCGACGTCCGCGCAGCGCTCGGAGTTGCCGGACACTTCCTCGATGGACGCCGCCATGTCGGCCATCGACTCGCTGGCCGAGCTGATCTGTCGCGACTGCGCGCTCGAGGCCTTCGCCATGTGCGCCGCTGCGGCCTGCGTCTGGCGGGCCGCGCCGTCGAGCTGGATGGCACTGTCGTTGATGGTGGTGACGAGCTCGCGCAGTGCCTCGATCGCATAATTGATGGAATCGGCGATCGTACCGGTGATGTCCTCGGTGACCGTCGCCTGCACGGTGAGATCTCCCTCGGCGAGGCTCGAGATCTCGTCGAGCAGGCGCATGATCGCCTCTTGATTGCGCTCGTTCTCCGCAACCCGCCGCTCGCTGCTGCGTCGCGCCTTCGCAGATCTCAGGAACAGCATTGCGAGCACTGCGAGGAGCGCTGCACCGATCGCCAGCAATGTGAGCACGAGCAGCTTGGCGCCGCCCCTGTTGCTCGGCGGCGCGCCCGAGCCGATCATTGCGGACATGCTGCTCGCCAGCGCAGGCAGCGAGCGCGCGGCAGTCTGCGCCTTGGAGAGCGCCTCGGCCGCGCCAATCGCGTGCCGCACGCTCGTCCCGAACTGCTGATTGCGCTGCACGACCACCTTGAGCCGCGCCTCGGCCTCGGCGCCGGTCACACGTGACAAGGCAAGCCCGGACTCCTCGCCGGACAACCCGCGCACCACCTGATTGAGCAGCTCGAGGCTGTCGGCGAGCCGCTGCGCCGTCGGGGCGGCATCGCTCACGCCGGAGCCGAGGCCGTTGAGCTCCTGCTGGATGCGTTGCACGGCGAGCTCGAAACGCTCGAGATAACGGCTCATGCCCTCGAGCTTTTGCACTCCGACCGCGCTCGCGAGATCACCCAGGTCGGACAGCAGCTTCGGTGCGAGCTCGCGCGTCTCCTGGTTGGCCGCGGCGATCGCCTCGACGGCCGGGCGGGCATCACCGACGGTGGCCGCCGCAGCCTCGAACCGATCGAGCGAGGGCTCGAGGCGCGTTGCGACGTCGGCGAGCGCCGGTTCGGCACCGAGAGATTTCAGCCGCTCGAGGGAGCGACCCAGCGCGTCGAAGGCGCTCGGCTCGCCGCGCAAGGCGTTTTGCGCCTCGAATGGAATGCGCTGCACGAGCAGGTCGAGTTGCTCCGCCGGCGCCGCCACGGGCGCGCTGGTACGCCCGAGCACGGTAAGGAGCGCCGCACCGAGCAGACACGCACCGGTCAGCGCGATGAGCACGAGGAGCGGTGTCTTCGAGGCCAACTCCTCACGCGCCGCCATGACGTTGCGCACGCTCAACTGGCGGCCTGCAGAAAGCTCTGGCTCTCGACCAGAGTCTTCAGACTCAACACGGGCCAAACCTCCCCGCCGCGCCGGAAGGCGCCGGCCAGGTACACATCGCAGCGAATCACGGTCGGCGGCGCCTCGGCATCGAACTCCGATTCGGCGAAGCGCCGGAATCCCAGCACCTCATCGACGATCAGTCCGGCCGGTATATCCCGATGATTGACCACGATCACCCGCGTGTTGCGTCCCGGCGTGGTCGATCCGCTGCCCAGGAATTGTCGCAGATCGAGCATCGGCAGCAGCTGGCCGCGCACGTTGGCGAGTCCTCGCACCCAGCTCTTGGCCCCTGGAATGCGCGTGATCATGGTGGGATAGCCCAGCACCTCGCGCGTCTCCTCCCGGGCCACCAGGAACGTCTCGCCCCCCATGCGGAAGGCCACACCCACCCACTCCCGGCCGCTGGCGGCCTGGGCGGGTGATCCGGCCGTGACTGCCCGGCTGCGGCGCTCGAGCTCCTTCAGCAGCTCGAACGGCCGATCCCTCAGACTCTTGAGTGTTGGCTCGGTTCCGCTCATCGCGCCGGTCATACCGCCAGCGCGGCTTGAGCCTTCTCGACCAACGCCTGGGCCGACACCGGTTTCACCAGATAGTCCACGGCTCCCTGGCGCAGGCCCCACACCCGATCGGTCTCCTGGCCCTTGGTGGTCACCATGATGATGGGAATGAGACTCGTCTCCGGGTCGTTGTTCAACATGCGCGTCGCCTGATAGCCGTTGACGCCCGGCATCACGATGTCCATGAAGATGAGATCGGGCTTCATGGCCTTCGCCTTGCGCACTCCCTCCTCACCGTTCTCCGCGCACGCGGTCTTGAAGCCGTGCTTCTCGAGCGCTTTTTGCATGACGAACACTTCGGTGGGGGAATCGTCGACGATCAGGATCAGCGGCATGACTTCAACTCCCTCATTTGCCGACGTGAGCCTCGATGGCGCCGAGGAGCTCATCCTTGGTAAAGGGCTTGGTCAGGTAGTGCTCCGAGCCCACGATCCGTCCGCGGGCCCGGTCGAACAATCCATCCTTGCTCGAGAGCATGATGACAGGAATCTGCTTGAAGACCTTGTTGTGCTTGATGAGCGAGCAGGTCTGGTAACCGTCCAGCCTTGGCATCATGATGTCGACGAAGACGATGTCGGGCTGGTGGTCCGCGATCTTCGACAGCGCGTCGAAGCCGTCGACCGCGGTGAACACCTCACACCCCTCCTTGGTCAGCAGAGTCTCGGCGGTCCGCCGGATGGTTTTGCTGTCGTCGATCACGAGGACCTTGAGGCCCGCGAGCTTCGGCTTGCCGTTGGTGATGCTGCTCTCCATTGAGACCGACCTGGACGGTGAGGCTGTGAGCGTAGGTGCTGGAATCTTTGGGCTTTTTAACATATCCAACGCCCCGGGGCCACGGTAGGAGGTCGACATTTCGGGGCAATATGCCCGCCGCAACGGTGGCGTGGTTCACAGTTTTTCGATGATGCTGGGCATCGGATCGCTTGCGCGGGCCATGCCGGTCTCGCTAGGGTGCGCGCGTCGAGCACCGGCGCATGAAGGATGGAGGCTGCCGTGAGTTCAAGTGATGTGCGCCTGGTCGTGGTGATGGACCCGATTGCCGCGATCAATCCCGCCAAGGACTCGACTCTTGCCATCATGCTTGCGGCGCAGGCCAGTGGCTGGCAGCTCGAGTACGCCGAGCTCGGCGATCTATGGCTGCGGGACGGGGTCGCCTTTGGACGCTTGCGGCCCGTGGAGGTGTTCGACGATCCGCAGCGCTGGTTCGCGCTCGGTGCGCCGCACACCGAGCGACTCGGCACGGTCGATGCGATCCTGATGCGCAAGGATCCGCCCTTCGATACCGAGTACATCTATAGCACCTACATCCTGGACCGTGCCCGGGACCAGGGTGCGCAGGTGTTCAATCGGCCCCAGGGACTGCGGGACATGAACGAGAAGGTCTACACCGCCTGGTTTCCGGAGTGCTGTGCGCCGACCCTCATCACCCGCAACATGAGCGACATGAACGAGTTCCTGCGCGAGCACGGCAAGGCCGTGGCCAAACCATTGCACAGCATGGGCGGTCGCTCGATTTTCGTGCTGGAGCAAGGCGACAGGAACCGCAACGTCGTCTTCGAGACGCTCACCGACTACGGGCATCACTTTGCGATCGTGCAGCGCTATCTGCCCGAGATCATGACGGCGGGCGACTGCCGCATCATCCTGATCGACGGCGAGCCCGTGCCGTTTGCCCTGAAACGGGTGCCCGATGCCGCCGATCACCGCGGCAATCTCGCGGCCGGGGCCCGCGCCGAGAGCCGGCCGCTCAACGATCGCGATCGCTGGCTGTGCTCGATCATCGGCCCCAAGATGGCGGCGGCCGGCATGATCTTCGTCGGCCTGGATGTGATCGGCGACTACGTGACCGAGATCAACGTCACAAGCCCGACCGGCATTCGCGAACTTAACAAGAAGCACGGTGTCGACATCGGGTCCATGCTGGTCAGCGCCATCACCCGACGGTTGGAGGCGGGCTCCTTGCCATGAGCGAGGAGGCAGCCGCGTTTCGCGCCGGCCTGCCGCCGGCAAGCGACCGAATGCTCACCACCTGCTTCGTGGCGGCCCTGTTCCATGCCATTGTGATCCTCGGGGTGACCTTCACGGGACCGAGGGGAGCGCACGAATCGGACGACGGTCCGGGGCTCGAGGTGGTGCTCGTGAACGACGATATCCCCGCCGCAAAGAGCAACCCGAACGCTCCCTACCTCGCGCAGCGGACCCAGCTGGGCGCCGGCAACACGAAGCGCACGGAGCGCACCCGCATTCCTCGCTCCTCGCTCCTCACCCTGGACAGGCCGGGGGTGCCGAACGGTGATGGCCTCTCGGACACGCGCGCCGGGCGCGACCTCGGCGAGGACGAGGTGCTCGCAACGCGCCATCCCGTCTCGAAGATCCTCTACTTTGCTCAAGCGACGGCGGCCGAGCAACCAACGCAGCAGCCGCTCCTGCTCGAGAAGCGTCCCGACCTCGGCATGGCGCCCAACGACGAGGGCATCGAGCTGCACCTGCGGGGTGAGGCGCGCCAGCAACTGTGGATCGCCGCAGACACCCGCGAGACCGATGTGGCGGCGTATCTCGACGGCTGGCGCCGCAAGGTCGAGCATGTGGGAACCATCAATTTTCCAGACGTTGCGCGCCGGGAGAAGCTTTCGGGCACCCCGGTGATCGAGGTGACGATCGGCGCCGACGGCAAGTTGCTTTCCAGTGTCATCAAGCGCGCCAGCGGTCATGCGGAGCTCGACGATGCAGCGATGCGCATCCTGAAGCTGGCAGCCCCCTACGATCCGTTTCCGAGGGAGCTTGCGGCACACCACGACGCGATCCGCATCGCCTACGAATGGCAATTTCTGGGTGGCGCGACCGAGAGCTCCGGCGTATTTTACGGGGATACGGGCCGGTAGCGACCGGCCCCGGACCTGGGTCAAAGAAGACGATGTGATGCGCGTGGGTGCGGAGCCGCTGGCCGGATGAGCGATTCGATCTATCTGATGAATCAGCTCCTCATCGCCATGCCGACGCTCGGCGATCCGAACTTCAGCCAGACGGTGACTCTCGTGTGCCAGCACAGCGAGGGCGGTGCGCTCGGGCTCATCGTCAATCGCCCGCTGCCGATGCGCATGGCGGAGATTTTCGAGCAGCTCGACATAGAGATCCCCGGGGGCCCGGTCAGCGAGCGGCAGGTGCTGCGCGGCGGGCCGATGCAGACCGACCGTGGCTTCGTCGTGCACCGGGCGCACGGCGAATGGGACTCGACCCTGAAGGTCTCCGACACGCTGCACGTCACCACTTCGCGCGACATCCTGGCCGCGATTGCGCGGGGTGAGGGGCCCGTCGATGCGGTGGTCGCACTCGGTTACGCCGGCTGGGAGGGTGGCCAGCTCGAGGAGGAGATCCGGGCGAATGCCTGGTTGAGCGCGCCCGTCGATGACGGCCTCATCTTCGATCTGCCGTTCGCATCGCGCTGGCAGGCCGCCGGCCGTCTCATCGGCGTCGATCTAGCACGGCTCAGCCCGATCGCCGGGAATGCCTGAGCCGGCGCCGCCGGCAAGCGGCGACGCGGGTCTCAAGGGATCGACGCCGGCGATCATCCTCGCCTTCGATGTGGGCGGACGGCGCATCGGCATCGCCCGCGGTGACACCGTGAGCGGCAACGCCTCCCCCGCCGGAGTCGTCAGCGCCGTGCGCGGGGTGCCGCGCTGGGAGGAGATCGAGCGGCTGCTCCGGGACTGGCGTCCGGACCGGCTCATCGTAGGCCTGCCTTATAATGTCGACGGCAGCGAAGGCACGCAGGCGGCGCTGGCGCGCGAGTTTGCCGCACAGCTGCTCAGGCGCTGTTCGGTGCCGGTCGAGCTGGTCGACGAGCGCTACACCTCCCTCGAGGCGCAGGCCCGTCTCAAGGAGGCGCGGCAGTCCGGTGCGCGACGTCGGCGCATCGCCCGCAGCGACATCGACGCCGGGGCGGCGTGCATCATTCTCGAGCGCTGGCTCGCGGGCCCTCGCTAGACCGGACTCACGACCACAGCAACGATTCGCAAAGGCTCAGGACAGGCTCTGATGCGCTCACAACTCGACGGCGGCGGCGGACTTCGGCATCTCATCACGCTCGACGGACTTTCACGCCAGATGCTCACGAGCCTCCTGGATCGCGCCGAGACCTACCGGCGCACGCCGGGGCAGCCGGCCTATGAGGGGCGCGAGCTGGCCGGCGTGACGCTCGCCAACCTGTTCTTCGAGCCGAGCACCCGCACGCGGGCCTCCTTCGATCTCGCAAGCCGGCGTCTCGGTGCGCAGGTGATCAATCTCGAGACTCACTCGAGCTCGCGCGTCAAGGGCGAGACCCTGCTCGACACCATTTACACGCTCGAGGCGATGAACACGGATATCTTCGTGATTCGCGACTCCGAGCCCGGCATGCCGGAATATCTCATCGATCACGTGGCCCCGCACGTCTCGGTGATCAGCGCGGGCGAGGCCCACGTGTCGCATCCGACCCAGGGTTTGCTCGACGTGCTGACGATCCGCACGCACCTGCGCCGCTTCGCCGGACTCAAGGTGGCCATCGTCGGCGACATCCGCCATTCGCGCGTGGCGCGCTCGACGGTGCGGGCGCTCGCGACGCTCGGCACGAGCGACATCCGTCTGATCGCGCCGGCGGCCCTGCTGCCGGGCGAGGACGAGTTCGCGGGCGCGCAGCGCTTCACGCGCATCGAGGACGGGATCGCGGGCGCGGATGTCGTGATGATGCTGCGAATCCAGAAGGAGCGCATGGCCCAGAGCGCCTCGCTCGACGATGCGGCCTACTTCCGTGAGTACGGGCTCGACGCGGCGCGGCTGAAGCTCGCATCGCCGCACGCGCTCGTGATGCATCCGGGTCCGATGAACCGTGGAGTCGAGATCGCCTCCGATGTGGCGGACGGGCCGCGCTCGGTGATCCGGGAGCAGGTCAACAACGGCGTCGCCGTGCGCATGGCGGTGCTCGCGCTGATCGCCGCGACCCTCACCCGACACCGCCGGCCCCTGTAGCGGCGCCTTCATCCTCAGGCGTCGAGCAGCGCTTGCCCCATGCGAATGCGCTGCCCCGGCCCGATCGATCGGTCGAGTGTGATGCCCGGTGGGGCGAGCACGATGAGGGTCGAGCCGTGCTCGAACCAGCCCATCTCCTCGCCCTTCATGAGCGGCGCCGAGCAGGCAATCACATTGGGTCCGCGATATCGCAGATGCAGCCGCACGTCGACGAACCTGAGCCGGATGCTCGCGACCAGGATCGCGGCGACCGGCACCAGGGTCAGCAGCGCGCCCGAGCGCAGGCGGCAGCGGATGACCGCGCGCTCATTGCGGCAGAACAAGCGCTCGACGCGCCCAAGGGCGATGGGATTGACGTTCCAGGTATCGCCCGAGATGTAGTCGACTCGCTCGACGGTGAGGTCTGCCGGGGCGTGGAAGCGGTGGTACATGCTCGAGGTGAGCCGCAGCGTGACGTAGTGGCCGCCCTGATACTGGCGCACCAGGCTCTCGTCCCGCACGAGGTCGATCAACCGGTACGGAAAGCCCTTCGCCTGCAGCACGGTCCCGTCCTCGATGTCGCCGCAGGCGCCGACGAGCGCATCGCAGGGACTCGCGAGGCGCCGGGGATCGGCCTCGATCGGCCGCGCACCGGGCTTGAGCTCGCGGGTGAAGCATTCGTGCAGGCTCTCGAAGCGTGTCTGCTTCGCCTCGCTCAGATCGAGGTCCGAGAAGAGCTTCCACAGCGCAATGCTCGCGCGGCAGAGGAGCGGGTTGCGGATGCGGCTCCACCAGCCCATGAACAGCGTGAGAGCGCGGCGCGGAATGCGGTTGGTGAGCAGGAAATTGACGTCCTCCTGTGCGACCACGCGCTCGATCAGTGCACGCACGGTCATGCTAGTGTCATTGCCTTGCAATAGAGTGCGCGCGCAACCGGACACCGGGGAATGACGTGACTTCGATCCATCTCGCCTACGCCGCGGGCGCCCTGCTGAGCCTGGTGCTTCTCGCCAGGCTGCGGCGCCGCTGGCAGCTCTCGCGCGCGAAGCACCGCTCCCTCGCCGGGCACTCGCGCATGGCCCGCCGGTTCGCCGGCCTCGTTCCCTACTACGAGTACGGCGAGGACGAGTTCTTCCGGGTCGACGGCGCACCCGAGGACATCGCTGCGTCGCGCCGCGCGGGCTTCATGCGGCTCGCGACGCTGTTTGCCGGGCGCTCTCGCCAAACCCTCGCGCTGTCGCGCGAGGTCCTCGACTCGGTCTCCGACCTTAAGTTCACCGCGCGCTACCGCGTGCCTTTCCAGTTCAGCCGCTTCGTGCGCGAGCACCTGAAGCTCGGCGCCTTCGTGCGCTCGAGCCACGGCGTGACGCTCGAGGATCTCGACGGCAACCGCTTCTACGACCTCACGGGCTCCTACGGAGTCAACGTGTTTGGTTACGATTTCTACAAGGAATGCATCGCGCGCGGCAGCGAGCACGCGAAGGACCTCGGGCCGGTGCTCGGCGCCTATCACCCCGTGCTTGCCTACAACGTCAAAAGGCTGCGGGAGATCTCCGGACTCGACGAGGTGTCGTTCCACATGTCGGGCACCGAGGCGGTCATGCAAGCCGTGCGTCTCGCGCGCTACCACACACGCCGCCGCTTCCTGGTGCGCTTCTGCGGCGCCTATCACGGCTGGTGGGGCGATGTGCAGCCGGGTGCGGGCAACCCGCTCGCAGCGCCCGACACCTACACGCTCGAGGACCTCGACGAGGCGGCGCTGCGGGTGCTCGGGTCGCGGCGCGACATCGCCTGCGTGCTGGTGAATCCGCTGCAGGCGCTGCACCCGAACGTCAATGCGCCGGGTGACTCGACGCTCGTCGACAGCAGCCGCAGCGCCCACTTCGATCGTGAGGGCTACCGCCGCTGGCTCGAGCGGCTGCGCGAGGTCTGCACGCGCCGCGGCATCGTGCTGATCTTCGACGAGGTATTCGTCGGCTTCCGGCTGGCGCCGGGGGGCGCGCAGGAGTATTTCGGCGTGCGAGCGGATCTTGTCACCTACGGCAAGACCGTGGCGGGCGGGCTGCCGGTCGGCGTGGTCTGCGGGCGCAGCGAGTACATGCGGCGCTTTCGCGAGGACCGGCCGGCGGACATCTGCTTCGCGCGCGGCACTTTCAACTCCCATCCTTATGTCATGGGATCGATGTACGAATTCCTGCATCGCCTCGAGGAGGCACCGCTGCGCGCGCTCTACGAGGGGCTCGATGAGCGCTGGAACGAGCGCGCACGCACGCTCAACGAGCGGCTGGCCGCGGAAGGGCTGCCCGTGCGGGTCGCGAACCTCTCGACCATCTGGACCCTGTGCTACCCGCAGCCGGCGCGCTATAACTGGATGCTGCAGTACTACCTGCGGGCCGCCGGGCTGGCGCTGTCCTGGGTGGGCACCGGCCGGCTGATCTTCAGCCTCAATTACACGGCGGCCGACTTCGAGGAGGTCGCGCAGAGGATCGTGTCGGCGGCGCGCTCCATGCAGCAGGACGGGTGGTGGTGGGCGCAACCCGCGCTCACCAACAAGGCCATCAAGCGGCGCATCTTGCGCGAGATGCTGCACGCGCGATTCAGGCGCGCTGCGGTCTTTCCCCCATCGGATCGAGCAGCTCCCCGCGCAGCAGATAGAGCGGCGACTTGAAGTAGAGCTTCACGTCGTTGAACGGGTCGGTGAGTATCTTGATGAGCCACACGATGCCGGTCTGCACATCGCGCAGATAGAACAGGTGCACGGTGCGAAACAGCAATGCACCGACGCCGACGAACAGCCAGATCTCGCCGACGCGGCGGATGAAGCCCTCGTGGCTGGCATGCGCCGGCAGCAGCCCGAATGCCGTCGGGTCGAGCAGCAGCACGGCCGGGGAGAGCGCCCAGATGATGTGCAGGATCACCTTGCGACGCAGGTTATAGCCGACCTTGATGTCTTCCTTGTACTCGTGGGTCACCTCGTTGACCTCATCGTAGCCCTTGGGCTCGAAGAAGAAGTGCCCGGACTGCCGGCTGACCATGGCCACCAGCCAGCCGATGAGGGCGGCGGCAACGGGGTCTCTGAACATCATGACATACGCCGTCAGAAAGCTCAGGGCGCTCAGCAGGTGCAGGGACTGATTGATGCGACTGTGGTGATAGAAGCGATGGTCATCCCAACGCTGCGTCTGCAATTCCCGCCAAAGACTGCGCATAGTGTTTCGTTCCTCGAACGTAGCAGCCCGACGACGGCATCCCAGGCTGCGGTTCATAAGTTAACAGCGGCCGCTGCGGCCAAGAAGCAGATAACGGATAAACATGACAAGTCTATGACAGTCTTCATGCAACGACACCGAAAAGTCGCGCAACTGTAATGGATCCTTCAAGAATGGCCGCTGACGCAGTCATCACTTCGTCACAGCGTAATGCCACAGTCACGAAGCATGAGGATCATGATCGTGACCGACGCCTGGTTCCCGCAAACCAACGGCGTCGTGCGCACGCTCGCACAGACCGCCGCCTGGCTCGGCCGGTTTGGCCATGAAGTGCGGATGCTGACGCCGCGCGACTTTGCGAGCATCCCCTGCCCCACCTATCCCGAGATCCGGCTGTCGCTCTTTCCGAGTCGCGGGGCGGCTCAGGCCATCCGCTCCTTCGCGCCCCACGCCCTGCACATCGCCACCGAGGGGCCCCTGGGGCTCGCGGTGCGGCGCTACGCCCTGAGACGGGGCCTGCGCTTCACGACCTCGTATCACACCCAGTTCCCGCAATACCTGCGCGCCCGCTTTCCGATACCGCTCGCCGTGAGCTATCGGCTGTTGCGCTGGTTTCACCGCGGCGCGGTACGGTGCATGGTCAGCACCGATTCGCTGCGCAAGGAGCTCGCCGTGCGCGGCTTCGGCAATCTCGCCGCCTGGCGGCGTGGTGTCGACACCGAGATCTTCAAGCCGCGCGCCAAGGATTTCCTGTCGCTTCCACGGCCGATTGCCGCGTACGTCGGGCGGGTCGCGGTCGAGAAGAACATCGAGGCCTTCCTCGAGATGCCCTGGCGGGGAAGCAAGATCGTGATCGGCGACGGGCCCGAGCGGGCGCGGCTCGAGCACCAGTACGGCGATGCCGTGTTCGTGGGCTATCGTTACGACGAGGACCTCGCCGCCCACATCGCCGCCGCCGACGTCATGGTCTTTCCGAGCCGCACCGACACCTTCGGCCTCGTCAATCTCGAGGCGATGGCTTGCGGCGTTCCGGTCGCCGCCTACCCGGTCACCGGTCCGATCGACGTGATCCAGGATGGCGTGACGGGCGCCCTCGATGAGGATCTCGCCCGAGCGGCCGAGCGCGCGCTCGCACTCGATCCCAGGCGCTGCCGGGCGCACGCGCTCGAGGCCGGCTGGGACGTGAGCACGCGCCAGTTCGAGAGCAACCTCGCTGCGTGCGAGCCTTGCGGCTCGGCCGACGAGGAGCGGGTCGCCCCGGCGCACGATGCGCCCGCCGTTCTGCCGCCGGCCGCCCCGGCGGCCCGATCGTTCAGCCGAAGTTGATCTTCGCCTCGAGATTGGTGCGCGAATCGGCATTCGCGAGCGCCTCCTCGAGCTCGATGCGGCCCTCGCGGACCAGGTTGTAGAGCGAGCTGTCGAAGCTCAGCATGCCGCGCTCGGTGCCGGTGCGGATCGCCTCCTTCACCCCGATCACATCGCCCTTCTTGATGAGTTCGGAGACGTGCGGTGTGTTCACCATGACCTCCGAGGCGGCGACGCGCAGCCCGGATTTTGCCGTCACCAGGCGTTGCGAAAGGATGGCACGCAGGTACTGCGAGAGGTCGAGGAAGATCTGCGCGTGCTGGTCGCGCGGAAACATGTTGATGATGCGATCGAGCGTCTCGGCGCAGTTGTTCGCATGCAGGGTCGCGATGCACAGATGCCCGGTGCCGGCCAGCGCGATGGTCGCTTCCATGGTCTCGCGGTCGCGGATCTCGCCCACCAGGATCACGTCGGGCGCGGCGCGCACCGCGCTCCTCAGCGCATGCGCGAAGGATTTGGTGTCGAGGCCGACCTCCCGCTGATTGACGATCGATTTCTTGTTGGTATGCAGGAACTCGATCGGATCCTCGATCGTGAGGATGTGGTCCGAGGAGGTCTCGTTGCGGTGGTTGATCATGGCGGCGAGCGTGGTGGACTTGCCCGCACCCGCGGCGCCCACCATGAGAATGAGCCCGCGCTTGAGCATCACGAGCTCCGTGAGGATCTCCGGCATGCCGAGATCCTGGAGCTTCGGCATATCCGCCGTGATGTAGCGCAGCACCATCGCCGGGTAGCCGCGCTGGTAGAACACGTTCACGCGAAAACGCCCGAGCCCGGGCTCCGAGATCGCGAAGTCGATCTCGAGATTCTCGTTGAAATGCTCGATCTGCTCCGCGCTCATCAGGCCGAGCGCCGCCTGCCGCACGGTCTCGGGCGACAGCACCTGCTTGTTGACCGGAAAGATCTTGCCCTCGATCTTGATCTTGACCGGGGCGTTGCATGTGAAGAACAGGTCGGAAGCCTTCTTCTCGACCATGAGCTTGAACAGCGGCTTGGTGTTCATCACCTGGGCCGGTGCAGCGGCGGCGGACATTATTCAGCAACTCCTTCCTTGAATCGAACGAGATCCCGGACAGTACCCGAGGAGCCTACAGTGCCTGGCCCTCTTCTTCCTCGAGGATCTGCAGCGCCGCGCCGCCGTCCTCGGGGTTCTTCATCTCGCGCTTGCTCTCGAGCTTGACGCGCAGACGCAGCTCGTTCTTCGAGTCGGCGTTGCGCAGAGCGTCCTCGTAAGAGATGAGTCCCGCTTCGTACAGCTCGAACAGCGCCTGGTCGAAGGTCTTCATGCCCAGGCGGTTGGAGCGCGCCATGACGTCCTTGATCTTGGCGACCTCGCCCTTGAAGATCAGCTCCGAGATGAGCGGCGAGGCCAGCATGATCTCCATGGCGGCGATGCGGCCCGAGCCCGACTCGCGCGGAATCAGCCGCTGCGAGATGAGCGCGCGGATATTGAGCGAGAGGTCCATGAGGAGCTGCTCGCGCCGCTCCTCGGGAAAGAAGTTGATGATGCGGTCGAGCGCCTGATTCGAGCTGTTGGCATGCAGCGTCGCGAGCACCAGATGCCCGGTCTCGGCGAACTGGATGCCGTATTCCATGGTCTCGCGATCGCGGATCTCGCCGATCAGGATGACGTCGGGCGCCTGGCGGAGGGTGTTCTTGAGCGCGAGGTGCCAGCTGTCGCAGTCGACGCCGACCTCGCGATGCGTGACGACGCAGCCCTTGTGGGCATGCACGTACTCCACCGGATCCTCGATGGTGACGATGTGACCGCGCGTCTTCTCGTTGCGATAGCCGACCATCGCGGCGAGCGAGGTTGATTTGCCCGAGCCCGTGCCGCCGACCAGGATCACGAAGCCGCGCTTTGCCAGCACGACCTCCTTGAGCACGGGCGGCAGCTCGAGCTCCTCGAGGGTCGGAATCTTGGCATTGATCGTGCGCAGAACCGCGCCCGTGAAGCCCTGCTGTACGAATGCGCTCACGCGGAAGCGTCCGATGCCGGGCGGGGCGATCGCGAAGTTGCACTCCTTGGTCGCGTCGAACTCCTTCGTCTGGCGATCGTTCATGATCGCGCGCACCAGGCTCGCGCTCTGCTCCGCGCTCAGGGAGCGGTCCGATTGTGGGCGGATCTCGCCGTCGATCTTGATGGCCGGGGGAAAGCCCGCGGTGATGAACAGATCCGAGCCCTTCTTGTCGACCATGCGCCGGAGCAAGTCCTGCATCAGCCGTATGGCTTGATCACGGTCCATCAGATGCTGTCCTTGTTCTGGGCCTTGTACTTGGCCTCTTCACGACTCACAACGCCTTTCTGCACCAGCTCCTGCAAGCACTGGTCGAGGGTCTGCATGCCCTGCCCCTGGCCGGTCTGGATCGCGGAGTACATCTGCGCGATCTTGCCCTCGCGAATCAGGTTACGGATGGCGGGAGTGCCGATCATGATCTCGTGCGCCGCGATGCGGCCGCCGCCGACGCGCTTCATGAGGGTCTGCGAGATCACCGCGCGCAGGCTCTCCGAGAGCATCGCGCGCACCATGTCCTTCTCGGCGGCGGGGAAGACGTCGACGATGCGATCGATCGTCTTGGCCGCCGAGCTTGTGTGCAGCGTGCCGAACACGAGGTGTCCGGTCTCGGCGGCGGTGAGCGCCAGACGGATGGTCTCGAGGTCGCGCATCTCGCCCACCAGGATGACGTCGGGGTCCTCGCGCAGTGCCGAGCGCAGCGCCTCGCTGAAGCCGAGCGTGTCGCGATGCACCTCGCGCTGGTTGACGAGGCAGCGCTTGCTCTCGTGCACGAACTCGATCGGATCCTCGATCGTGATGATGTGATCGGGCCGATTGTCGTTGCAGTGATTCACCATGCCCGCGAGCGTGGTCGACTTGCCCGACCCGGTCGGCCCGGTGACCAGGACCAGACCCCGCGGCAGCATGCACAGATCCTTGAAGGTCTTCGGCGCATTCAGCTCGTCGAGCGAGAGAATGGTCGAGGGAATGTTGCGGAACACGGCCCCGCAACCGCGATTCTGATTGAACGCGTTGACACGGAAGCGAGCGAGCTTCGGAATCTCGAAGGAAAAGTCGGTCTCGTAGAATTCCTCGAACGCCTTGCGCTGCTTGTCATTCATGATGTCGTACACCATGCTGTGCACTTCCTTATGCACCAGCGCCGGCATATTGACGCGCTTCATGTCGCCATCGACCCGGATCATCGGCGGTACGCCTGCCGACAGATGCAAATCGGACGCGTTGTTCTTCACCGCGAAGGCGAGAAGCTGCGCAATATCGACCGCCATTCACGGCTCCTCAAGCGGCTCTGCCGGACCGCCCTCAGTATATAAGAGGGTCTCGCCGCTCAATATGTTAACTGGCCCGCAGAATCTGCTGCTCCGGGTGAACGAGGTCCGCTCCCGGATCGCCCGAGCGGCCACATCGGCAGGTCGCGACCCCGCCTCGGTTACCCTGATCGCTGTATCCAAGACGAAGCCTGCCGAAGACGTGCGGTCGGCCGCCGCGGCGGGCGTCACGGATTTCGGCGAAAATTACGTAAAAGAGGCCCTCGCGAAGATGGATGAGCTCGCCTCCCTGCCGCTGACGTGGCACTTCATCGGCCAGATCCAGGCCAACAAGACCCGGCTCATCGCAGAGCGCTTTGGGTGGGTTCACGGAATCGACCGCCCGGGCATCGCCCGGCGGCTGTCCGAGCAGCGCCCCCACCATGCCCCGCCGCTGAACGCCTGCATCCAGGTGGCGCTCGTGGCCGAGCCGACCAAGGCCGGAGTCGAGCCGGCCGCTCTCGCCGGGCTCGCGCGGGAGGTCGCCGCCCTGCCGAGACTCAAGCTGCGCGGACTCATGTGCTTGCCGCCGCCCCGGAGCGAGGTGCACGAGCAGCGGGCACTGTTTGCGGAGCTGCGCCGGCTGCTCGAAGCGTTGCAGGAGGAGGGTCTCGCGCTCGATACGCTCTCGATGGGGATGAGCGATGATTTCGAGGCCGCCATCGCCGAGGGGGCCACGCAGGTGCGCATCGGCACGGCGATCTTCGGGCAGCGCACGTGACGGCGCAACCGACCCCGGCGGCCGGAGACGATCGG
Source organism: Steroidobacteraceae bacterium (assembly GCA_035307465.1). Classification (GTDB taxonomy): domain Bacteria; phylum Pseudomonadota; class Gammaproteobacteria; order Steroidobacterales; family Steroidobacteraceae; genus Bog-1198. Next base: position 46,809 of record DATGIA010000096.1, read on the forward strand.
AGCTCACGCATCGCCTTCGTGGGTGGAGGTCACATGGCCGGTGCGCTCATCGGCGGTCTTCTGCGGCGCGGCTTTCCATCCGCACGGATCAGCGTGGCCGACCCGAGCGCCGCAGCGCTCGAGCGGCTCGCGAACACCTTCGCAGTCGCGACCTTCGCCGACAACGCCGCCGCCGTCGAAGGCGCCGACACCGTGGTCCTGGCGGTCAAGCCGCAGCACCTGCGCGCCGTGGCCCGCGCCCTGGCTTCGCAGCTCGCGCGCACCGCGGACGTGCTCGTCATATCGATCGCGGCAGGCATTCCGTACGCGGCGCTGCGCCGCTGGTGCGGTGAGCATCCCGGCCTGGTGCGCACCATGCCGAACCAGCCCGCGCTCGCCGGCTGTGGCGTCACTGCCCTGTATGCCCCTTCCGGGCAGCTCAAGGCTGCGGCGCGCGCGCGCGCCGAATCGGTCATGGCCTCCGTCGGCGCGACGGTCTGGCTGGAGGATGAGGTGCAGATGGACGTGGTGACGGCGCTCTCCGGGAGCGGTCCCGCCTATTTCTTCCGGTTCATGGAGCTGCTCGAGCAGGCCGCGCACGAGCGCGGGCTGCCGGCGGCGATCGCGCGCACTTTGACGCTCGAGACGGCCTACGGCGCGGCGCAGCTCGCACGCACCTCGGACGACCCGCTGGCGACGTTGCGTGAGCGCGTGACCTCGCGCGGCGGCACCACCGCGGCGGCCCTGGACGCATTCGAGGCAGGTGGGCTCGGTGCGCTGGTGGCCGCGGCGCTCGATGCGGCCATACGCCGCGCCGCCGAGCTCGGGCGCGAGTACGGACCGTAGGAGAGCGCACATCATGGACGCGGTTCGCTATATCGTCGATACGCTGCTCTGGCTGCTGATGCTCGCCTTCCTGCTGCGACTGTTGTTTCAGCTCGTGCGTGCCGACTTTCGCGACCCGTTCGCGGATGCCATCGTACGGGTGACCAACTGGCTGATTTTGCCGCTGCGGCGCCTGCTGCCGCCGATGCGCCGGGTCGACACGGCCACGGTGGTCGCGGTGCTGGCCGCAGCGACGGTGCACTCCGCCGCCCTGCTGGCCCTGGGCCCGGGCATCGTCGATCCCACGCTGCTCGCGGTGATCACCGTGAAGAGCCTCCTCGACATGATCCTGCGCATCTACCTGTTCGCGCTCTTGCTCTACTGGCTGATGAGCGTTCTCGCTCCGGGCGCCTATGCGCCGGGAACGCGCCTGCTCGCGCAGCTCTGCGAGCCCGTCTTGCGACCCGTGCGCCGGATCATTCCGCCCATCGGGCAGATCGATTTCTCGATTCTCTGGGTGTCGATCGCGATCGGCGCGCTGCTGATCCTGTTGCGCTGAAGGACGAAAAAGAAGCGCGGCAGGGACACGTAAAGTATTCAGACACGCTCCTAGCCTCATGAATTTTCGACGAGTGCGCTTGCTCGCGCTGCGCCTCTCTCGCGCAGGCGGCGCGGCGGAGCCTTAAAAACAAGGCTCGCGCGCGCATTGCTCGCGCGAAAATTTTTTCGATTGCGCTAAACATCGGCTTTTTTCTGTGTTATTTTCGGCGCCGAGTTGAATCAGTGGGCATCCGTCGTCCGCGTTCGCAAAACACAAGCAGGAGATTCCATATGGCGAAAAAGAATGCAGCACCGACCAAATCCGAGATTCTCGCGTTTATCTCCAAGGAAACTGAGCTCTCCAAGAAGCAGGTCGGAGCCGTGTTTGACTCGCTTTCCAGCACCATCAAGAAGAGTCTGCGCAGTCATGGTCTGTTCACCCTGCCGGGGCTTCTGAAGATGCGAGTGGTGAAGAAGCCAGCCACGAAGGCGCGTGAGGGAATCAACCCCTTCAACGGCGAAAAGATGATGTTCAAGGCGAAGCCGGCGAGCAAGAAGGTGCGCATCGCCGCGCTGAAGAACCTCAAGGAATTCGTGAATTGACGTCGAGCTCCGGAGCGGTTGCGGATTCAACCGCTCCGGACTGCACCCTGCAGCGCTTCTCGCAGGCGGGCGAGCGCCCCGTGGAAGAAATGCCCGACTCCCGGTAGCACCACCAGCTGAGGCTCGGGCACGAGCCCCCGCGCCCACTCGAGCACGGCCCTGGGATCCACCACATCGTCGGCATCACCCTGCACGATCAGCCACGGGCAGGCAGGCACCTCGAGCTCTGCGATCGGGAAGCGCCCGACGGGGGGCGCGATGGTGATGAGATGGCTCGGAGGCGAGCGCAGGGCGAGCCGGATCGCGACGTAGGCGCCGAAGGAAAAGCCGGCGATGATCGGGCGGGCGCGCGGCCAGTGCTCGGCCCCGTAAGCGAGCGCCGCAGCGGCATCTTCGGTCTCCCCGATGCCCTCCTCATAGCTGCCCGCGCTCGCCCCGACACCCCGAAAATTGAACCGCAGGGTTCCCACGCCGAGCTCCTCGAGCGCGCGGGCGATCGTCCATACGACCTTGTTGTCCATCGTGCCGCCGAACAGGGGATGCGGATGGCAGATCACGGCAAAGCGTTGCGGGTCGGGTTGCGGCTCCTCGATGACGGCCTCGAGCCCGCCGACGGGGCCTGCCAGGGTGACTCGCATCACTGGATGCCGATGAGCTCGACGTCGAACACGAGCGTGGCGCCGGGCGGGATGACATCGTCCGCGCCGGCATCACCGTAGCCGAGCTCGGGCGGGATGATGAGGCGCCGCGTGCCGCCCACTTGCATCCCGGCAACGCCCCGATCCCAGCCCTTGATCACCTGGCCCGCGCCGAGCGCGAAGCGAAATGGCTGACCCGTGCGCCGCGAGCTGTCGAACTCGCGCCCCTTGTGGTCCGCAGCGGATGCCTCGTAGAGCCAGCCGGTGTACTGCACCACCGCCTCGCGCCCGGCGGTGATCGCGGGGCCCGAGCCGACCTTCAAATCCTCGCTCTGGAACGAGGTGGCTGCCGCCGGCGGGCTGAGCGGCGGCGGGGCGGCTGCGTGCGGCGAGCATGCCGCTCCCCATGCGCTCGCGAGCGCAACGAGGATCCCGGTGATGCGGCAGCGAAAGCGGCGCATGACGCATCTTAAATGATGAGGGTCGGGATGTGCGCGCGCCGCGGCAGCGCACCGCGAACGAGAAAGCCGGGGTGGGCCTCGGGCAGCGCTTCAGCGAGTGGCGCGCCGCAGGCGCCGGGAGCGCCGTGCGCCCGTCTTGCGCAGGGCCGCGATCAGCGCGCCCATCTCGCCATTGAGCCCGAGCAAGCGATGTCTCAAGGCCGCGACGGCGTCGTCGACTTCGTCGACCACCTGCAATACCCACTCCATGAGCGTCAGCCTAGAGAGGCCGGCGCGGGTCGACCGTGCTTGAGGTCACAGTACTGGAGCGCATTACAAAATCTACCGGGGCTCAATACTTGCTATGGTGCGTGGGCCTGCGTAGGCTCTCCCCCACATGCAGCGAATTCTCGTCCTGAATCCCAAAGGGGGCTCGGGAAAAACGACGGTTGCGACGAATCTCGCGAGTTACTTCGCGACCTTGGGCGACCATCCGCTGCTGATGGACAACGATCCCCAGGGCTCGAGCACCCGCTGGCTCAAGAAGCGGACCCCGCAACAGCCCTTCATCCACGGCATCGCGGCCTTCGAGCGCAACACGCGCATGACGCGCTCCTTTCAGCTGCGCGTTCCACCCGACGCAGCGCACGTCGTCGTCGACACCCCGGCGGCCGTCATGGCCCACGAGATGCCGGAGTTCACCAAGAATTCCGACGCGATTCTGGTTCCGGTGCTGCCCTCCGACATCGACATCCACACCTGCTCGCGCTGCATTGCGGATCTTCTGCTCATCGCCAAGGTGCGCCGGGACGAGAATCGCATCGGAGTGATCGCCAACCGGGTCAAGCGCAACACGGTGATCTATCAGTCGTTGATGCGTTTTCTCGAGACGCTGCGCATACCGGTGGTGGCGACGCTGCGTGACTCGCAGAACTACGTGCGCGCGGCGGAGCAGGGGGTGGGCCTTCACGAGATGAAGCGTCATCTCGTTGCGCAGGATCTGGAGGACTGGGAGAGCCTGCTCGGATGGCTGCGGGCCAAGGAGTCGCTCGAGCCACCGAGCGACGGCGCGAGCGCGCTGGCCGAGACGGCCTGATCGCGGCGCCAGCGGCGCACCTGCGTTGCGCGGGCGGCGCCGAGCGCCGGCTCAGGCGGCTATTTCTTCTCTTCCCAGCTCCCGCGAACCTTGTCGGCCCAGTTCTTGTAGCTGTGCCAGTTGTACAGGCTGTTGGTGATGGCCGCGTGGCGGCCTCCGGGCCCGCCGGTGGTGCGAAATCCCGGCGGCGCGGCGGTCGGCTTGGCGACACCGTTCTCCACGCGGGGCGCGCGGCGGTCGATGCCGGTGTATCGAGTCAGCTGCTTGGTCTCGCTCATCGTGTGCCTCTGCGCGCGACAGTAGATGTCGCACGCTCCCTCTGTCTGGAACTATGTCACGAGGACAGGGCGGCCCGATGAACGCGCACGCGCATTGCGATGCGGATCTCACCCATCGGCGCGGTAAGTTAAATGAATCGGGTTCGTTATGTCCGCCAGGCATCGAAGAGAGGCGCGAGCTCCTCGAGCGAGCGCTCGAGCACCGCCGGCAACAGCGTCGTGTAGCTGTCGAGCAGCGCGAGCGCATTGCGAGCGGGATCCGAGCGGGTCGCCGCTCCGAGGCGACGCGACATGTCGCGATTCACCACGTGCAGATTGCGGTACAGCTCCTCGAGCGCGCCGAAATCCCCCGCCTGCTCGCCGCCTGCGATCCGCCGCGCAAGCAGGTACATGGAGATCGTGCGATACAGCGTCTCGGTCTCGCTGGCGAAAGGCAGGTGGAAGCGCGCCATCGGGCGCAGGCGATCCGTCCAGGGGCAGCCTGAAGTGGCCATGATGAGGCCGAGAATCGAGCTCATGGCCTGCTGCGCGCTGGTCTCGGCCGTCACGGTTCGCTCGGCCTGCACGACCGTGACTGCGACGGTGTCGAAGGAGACGAGGCTCTTCAGCGGCTCGAGCGTCGAGGCCATGTGCAGGGCGGCGGGACAATGGCGGTGGTCGGCAACGGCGAGCGGACAGTTGGCACAGCGATTGAAGGCGAGCTCGCTCCAGAAGGGCGGCTCGGCCGGCGGCGCGTTCATGAGCCTAAAGCTCGAGGGGTCGAAGTGAAAATCGAGCGTCGTCTGCGTTCCATCCGGGAGGTCGAGCCGATACCGGATGCGCAGCGCCGCATTCATGCGACGAGTCGATAGCAAGGCACGTAATCGGCCCCGGTGAGCTTCATCCGTCGCTGCGCGACGAACGAGCGCAGCAACGCATCGAGCGGTCCCATGATGGCCGGCTCGCCCGTCAACTCGAACGGCCCATGGCGCTCGATGGCGTTGATGCCGTATTCCTTGATGTTTCCGGCGACGATGCCCGAGAACACGCGCCGCAGATTGGCCGCTCGCTCGTGCACCGGCTGGTCGCGGGACAGGCGCAGGCTGCGCATCGAGGCATGCGTCACCTCGAAGGGAAGCTGGAACTCGAGCGGAATCCTGAGCAGCCAGTTGAAGCCGTACGAGTCGCTCTGGCGCCGCCGGTAATCGCGCACCTGCGCGAGCCCCGAGACCATCGCGCGCGCGACCGCAGGCGGGTCGTCCATGATGATCTGGTAGCGCGCCTGGGCGCTCGCGCCGAGCGTCGAGCCGATGAAATCATGGATCTGCCTGAAGTAGTCCGAGGTGTCGGCGGGACCGGTGAATACCATCGGGAAGGGCATGTCACGATTGGCGGGGTCGAGCAGGATGCCGAGCAGATACAGGATCTCCTCGGCGGTGCCCGCGCCGCCCGGAAAAATCACGATGCCGTGCCCCACACGCACGAATGCCTCGAGCCGCTTCTCGATGTCCGGCATGATGACCAGCTGGCTCACGATCGGATTGGGCGGCTCGGCGGCGATGATGCCGGGCTCGGTGATGCCCAGATAGCGGCCGTTGACGATGCGCTGCTTGGAGTGGCCGATGGTCGCGCCCTTCATCGGGCCCTTCATGGCCCCGGGTCCACAGCCCGTGCAGACGTCGAGCTCGCGCAGGCCGAGCTCATAGCCGACCTTTTTCGTGTAATCGTACTCGTGGCGCCGGATCGAGTGGCCGCCCCAGCACACCACGAGGTTGGGGCGCAGCTGCCGCTCGAGCAGCCGGGCGTTGCGCAGGATGTGAAACACCGCGTTCGTGATGCTCGAGGAGGAGGCGAGATCGAAGCGTCCGCTTTCGATCTCGTTCGAGATGTAGACCACGTCGCGCAGCACCGCGAACAGATGATCCTTGATGCCGCGGATCATCTCCCCATCGACGAAGGCGGTGGCCGGCGCGTTCTTCACCTCGAGCTTGATGCCCCAGGCGCGGCGCATGATGCGCAGGTCGAAGTCGCGGTATTTCTCGAAGATCGCGCGCGCGTCGTCGAGCTCGCTGCCCGAGGACAGCACCGCCAGGGCGCACTTGCGGAACAGGGGATAGAGGCCGCCCTGTCCCGAATCGAGGAGCTGAGCGATCTCCTGCTGCGAGAGATGCTCGAGGCTGCCCTGGGGTGTCACCCGCGCATCGACCATGTCGGAGGTGACGATCGCTCCCTCCACGGGCACCCCCGCTTCGGCGCTCACGGGTAGATGTCGATCGGGATGTTGTCCTGCGTTCGCATCCACAATTCGACCATGTCCGAGTTGGATAATGCGATGCAGCCGTCCGTCCAGTCATTCGAGGTGTAGTACGACACCGGATGACGGGGTGAATTCGGCAGTCCATGGATCATGATCGAGCCGCCCGCCGGCCAGTGGTGCCGCTGGGCGCGCTGCTCGTCCGTCTTGTTCGGATACGAGACCTGGATCGCCAGAAAGAACTCACTGCGCGTGTTGCGCCGCGCCAAGTAGTAGCGGCCTTCGGGTGTGCGAAAATCGTGCTCGCGCTCCTTTTGGCCGGTCGGATTCAGGCCGAGCGAGATACGATATTCGCCGAGCAGCCGCTCACCGCTGTACAGATACAGCTTGTGCTCCGCCTTGCGTACGACGATGTGATCCGCCACGGCGATATCGTCGGCGTGCGTGCTGCCGGCGTTGAAGCCATCGGCTGCGGCGAGGCCCACGAGACCGAAGACACCCAGCAGGGGCGCGAGAAGCCTTCGTCGGTCGATCATGAGAAAATTATAGCGTGTGACGAATGACATAACCGGCATCGGCTCAACCTGACGGCTATAATCTTGTGATGCAGTTCTCGCGATTCTCAAGCGCCGCTGCACTCGTGCTGGTGGCGTGCAGCACCCAATCCTCCATCAAGCCCGCCGAGGTGCTCGACGAGCGTACCGGCATGACGGTCGAGGAGCTGCGCAAGCCCATCATGCTCACGCAGGCCGCGAACAACTTTCCGACCCAGGGCAAGCACATCAGTTTCGCGTACCTCGGGCCCGTCGAGTGGGATCGCTCCGGCACGCCGAGCTATGGGCTGTGGGTGCACGTCGCGCCCGGCAACGACTGGCAATTCGACTCGATCCGGATGCAGGGCACCGTGACGCTCGTGCTCGACGGCGCTCCGGTGGTGCTGAGCACGATCGACCCGCCGCAGCTCACGCACGGGGCTTACCAACCCATCGCCTCATGGGGACAGACCGCCTACTTCGGTGCGGACATCCCGCTGCTCAAGCGCATGGCCGCCAGCCAGAGCATCGAGCTCGATGTGAAGGCCGAGGGAGGCGCGCCCGTGCGCTTTGCCGCAAGCCCCGCGGCACGGCAGGCGCTTGCGGGCTACGTCGCTGCACAAGGTTATTGACCCCCTCCAAAACACCTACTGGCGGTTGATCGCCTCGACCCGGGGCAACGTGATCGTCGTGCCGGGGCGCATCCCCTCGAGATCCACATCAGGGTTGTACTGCGCGATGAGCCAGACCGGCTCGCCGCTTCTCTCCGCAATGGTCCACAGCGAATCGCCGCGCTTGATGCTGTAGCTGTCGGTGCCTGCGATCCGATGCTGCTCGAAGAACGCATCCTGCACCTGGTGATGATAGGCGCGGCGCGCCGCCACGAACTGCTCAGCGCCCACCTGTGAAAGATCGAGCCTCAGGCGCCGCCCGACGGTGACCCGCGAGTGGCGATCCAGCCGGTTCAGGCGACGCAGCGTCTGGGCATCGACGCCCGACCAGGTCACGAAGTGCCCGAGTGTCTCGCCCACCTGCACGATCACCGTATCGCCGGGACCGATCGAGTAGTCGTTCGGGTCGCCGGCGCCGCTCGGCGTGCTCGCCGGCAACAGCGCGATGCCCCCGGTTTGCCGCTGGGCCACCGGCTCTCGCGGCGGCGGTGAGATGGCGGCCGCGGTCGGCGCCGGGGGCGCGGCGGGCGGCGTGGTGGGGGGCGGCACCGGCGGGACCGGGGCGGCGATCGGGGCCTGGTTCGCGCCCCCGCGCGGCGCCGCCGCGACCTGCGAGCCGACCGCACTCGCCGGGGCCGGGGGCGGGACCCCCGCCGCAGCGGCGCTGGAGCCGTCCCGGGCGCCGGCCGGTGAAGCCGCCGCACCCGCAAGCTCCGCCGGCTCCACGTGCTCCACGTGCTCCACGTGCTCCGCACGCTCCGCGCGCGATGCGGGCAGCGGAATATTGACGACGTCGCCGCGCGCGAGCACGTGCTCAGCGCTCCAGCCGTTGGCTGCGAGCAGGCGACCGATGCTCACACCGCTCGCGGCCGCCAGGCCCGCGAGCGTCTCTCCGCGGCGCGCCTTGTGCCGTCCGTCGTTGCGCTGGGCAAGGTAGCGCTGCGCCGGAGGAAGCCGTTCCCAGGCGGCGCTGATCTCGCGGCCGGGCGGCGAATCGGGAATGCGCAGCGAATAGCCGCGCGGCACCCAGCGCGCCCCGCTCCACACCGGTGGACGCAACGCCGGGTTCAGCACCCGCAGCGCCTGCAGATCGACCTTGAAGGCGCGCGCGAGCGCCTCGACAGGCACGTAATCCGGGACCTGCACCACGGTGCTCTCGGCATCCGGCAGCCGCGTGCGCGGTCCGAAATATTTCTCGGCATTGCGATCCACCTCGAGCGCCGCCAGGAAGGCCACGTAAAAATTGCGCGAGGCGAAGCCGAAGGTCGCGCCCTGGTAGCGCTTGACGATCACCGCGATATCGCTGGTACCGAGCGCCTCCTGGGCGCGCTTCAGGCCCGCAGGGCCGTGGTTGTAGGCCGTCACCGCGAGCGGCCAGCTGCCGAGCAGCCGGTAGTTGTAGAGCATCAGATTGGCCGCGGCCTCGGTGGCCGCGTAGGGGTCGAGACGCTCATCGACGACGCCGTCGACGCGCATGAAGCGCTTTGCCGTCGAGGGCATGAATTGCCACAGCCCCGCAGCCCCGACCTTGGAATACGCCGCCGGGTTGAACGAGGATTCGACGTGCGGAAGCGCCGCGATCTCCCTCGGCACTCCGCGCTGCTCGAAAACCCCGGCGATCTGCCGCTCCCACGCCTCGGCGCGAATCAACCCCTCGTGAAACCGATCGGCCTGGCCGAGCTGGAAGCGAATACGCTCCACGGCATCGAGAAAATCCCGTGCCATCGCGTGCTCGCCGAAGGCGTGCAGGATGCGCCGCTCGTGGCGTGTCAGCGAGTCGGTATCGCCCGCCGCAAAGCGGCGCAACAACGCCGCATAGCGCATCTTCGCCTGCACCACCTGCCGCTCGCGCTGACGGGGCGGGGCCGCCGGATCGAAATGCAGCACCTCGTAGACGAGGCCGAGATTCCAGTCGTCGTGCAACAGGCCACCGTCGGTCGTCACCTCGGTGTAGACGCGGATCCAGAAGCGCACGTCGCGCTCGAGCTCGGCAGGCCGCGCGAAGACTTCGGGCTCTGTGGCGTGCGCGCCCGGGACGAGCAGAAGTCCGAGCAACCAGAGCGTCGCAAGCGCTCGGGCTCGGCGCAGATTCCCTACCCTGACGATCGGTGCACTAGGACCCCTCGGGAGGCCCTATCCGCACTTGGAGTCGCCGCAGTTGAGGCACGTATTGCAGCCGTCCATCATCACCACGGCCGCCGTGTTGCACTTGGTGCAGAGCTGCGCCCCTTCGGGGAAGTGCGACTTCGAGAACGCATCGGTCTGGCGAGTGCGCGCCTCGAACTCGGCGCGCTTCTCCTGCACCAGCTTTTTCTGGTGCTCATCGAGCTCGGGCTTCTTGAGCAGCCCGATCGACTGCAGATGGCGCTCGATGACGTAGCCGAGCTCGGCGATCGTCGAAGGCATGTACTTGCCGCCCGGCTGCCAGTAACCGCCCCGCGGGTCGAACACGGCCTTGAGCTCATCGACCAGAAAGGTCGTGTCACCGCCCTTGCGGAATACGGCCGAGATGACGCGGGTCAGTGCGACGATCCACTGGAAGTGATCCAGGTTCTTCGAATTGATGAACACCTCAAAGGGCCGGCGCTGCTCATGAGGCGTTCCCTCGTTCAACACGATGTCGTTGATGGTCACATACATTGCATGATCGGATACCGGCGTCTTGATCTTGTAGGTCGAGCCCACGAGCACTTCGGGACGCTCGAGCTTCTCGTGCATCCAGATGACGTTGTCCGGAGGCGCCGGCGGCGCCTTGACCGCCGCGGCCGTCGGCGTCGCGGCCTCGCGCGCCTCGGGCTTCTGCACGCGGTACTTCGCGATCTTCTTTTCGATCTTGATGGTCATATCAGAATTTCCCGTAATAGCCTTCCTTGAGCGCATCGAACAGGTTCGCCGCGGTATGCACCTCGCCGTCGTACTCGATCTCCTGATCGCCGCGCGCCTCCACTTCGGTGCCGTCCTCGAGCGTGAATACATAGACCGTATTCTTGAGGTCGTCCTCCTTGACGAGCACGCCCTGGAATGCTTCCGGATTGAAGCGGAACGTGGTGCAGCCTTTCAGCCCCTGCTCGAAGGCGTAGAGGTAGATGTCCTTGAAGTCCTCGTACTTGTAGTCCGTCGGCACATTGGCGGTCTTGGAGATCGAGGAGTCGATCCACAACTGCGAGGCCGCCTGGATGTCGACGTGCTCCCTGGGTCCGATGTCGTCGGCCGAGATGAAGTAGTCCGGCAGCTTCTCCGCCGGGTTCTGCGAGTTCGGCATCGCGCGCGGATTCACCATCTCCCGATACGCGAGCAGCTCGAATGAGAAGACGTCCACCTTCTCCTTCGATTTCTTGCCTTCGCGAATCACGTTGCGGAAATAGTGATGCGCAAAGGACGGCTCGATGCCGTTCGAGGCATTGTTCGCGAGCGACAGCGAGATGGTGCCGGTCGGCGCGATCGAGGTGTGGTGCGTGAAGCGCGCACCAACCTCGGCGAGCTCCTCGACGAGCTCGGGCGCCGCCTCGGCGATGCGCTGCATGTAGCGGCTGTAGCGCGCGTGCAGCACCCGGCCCGGGACCTTTGCGCCGACCCGCCAGCCGTCCTTCGCCATCTCGGGACGCTTGCGCAGCATCTCGGGGGTCACCGTGAACTCCTCATCCATGATGGGAGCCGGGCCCTTCTCGCGCGCGAGGTCGAGCGCGGCCTCCCAGCCGGCGAGCGCCATCTCGCGCGACACGTTCTGCGTGAACGCCACGGATTTCTTCGAGCCGTACTTCATGCACAGCATGGTGATGGTCGAGCCCAGGCCGAGAAATCCCATGCCGTGACGGCGCTTGCGCATGATCTCCTCGCGCTGCCGCGGCAACGGCAGGCCGTTGATCTCGACGACGTTGTCGAGCATGCGCGTGAACACCTTGACGACCTTGCGATAGGTCTCCCAGTCGAAGCGCGCCTCCTCGGTGAACGGCGCGACGACGAACTTGGTGAGGTTCACCGAGCCCAAGAGGCAGGAGCCGTACGGCGGCAATGGCTGTTCGCCGCACTGACCCGTCACCAACCCGTTGAATATGACGGAATTTTTGTCGCTCTGAGTGGTATCAAAAACCGCTTCCTTGCCCACTTGCCGAATCTCGGATATCCGGCTCACGAAGCGCTGTGATTTCGCCAGCGCCTTACCCTCCGCCCATCGACGGTATTTCTCGTTCTTGCTTTCGCAGATGAACCCTACTTCCTCCATGAAGATGTCGCGCGACTCACCGTCGATGATCAGCTCGTAGTCTGCCTTGCACTGGTAGGCTTTCTTGCCGCCCTTGCCGTCGGGCAAGAGGCGGCTTCCGGCATCTCGGCGCTTGTGGATACTCGAGAACACACCGAGATTCGACAGCAGCACCTGAACGTCCTTCAGCAACGAGGGCTCGCTCGATGCGAGACGCACACTGCACGAGGTGCAGTCGTGACCCGACGTATTGACCGTGCCGTCCGCCTGGAACAGAGCGCGTAAATAGCCCCTGACGCACTCCTCGTTACCGCGCCAGATGATCTCGGGCACGTGCTTCTTGCAGCTTGGCGTGACACCGAGAAACTCTTTCAGTCTGCGCATCAGCAGCACCGAGCGAATCATGACGAGATTGCGCTCCGGCACGGCCACCGCGCTGACCTGATACTGGCGCGGTCTGGCCGCCCACCCCGCGATCAACAGGTTGACGGCTTGAACGATCTCGTCGGCGCAGGCGCGGTCCTCGCCCCACAGATTGATGACCGCGGCCTGCTGACCCTGACCGTGATTCGTGAAGTGTCCGTCGCCGGTGATCAAGCCGAGGATCGTGCCTATCTCGGCCGATCCACAACTGCCGAACTGGCCCTTGCCCGACTGAATAAGGAGCTCATCACCGATCTTCAGGTCCTTGAGCTTGATCTTGCCGCGCGAGGTATAGAAATCGTGCCATTCCGTGGCCTTGATCTCGTAGCCCGCTTCGGTGGTGACCCGATAGACGTCGGCCGAAGGCGCGGTCATGAAGACGGGCACGGCGGGGCGTGTCGTCACGCCGAGCCGGTGTTCTCCCAGGGCGCGCACGTCCACGGTCGCCTCGATGTCGACCCGCGCGTCGTACAGATCGCCCATCTTCACGAGTCCGTAGCGCGTGGCGAGCCGCGTATCGGCGGTGACGCACGGGTTGGTGGCGCGGATGTTCTCCTCCCACCAGTTGTTGTTCATCTCGTTCACGCGATCGATGAGGATGAACCCCGGCTCGGCGAAATCGTAGGTCGAGGCCATGATCATGTCCCACACGCGACGCGCGGGCAGGACCTTGTAGATCTTGCACGCGACGAGCCCCTCCGGATTCGCCACGTACCCTTCCGTGGTCGGCCATTCGCGCCACACGAATTTTGCGGGGTCGCCCAGATCGGGGCGCTCGGCCGCGTATTCCTTCTCGGTGATGGGGAAGGCGAGCTTCCACTCGCCATCGCTCTTCACCGCGTGCATGAAGTCATCGGTGATCAGCAACGACAGGTTGAACTGGCGCAGCCGGCCGTTCTCGCGCTTGGCGCGGATGAACTCGAGCACGTCCGGATGCCCGATCTCGAAGGTGCCCATCTGCGCGCCGCGACGCCCGCCCGCGGAGGACACGGTGAAACACATCTTGTCGTAGATATCCATGAAGGAGAGCGGGCCCGAGGTGTAGGCGCCCGCACCCGACACGTAGGCGCCGCGCGGCCTCAACGTCGAAAATTCATAACCAATACCGCAGCCCGCCTTGAGCGTGAGTCCCGCCTCGTGCACCTTGGTCAGGATGTCGTCCATCGAGTCACGGATCGTCCCCGACACCGTGCAGTTGATGGTTGAGGTCGCCGGCTTGTGCTCGAGCGCACCGGCGTTCGAGGTCACACGCCCGGCCGGGATGGCGCCGTGGCGCAGCGCCCAGAGAAAGGATTCGTACCAGCGCTCGCGTTCCTCTTCGGGCTCGACCTCGCAAAGCGCACGGGCGACACGCTTGTAGGTGTCGTCCATGGTCTTGTCGATGGGCGTCCCGTCCTTGGCGATCAGCCGGTATTTTTTGTCCCAGATGTCATAGGAGGCTTCTTGGTAAGAAACGCTGCCGACGTCTTTTGGCTGGATCTTGACCACCGTATTCATTTGTATTGAAACGCTCCCTTTATCATTGTGGTGTGGATCCCGAAGACAAGAGAGCCTCCAACTAAGGCTCGCCGCGGTGCTCGTCAGGGGGACTAACTCGAAGATCAGGACCACAACATATTGTGTCTTGGGCCGAAGATTACGGCTGCGTCACGAGGATCGTCAAGCGCTTTTTCTCTTGATTTCATGCAAAAATTATTCTTATAAATCAAATATTTATTAGATTATCTCGATAAATTTCCTTGCTGCAACTGCGAAACAACGGGTCCGGGCAGCGTCCCCTCTCGACCGCAAGATATTGTGTTCCACACGATATCCACAATATGTCCTGTTGACAGTCCACCGGCCTGGGTGGGTCGATCCCCTGAAAGGAGTCCGTCCGGGTGATGACCTCCAGTCGCACCTGCGGGCCGCGCAGCGCATGCGTGTAAGATCGCGGGCGAGAAATTCCCCCCGGGATTGAGAGAAAGAGGACGGAGTGCGCATGAACCTGCGATCGAGTGTTGTGGCGCGTGTGCTGGCGGCGAGCACGCTGGCGGCCGTTTTCTTGAGCGGCGCCGAGGCGCAGGCGGCTGTGGCCTCGCCGCTCGACGCCGCCCCGATGCCCTCGCTCGCGCCCATGGTCAAGCGCGTCTCACCGGCCGTGGTCAACGTGGCCACGCGCGGGACGATCAAGGAGCGTCAAGGACGCAATCCGCTGCTCGATGATCCGTTCTTTCGCCGCTTCTTCGACATCCCGCCCGATTCCAAGCCGCGCGAGCGACAGTTCCAGAGCGCCGGCTCGGGGGTGATCGTCGATGCCAAGAACGGCTACATCATCACCAATTACCACGTGATCGAGAATGCAAGCGAGATCACGGTGACGCTCCTCGATAACCGCAGCTTCACCGCCAAGGTGGTGGGGTCCGACGAGGGCGCCGACATCGCGGTGCTGCAGGCGAAGCAGCCCAACCTGACCGCCCTGACCCTGGGTGATTCCTCGAAGCTCGAGGTCGGCGACTACGTCGTCGCGATCGGCAATCCCTTCGGTCTGCAGAACACCGTCACCGCGGGCATCGTCAGCGCCCTCGGCCGCTCGGGGATCAATCCGGAAGGCTACGAGGACTTCATCCAGACCGATGCTTCCATCAATCCCGGAAACTCGGGCGGTGCGCTGGTCAACCTGCGCGGCGAGCTCGTCGGGATCAATGCCGCGATCCTCTCCGGCAGCGGCGGCAACATCGGCATTGGCTTCGCGATTCCGGTCAACATGGCCCGGGGCGTGATGGATCAGCTGATCAAGTACGGGCAGGTGAAGCGCGGGGTGCTCGGCGTCAACATCTACAACGTCACGCCGGACGTCGCCAAGGAATTCGGCCTGACCGAATCGAGCGGCGCGCTGGTGGCGGGCGTCTCGCAGGGCTCGGCCGCCGACAAGGCGGGCATCAAGACCGGCGACATCATCGTCTCGGTGAACGGCGTTCCCATGCACAACGCGGGCGAGCTGCGCAATGCAATCGGCATGCTCAGGGTCGGCGATTCGGTCGAGGTCGGGCTGCTGCGCGATGGCAAACCGCTCAAGGTGACGGCACTCGTCGCCGAGCGCTCCGAGACCGAGACCGCCAACGCCGTCGACATCAACAGCGGACTCGAGGGCGCCGATCTGGCCGATGCGCCCAATGCCGGGGGAGTCCTGGTGAAATCCGTCCAGGAGGGAAGTCCGGCGGCGCAGGCGGGTCTGCGCACCAACGATCTCATCGTCGGCGTCGGCCGAACGCCGGTGACGAGCACCAAGAGCTTCCGCGAGGCGGCGAAGGGACTCAATCTGCTGCTGCTCAACGTGCGGCGCGGCTCCGCGGTCGTGCTCATTCCAATTCGGTAGGGCGAGCATGCGGCGCTTGTCTCTGTGCATCCTCGGCGGTACCGGCTTCGTCGGCACCCGGCTGGTCGCGCGCCTGATCGAGCAGGGTCACCAGGTCACCGTGCTGTCGCGCAATCGCGAGCTGCACAAGCATCTGCTCGTGCTCCCCGGGCTCACCCTCGACAACTGCGATGTCTACGACGAGGCGCAGCTCAGCGAGCGCTTTCGCGGCAACGAGGTCGTGGTGAACCTGGTCGGCATACTCAACGAGCGCGGCTTCGGCGGCGGCGGATTCCGCCGCGCCCACACGGAGCTCACGCGCGTCGTACTGCAGGCCGCGCGCTCCGCGGGCGTCGTCCGGCTGCTGCAGATGTCGGCGCTCAAGGCGGCCGTGGACGCTCCGAGCTACTATCTCAAGTCCAAAGGCGAGGCCGAGAAGCTCATCCGGGAAAGCTCGGGCCTCGACTGGACTATCTTTCAGCCCTCGGTCATGTTCGGCCCCGGCGACTCGTTCCTCAGTCGCTTCGCCGGCCTTCTCGCCTCGGTACCCTTCGTCTTTCCGCTGGCCTGCGCGGAGGCGCGCTTCCAGCCGGTGTACGTCGATGACGTCATCGACGCCCTGTTGCACTCGATGTACGGCGGCGCTGCGAGCCGCCAGACCTACCCGCTCGGTGGCCCGCGGGTGTACACGCTGCGCGAGATCGTGAGCCTGGTCGCGAAGATCACGGGTCACGACCGCCTGATCATCGGATTGCCGAGCATCTTCGCGCGCCTGCAGGCGCTGGTCATGAATTTCGTGCCGGGTCGTCCGTTCTCGACCGACAACTTCCGCTCACTCACCGTCGACAGCGTCTGCACCGAGAACGGCTTCGCGAGGCTGAAGATCGAGCCGCATTCGCTGGTCGCGATCGCCATGCAGTACCTCGGCGCGCTCGAATACAACAAGCGCCTCAGCCAGGACCGGGCGGCCGCCGGACACGCGCTCACCGTGCCCGAGCACGAGAGCGAGAGAGACTCCCAGCCGTAGAGGACAGGCCTCACGGCAGCGGCGGCTCCGCACCCGCGCCCGCTGCGACGAGCACCGGCACGTGGTACAGACGCCAGGCGATCAGAAGACCGGCGAGGAACAGCCACGCGACGAACGCCGCGACACCGCGCCAGCCATGGCTCGCGTAAAAAATGCCCCCGGCCGCGCCTGCGATGCCTGAGCCGAGGTAATACGCGAAAAGGTACATCGAGGAGGCCTGGGCCTTCGCGCGGCCCGCCCGCCGGCCAACCCAGCTGCTGACGATCGAGTGGCCGCCGAAGAAGCCGAACGTGACCACGGCCATGCCGGCAATGATGAGCCCGAGCGACTCGAGCATCGTCAGACCGAGACCGAGGAGCATGAGGACGAACATGGTCCAGAGCACGCGCCGCCGTCCCAACCGGCCTGCGAGGTGCCCGACGACGGTCGAGCTCAAGGTCCCGACCAGGTAGACGCTGAACAGCAGCGCGACTGCGGACTGACTCAGACGGTAAGGCGGCCCCATCAGCCGGTAGCCAATGTAGTTGTAGAGCGTCACGAACGCGCCGAGCAGCACGAAGCCCTCCGCGAACATCCAGGGCAGCCCGGCATCGGCGAACAGACCGGCAAAGCGGGCGAGCTGGGCCCGCGGCTCGAGCGGGTGGCGCGTGAAGTGGCGCGAGGCGGGCAGCGAGCGCATGAACACGACCGCGGCCAGCAGACCCAGGAGCGCGACCGCGGCAAGGCCGGCCCGCCAGCCCCAAAGGTCCGACATCACGCCGGCGAGAAGACGGCCTCCGAGCCCACCCACGGCGCTGCCGCCGATGTACAGACCCATGCCGAGACCGATCGAGTCCGCATGCATTTCCTCGCTGAGATAGGTCATCGCGACCGCCGGCAGGCCGCTCAAGGTGAGGCCGAGCAGGGCACGAAGCCACAGCAACGTCCTCAAGTCGGGCGCCGCGGCGCTGAGCAGCATGAGCACGGCGGAGGACAGGAGCGATGCGGACATGATGCGCTTGCGGCCCCAGGCGTCGGACAGCGCCCCCGCGAACAGCAGTGCGACTCCGAGCACCCCGCTCGGCAGCGACAGCGAAAGAGCGCTCACCGCCGCCGGCACGGCGAACTCGAGGCTGAGCGCCGGCATGAGAGGCTGCACGCAGTAGAGCAGGCCGAAGGTCGCGACTCCCGCGGCGAAGAGGGCGAGATTCGTGCGCCGAAATTCCGCCGATCCATGACGGATGTACTGCTCCGCGATCGCGGCCGCCGCGACCGGCTCAGGCCGCATCGGCGGCGGCGCACAGCCGGGCATCGCGGCTCTTCTGATCGAGCTTCGCGAGCTCGCGCACGCGGCGGTAGAAGGCGGTGAGATCGTCATGCACGGCGGCCAGCTCGCGCTGGAATCCCGGGACGCAGCGGAAGTACGTGGCAATCGAGGCCAGGTACGCATTATTGATGTCGCCTTGAAACCAGGCATCGAACGCTGACTCTCCGCCCCAGCCGGCTTTCAAGGCTTCGTAGGAGGCGCGCAAGTCGGCGAACGCGGCCCGCTTGCGTTCCCGCTTGAGCGCATCGGGCATCGGCTGCGCGTACAGCACCCGCAGCTGCGCGCGGGTCCCCTCGACGAGAGCCACGACTTCGCGATAGCGATGCTGCTCGAGCTCGAAGTGAGCAAGATCCTTCGGCCGCCCCTGCGCGGTGAGCCAGCGCCGCACGCCCTCCTCCTCGACGGTGACCGCAAGCGCCTCGTCGAAATCCGCATCGTCCGGCAGATAGATGAGCTGATGCGTGAGCTCGTGAAACAGGATCGAGGCGAGCTCGACGTCGTTCCAGCCGAGCATGGTGTTGAGCACCGGATCATCGAAATGCCCGAGCGTCGAATAGGCTGCAACACCCGCCACCTCGACTTCATATCCACGCTCGACGAGCCGGTCGGCGAAGGCGCGCGCGCGCCGCTCGGCGAAGTAGCCTCGATAAGCCACGCAGCCGACGACCGGATAGCACCAGGTGCGCGGGTCGACGGAAAACTCGGGTGCAGCCACCACGTTCCAGACCACGTACGGGCGGTGCACATCGGCGTAGCTGCGGTAGCTGCCGTTGTCGGGCAGACCGAGGTTGGTCACCGCGAACGCGCGGATCGATGCGACTTCTTCGAGCTTGAGGCGCAGCGCCGGGGGCGTCGCCGGATCGGCGATCACCCGCTTGATCGGCACGCGCCGCGACAGCAGCGAGAGCTCTCCGACCGCGCTCTGCGTGAGGTAGCAGCCGGTGCACCCGGCACACAGCAGGGCGAGCGTGAGGAGCGCGCGGAGCCTTGCAAGGATGCTGCTACTATTCACCGATGCAAGTGTATCTGGTCGGCGGCGCCGTTCGGGACGCACTGCTCGGCTTACCGGTGAAGGAGCGCGACTGGGTCGTCGTCGGGAGCAGTCGCGAGGAGCTGCTGCGTCTTCACTTCCATGAGGTCGGCCGCGACTTCCCGGTGTTCCTCCATCCGCACACACGCGAGGAGTACGCGCTCGCGCGGCGCGAGCGCAAGGTCGCGCCAGGGTATCGCGGCTTCAGCGTGGAATTTGGTCCGGAGGTGACGCTCGAGGAGGACCTTGCACGACGCGATCTCACCTTGAATGCGATGGCGCAGAGCGCGGACGGCGCGCTGCTCGACCCGTACGGCGGGCGCCGCGATCTCGAGGCGCGGCTGCTGCGTCACGTCTCGCCCGCCTTCAGCGAGGATCCGGTGCGCGTGTTGCGCGTCGCCCGCTTTGCGGCGCGCTTCGCGCCGCTCGGCTTTCGGATCGCGAGCGAGACTCGCGCGCTCATGTCCGGCATGGTGGCGGCGGGCGAGGTCGATGCGCTGGTGGCGGAGCGGGTCTGGCAGGAGACGGAGAAGGCGCTGCGCGAAGCGGCACCGCGCGTGTTCTTCGAGGTGCTGCGCGAGTGCGGCGCGCTCGCGCGCATCTTTCCCGAGCTCGACCGGTTGTTCGGCGTCCCGCAACCGCCCGAGTGGCATCCGGAGATCGACACCGGCGTACACGTGCTGATGGTGCTCGATCAGGCGGCGCGGCTGAGCGCGGACACCCGGGTGCGCTTTGCCGCGCTGGTGCACGATCTCGGCAAGGGCGCTACGCCGCCCGCCGACTGGCCGAATCACAAGGGGCACGAGGCGAGCAGCGTGCATCTCATCGGGAAGCTCGCCGAGCGGCTGCGGCTGCCGGGGGAGTATCGCGCCCTCGCACTGATCGTGGCGCGCTTCCACGGCATCGTGCACCGGGCCTTCGAGCTCAAGCCCGCAACGGTGCTGGATTTTCTCGAGCGCGCGGACGCCTTTCGGCGACCGGAGCGATTTGCGCAGGTGCTGCTCGCGTGCGAAGCCGACTCACGCGGACGGCTCGGGCTCGAGGATCGTCCTTACCCGCAGCGCGCTTACTTGCACGCCGCACGCGAGGCCGCGGCCCTCATCAAGCCCTCCGCCGAGGAGGCGAAGACGCTCAAGGGACCCGAGCTCGCCGAGCTGATTCGCCGACGGCGTCTCGCAGCGATCGCGAGCGCGCGTTCCGCCGCCTCCGGCTGACCCTAAGCACCTCAGAGCGTGTGGCGCAGATCCTTGAGACGAAAGCCCGCAAGTTCTGCATCGAGACCCCGCACCCAGCCCATGACCTTGAAGCGCTCTCCCATCTCACCCGGAAGCAGCAGTCGATGCGCTTGCCCGGTGGCGCTGATGCGCGCCTCACCGGTGTGCCGTGCAATGAGCTCATCGATCCCGAGCGCCGCGAGAAAATAGGTCTGCGGGGTGAACCCTGCGAGCTCGCACCGTGCGGCATCGCCCGCCTCGGCGAGCGCCGTGAAGTCGACCCAGGCAGTGATGTCCATGAGACCCGGCCAGTCGAGCGGCTCCTCGAACGCCCGGTGGCGGAAGTGCGCCAGCAGCGTTCCGCCGGCCCGCTGCGCTGCGTAATACTCGCGCCGCGGCAAGCCATAGTCGATCCACAGCGCGAGTCCCCGCTCGAGCGCCGCGGCGATCGTCGAGGTGAACGCCGAAAGCCGCGGACAAAACTCCGACTCGTAGCCCTCCGGCCACGGGCCGCCGAGCGCCTCGAGCGTCCGGCAGGTCGACTGGAGCGCCGCATCGCCTGCACGGGGCGACCAGACGAATCCCCGCGTCACGCGCGCGACCCCGAGCTCCTCGTACCGCCCCGCGCGGCGGCGAAAGCGCCGCACGGGCAGCGCATCGAGCACCTCGTTCGCGAGCACCACGCCGCACAAGCCGCCGGCCGGCGGCGCGTCCAGCCACACGCACCGCTCCGCGAGCTGGGGCAGCTCGGTGCCGATGAGTGCGCGCTGGCGCTCGCGCAGATCGGCGCTCGGCTCGAGCAGCCAGTAGCGCGCCGGCAGTCCCTGCAGACGCTCGAGCTCGCGCAGCAGGTCGACCGCGAGCCGCCCGCTGCCCGGGCCGATCTCGAGGATCGAGCCCCCGCCGAGCGTCTCGAGCACCTGCGCGCACTGGCGGGCGAGGCAGCCGCCGAACAACGGCGAGATCTCGGGCGCGGTCACGAAGTCTCCGGCCGCGCCGAACTTGCGCGCGCCGGCGCTGTAGTAGCCGAGCCCGGGCTCATACAGCGCGATCTCCATGAAACGCTCGAAGCCGATCCAGCCGCCGGCGGCGCGGATCTCATCCGTCAGGCGCTCGCGCACGCGCTCGGCATGCGCGCGCTGGTGCGCGTCGAGCTCGAGCTCGGCGCCCGCGGGTACACGCTGCCGGTGCAATCCGGTATCGTCCTCAGGCATGACGACCCCGACGGACGGCGCCGCGCTCGCAGATCAGGTGGCGCTTATCACCGGCGCCGCACGTCGCGTGGGCGCCGAGATCGCCCGCACGCTGCACGGCGCGGGCGCGCGCGTGATGATCCATCATCGATCCTCGCACGAGGCCGCCGAGGCGCTCGCCGCGGAGCTCAACGGCCGGCGTCCCGGATCGGCCGCGACGATCGAGGCGGATCTGCTCTCGGCCGCCGCCCCCGCGCGCCTCATGCAGGGGGTGCTCGAGCAATTCGGCCGCCTGGACCTGCTCGTCAACAACGCCTCGACGTTCTATCCGACGCCCGTCGGTAAGATCACGCTCGCTCAGTGGGAGGATCTCATGGGGAGCAACCTGCGCGCGCCGCTGTTCCTCTCGCAGGCGGCGGCGCCGAGCCTCGCCGAGCGTCGCGGTCTCATCCTCAATCTCGTCGATATTCACGCACAGCGCCCCTTGAGGCATTTTCCGCTTTACAGTGTCGCCAAGGCGGGACTCGCCATGCTCACGCGAGCGCTCGCCCGCGAGCTCGCCCCCGAGGTTCGAGTCAACGGCATCGCGCCCGGACCGGTGCTCTGGCCCGAGCACGGCATGGACGAGGCACTCAAGCAGGAAATCATCGGCAAGACCGCGCTCAAGCGAGCAGGCACTCCGCGGGACATCGCCCGCGCCGTCCTGTTCTTTGCGCACGATGCACCTTATGTCACCGGCCAGATCCTCACCGTCGACGGCGGCCGCAGTCTGTGAGCGGCGGTCCCGTTGACAGGCCCTAGTGCGCAGCCGCGGCGCGCGCGGCCCGCCACGCCTCGAGCGCGCTGCGATCGCGCTCGAGCTCGACCCCCACATCGCGCGAGCTGCGCACGGCGCCGGGCTTGCTCAGAACCACGCTCACCCAGGAGACCCCGAACTCCTCCAGGATCAGCATCGCGATGTGCTCGGCGAGTGTCTCGACCAGATGGAATTTCGAGCCCTCGACCAGCGCGAGCACGCGCTTCGCGACCCGCTTGTAATTGAGCGTGTCCTCGATCGAGTCGCTCAGCGCCGCCTTGCGAATGTCGGCCGAGAACGCGAGGTCGATCACCACCGTCTGGCGAACCTGCCGCTCCCAGTCATAGATGCCGATGATGGTCTCGGTCTTGAGCGCATGTATGAAGATCTTGTCCATCGTCCTTTATTCAATCCCCCTGAGCGGTGAGCTCCGCCAGATCCCACTGGGCGCGCGCCCCGAGGGCAAGACCCTGATGCTCGCCCCGGCTCAGCCGCAGACACCCGGCGAGCGCGATCATTGCGCCGTTATCGGTGCAGAATTCCGCCCGCGGAAAATACAACCGGGCCCCGGTCGCGCGCGCGATCGCCGCAAGGCGCCCGCGCAGCCTTTGATTGGCTCCGACGCCACCGGCCACCACCACTCGTCGATGGCCGGTGGCGAGCAGCGCCCGCCGCGTCTTCTCGGCGAGCGTCTCGACCACCGCTTCTTCGAAGCCGCGCGCAATGTCAGCCCGCCCCGGCTCATCCGGCTCGCGGCCTCGCAAGGCTACTAGGGCGGCGGTTTTCAGGCCACTGAAACTGAATTCGAGACCGGGGCGGTCGAGCATCGGACGCGGGAAAACGACGCGGCCGCTGTGCCCCTGCTCTGCAAGCGCCGCGATCGCCGGACCCCCCGGATAGGGCAACCCCAGGAGCTGGGCGGTCTTGTCGAAAGCCTCGCCCGCCGCATCGTCGAGCGTCTCGCCGAGGATGCGGTAGCGCGCCAGGCCGGCGACGTCGATGAGCTGCGTATGCCCTCCGGACACCAGCAGCGCCAGAAAGGGGAAGGCGGGCGGATCGGCTTCGAGCAGAGGGGCGAGCAAATGTCCCTCGAGATGATGCACAGCCACCGCAGGCTTGCCCCAGGCGTAGGCCAGGCTGCGCGCGAAGCCTGCCCCCACGAGCAGCGCCCCGATCAGGCCGGGTCCGGCCGTGTAGGCAATGCCGTCGAGGTCGGCGGGGCTCGAGCCGCTCTCCTCGAGACACTGCTGCACCAGCGGCAGGAGCCTGCGCACGTGGTCCCGGGAAGCGAGCTCCGGGACGACCCCGCCGTACGGTCGATGCAGGCTCACCTGGCTGTACAGCCGATGCGAGAGAAGGCCCCGCGTGCGGTCATAGACCGCCACCGCGGTCTCATCGCAGGAGGTTTCGACGCCGATCACCCGCATATGGGCTCCACGATGGGACTCGAGCGCGGATTCGCGGCATTTTGGCCATAAAAGGCGCCTTTTGCCTTTTGTGGAGCCCCCATTTAAACTGCGCGCCCCGGCGCCGTGTACCGGTGCCCCGAGCTGCTGTCCTTTGAGGTTTGAATGCCCAGCGTCCGTGTTCGAGAGAATGAGTATTTCGATGCCGCTCTGCGTCGTTTCAAGCGGGCCTGCGAGAAGGCCGGTGTACTGACGGAGCTGCGGCGTCGCGAATTCTACGAGAAGCCGACGCAGGAGCGTAAGCGCAAGAAAGCCGCCGCGGTCAAGCGGCACCTGAAGCGCCTGTCGCGCGAGAGCATGCGCGGCGCGGGCGGCAGTCCCTCGGCAGGCTCTTCGGCGGGATCTCCGTCGCGTTCCTACTGACCTCGATTACCGCCGCTCCGGTGTCCCTGAAAGAGCGAATCACCGATGACATGAAGGCTGCGATGCGCGCCGGCGAGAAGGAGCGGCTGGGCGTCATTCGCATGATCACCGCCGCCATCAAGCAGCGTGAGGTCGATGAGCGCATTACGCTCGACGATGCCCAGGTCACCTCCGTGCTCGAGAAGATGATCAAGCAGCGCCGCGAGGCGGTGGCGCAGTTCGAGGCCGGGCAGCGCGCCGATCTGGTCGCGAAGGAGAACGGCGAGATTGCCGTTCTCCAGGGTTATCTGCCGCAGCAGCTCTCCGCCGCCGAGCTCGACGCGCTCATCGCGGAGGCGATCGCCAGCACCGGTGCGAGCAGCGTCAAGGACATGGGCAAGGTGATGGGCATGATCAAGGGCAAGGCCCAGGGTCGGGCCGACATGGCTCAGGTCGGAGCCAAGATCAAAGCCAAGCTCGGCGGCTGACCACGACCGGTCCATGGCCGGGCGCATTCCACAGGGCTTCATCGATGAGATCGTCGCACGCTCTGACATCGTCGAGGTGATCGGCGCCCGCGTGCCGCTCAAGAAGGCGGGACGCGAGTACAAGGCGTGCTGCCCGTTCCACGGCGAGAAAACGCCCTCCTTCACGGTGAGCCCGACCAAGCAGTTCTTCCATTGCTTCGGCTGCGGCGTGCACGGCACGGTGCTCGGCTTCCTGATGGACTACGAGAAGCTCGGCTTCATCGAGGCCCTCACCGAGCTCGCCGAGCGGGCGGGTCTGGAGCTGCCGCGCGAAGCCGGGGACTCTCGCGAGGGCGGCGGCGCCGACCTCTACGAGCTGATGAGCCGTGCGGCCCGCTTCTTCGAGCAGACGCTCAAGGACAGCGCGCCTGCGCGCGCCTACCTCGAGGGGCGCGGCGTGGACGAGTCGAGCTGCGCCCGCTTCGCGCTCGGTTACGCGCCCGACTCCTGGAATGCCCTGCTCACCCGCTTCGGAACGAGCGATGCCGAGCGCCGCCGTCTCCTGCAAGCCGGCCTCATCATCGAGCGCGAGGTGCGCAGCGCCGGCTCGACGCCCGGCTTTTACGACCGCTTCCGTGATCGCATCATGTTCCCGATCCGCGACGGCCGCGGCCGCGTGCTCGCCTTCGGCGGCCGCATCATCGGCGAGGGCGACCCGAAATATCTCAACTCGCCCGAGACCCCGCTCTTTCACAAGGGGCGCGAGCTGTACGGCCTGTTCGAGGCGCGCAAGGCGCACAGCGACTTCAAGCGCCTGCTGCTCGTCGAGGGGTACATGGATGTGGTACGTCTGCACCAGCACGGCATCACCTATGCCGTCGCCACCCTGGGCACCGCGACGACCCAGGAGCATCTCAACAAGCTCTTCAGGCTCACGAGCGAGGTGGTGTTTTGCTTCGACGGCGACCGCGCGGGGCTCAAGGCCGCCTGGCGCGCGCTCGAGAATGCGCTGCCGCTGGCGCGCGACGGGCGCGAATTTCGCTTCCTGTTCCTGCCCGAGGGCCACGACCCGGACAGCCTGGTGGGCGAGGAGGGGCGCGCTCGCTTCGAGGCACGTCTCAAAGATTCGTTGCCGCTGTCCGAATATCTGCTCCGCGAGCTGCGCGCTCAGGTGGACCTCGAGCACATCGACGGCCGGGCGCGCCTGGTGGCGCTCGCCGCCCCCCTGTTTGCCCGCATGCCGGACGGGGTCTATCGGGAGCTGCTCGCCGATCGCCTCGCCGCGCAGATTCACATGCCGGCGGCCAAGCTCAAGGAGCACCTGCTGCCGGGTGACCGCTCCACGCCAGCGCCCGCGAGGATGCGCTCCCGCGCGGAACCAACCGTCCCCTCGCGCAGTCGGATGAGCGCCGGTCGAGGCGGTCTGCTCACCCAGGCCATCACCTGGGTTCTTCACCATCCGGTGTCCGCCCGTGCCGTGGCGGACTCAAGTTCGCTCGCCGTGGTCGATAAACCGGGTGCGGCCGTGCTGCGCGAGCTGATCGAGGCGGCGAAGAGCCTGGCCCAGCCGAGCACCGCGCTGCTTCTCGAGCGGTTCCGCGGCCGCGCGGAGCATGCGCGCCTCACCGAGCTCGCCCTGGCGGAGCCCATGGTGGACGAGACCGCGGCCGGCCGCGAGCTTGCCATGGCCGTGATCAAGCTGGTCGAGACTCATGGCCCGCAGCGTAGGATCAACGATTTGTTGCGAAAAGCAGAGGAAACCGGCTTGAATTCCGAGGAAAAGGCCGAACTTAAGCAGCTTCTTGATGAAAAAGCCCACGCCGCGGCGCGGCATGGTTCATAGCACCGATTCGAGCCCCCGACCCCTCCGCTGCTCCGCAATGCAGCAGGTGGTCAGTTCCGGCAGGACTTACTATACTTGTCGGCTGGGCATTCGATTTATCACGAGGCCTCTACTTTGATCAAAAAAGCGCCCGCAGGCACTGCGAATCAGATCGCGGATGAGCGTCAGTCGCAGCTGAAGTTGTTGATTGCCCGCGGCAAGGAACAGGGCTACCTCACCTACGCTGAGGTGAACGACCACTTGCCGAGCGAGATCGTCGATCCCGAGCAGATCGAAGACATCGTCAACATGATCAACGACATGGGTATCCCGGTGTACGAGAAGGCGCCGGATGCCGAGTCGCTGCTGCTCACCGACGCCACGGCGGCGCCCGACGAGGAGGCCGTCGAGGAGGCCACCGCCGCGCTCGCGAATCTCGATGCCGAGTTCGGTCGCACGACCGACCCGGTCCGCATGTACATGCGCGAGATGGGGACCGTGGAGCTGCTCACTCGTGAAGGCGAGATCCGCATTGCGAAGCGCATCGAGGAAGGACTCGAAGCGGTCAAGGTCGCCCTCGGGAGCTATCCCGGCACTTACGACCTGCTGCTGCGAAGCTACGAGTCGGTGAAAGCCGGGCAGATGCGCCTGGTCGATGTGATCGTGGGCTTCGTCGATCCGAATGCGCCCGATGAGATCGCGCAGCCTCAGAATCCGAAAATGATGGCGCTCGAGCGCGAGGAATCGGCCAACGACGACGAGGAGGCCGAGGGAGACGAGGACGAGGAGGCGATCGACACGGGTCCCGATCCGGAGGAGGCCGCGAAACGCTTCACCTCGATCGCCAAGACCTATCATCAGTTCCTGAACGCCCTCGACAAGCTCGGCTCCAAGGACCCGAAGACGCAGAAGGTGCGCAAGAAGATCTGCGGCGAGCTGATGGAATTGAAGCTCTCGCCGAAGATGTTCGATCAGCTGATCGACAACCTGCGCCAGCACGTGACGGAGGTGCGCCTGCTCGAGAAGGAGATCATGTTCCTCTGCATCAAGCAGGCGGGCATGCCGCGCAAGGACTTCATCTCGACGTTCCCAAAGAATGAGACCAGCACGCGCTGGCTCGACAAGCACATCAAGGCGAAGAAGCGCTACTCGGCCCCGCTTGCGAAGTTCAAGGACGAGGTCGAGCGGCGCCAGCACAAGCTGAAGGACCTCGAGGGGCTGTTTCACGTCTCCATCAACGAGATCAAGGAGATCAACCGCGAGGTTTCGATCGGCGAGGCGAAGGCGCGGCGCGCGAAGAAGGAGATGGTCGAGGCCAACCTGAGGCTCGTCATCTCGATCGCCAAGAAGTACACGAACCGCGGCCTGCAATTCCTCGATCTGATCCAGGAAGGCAACATCGGCCTCATGAAGGCGGTCGACAAGTTCGAATACCGCCGGGGCTACAAGTTCTCGACCTATGCGACCTGGTGGATTCGCCAGGCGATCACGCGCTCGATCGCCGATCAGGCGCGCACCATCCGCATCCCGGTGCACATGATCGAGACGATCAACAAGCTCAACCGCATCTCACGTCAGATGCTGCAGGAGATGGGCCGCGAGCCCACCCCGGAGGAGCTTGCAGTGCGCATGGAGATGCCCGAGGACAAGGTGCGCAAGGTGCTGAAGATCGCCAAAGAGCCGATCTCCATGGAGACGCCCATTGGTGATGACGAGGATTCGCACCTCGGGGACTTCATCGAGGATACCTCCGTGTCCTCGCCGATCGACTCGGCCACCACCGAATCGCTCCGTGAGACCACTCACTCGGTGCTCGCGCAGCTCACGCCGCGCGAGGCGAAGGTTCTGCGCATGCGCT
>DATGIA010000097.1:0-55342 GCA_035307465.1 Steroidobacteraceae bacterium
CTCAACGGCGACAGATCGCGATGCGAGCGCGCGTGCAGATCCTCGGTGATGCGTATGAGGGGCCTCAGGCCGAAGGCGACCGCGAGGAGGATCATGACACTGGCAAGCGGGATCACGGCGAGCGTCGGGGTCAATATCCGCAATGTGATGCGGCGGGCCGCGATGTTGCGCACCTCGGCGAGCTGTGCGGTGACCACCAACCGAGGGCCGAGGCGCACGGCGAACAGGCGCCACTCATGCCCACCCACGAGGAGCTTGGAAAAACCCAGCGGCGCGGTGCGCAAGAGCTCCTGGGAGGGCGCGCCGCTGAACCGGGCCGGCGGCGGCTCGCCGTCCGTGAAATGCGCGACCGTGAGGCCTTCACCCGGGTCGACCGTGTTCGGTGCGGGGTCGATACCGGCAGCGGCGCTGCGACGCCGGGCGCGGCGAGGGCGCTGCGCTCGAGCTCGGCGTCGAACAGATCGTCGATCTCATCCTCGATGCGCGCATAGAATAGCAAGTAAACGAGCACCTGCACGACGAGCATGCTCCCGAGGAGGCCCAGCAGCAGTCGCGCGCGGATCGATCTCATGCGGCGCGGATCCGATAGCCGATGCTGCGCACGTTCTCGATGAACTCGTGCCCGAGCTTGCGTCGCAGGGAGTGGATGTAGACCTCGAGCGTGTTGCTCTCGATCTCCTGGTCCCAGCCGTAGAGCTTGTCGTGCAGCTGCGCGCGCGTGAACACGATGCCAGGCCGCTCGAGCAAGATCTCGAGCAGGGCGAACTCCTTCGCGGAGACGTTGAGCAGTTGGCCACGCAGCACCACCTGCCGGGTGGCGACATTGAGCTTGAGGTCCTTGTGCTCCAGGATGGTCGCCGTCTGGACGGCGCGGCGCCGCAGCACCGCGCGCAGCCGGGCGAGGAGTTCGTCGAAATCGAACGGCTTGCAGACGTAGTCGTCGGCGCCGGCATTCAGTCCCTTGATGCGCTCGGGTACCGACTCGCGCGCCGTGACGACGATCACGGGCAGGGTGTTGCCGAGCCGGCGTAGCTCGGCGAGCACCTGCAGACCGTCGCGGTTCGGTAAGCCGAGGTCGAGAATCGCGCCGTCGTAGCCACGCTCGGTGAGCGCCAGCACGGCGGCATCGCCATCATCGAGCCAGTCGACTCCGAATCCCTCATCGGTGAGTCCGCGGTGCAGCGCCCAGCCGATCATCCGGTCATCCTCGATCAGCAGGATCCTCATGGAGCGCTTCCTTCGGTCTCCCTTAACGGTAATTTAAGATGCGAGGCGCAGACTAGTATTCGCATTCAAACATGACAGGAGAACGAACATGGCCAAGGGGCGGGCTCTTCTCGGCGTGAGTCTCATCGGGCTTGCCGGCCTTGCGCAGGGAGCCGGTTATACGGTGGCCGAGCACTGGGCGCTCGGGGGCGAAGGCGGCTGGGATTACCCGAGCGTCGATTCTCACGCACATCGGCTCTACCTGTCGCGCGCGACGCACGTGCTCATCGTCGATACCGCAACCGGCAAGGGCGTTGCCGATATCGCCGATACGCCGGGGGTGCACGGCATCGCGGTGGCCGCGGATGTCGGGCGCGGCTTCATCAGCGAGGGCAAGGCGAACGCGGTCAAAGTGTTCGAGCTCGCGAGCGGTAAGGTGCTCGCCGACATTGCGGTCGGCGGCAAGCCCGATGCGATCGTGTATGACGCGAAGACCCATCGCGTGGTCGCCTTCAACGGCCACGATGACAGCGCGAGCGTGATCGATGCTCGCAGCAACCGCGTGCTAAGGACGCTGCCCCTCGGCGGTGCCCCGGAGGCGGCGGGCGACGATGGCGCGGGCCATGTCTTCGTGAACCTCGAGGACAAGAACCAGCTGGTGGCGATCGATGCCGAGACGCCCGCGGTCACGGCGCACTGGGACCTGCCGGGGTGCGAAGGGCCCACGGGCTTCGCGCTCGATGCGGCGCACCACCGCGCATTCTCGAGCTGCGCCAACGCGGTGATGGCGATTCTCGACACGACAAGCGGCAGATCGCTCGCCACCCTTCCGATCGGCAAGGGCACCGATGGTGCGGAGTTCGACCCGGCCTTGCAAAACGCCTACAGCGCCAATGGCGAGGGGACGATCACCATCGTGCACGAGAGCGATCCGGATCATTTCGCCGTGCTTGAGACACTGCCAACCGCCCGCGGTGCACGCACCATCGCTCTCGACCCGGCGACGCACCGGCTGTATCTGCCGACGGCGAAGTTCGGCACGTTGCCCGCAGGCTCCAAGGAGAAGCATCCGCCGATCCTCCCTGATACCTTCGAGGTGCTGGTGGTCACGGCGCCGTCCGCGGCGCACCCCTCGGCAGGGCGGTGAGTCGCAGCAGATAGGTTTTGAAGGACTCGGTGAGCGTGTGCGCGCGCCG
The DNA here is from genome assembly GCA_035307465.1 of Steroidobacteraceae bacterium. GTDB lineage: Bacteria > Pseudomonadota > Gammaproteobacteria > Steroidobacterales > Steroidobacteraceae > Bog-1198. The sequence goes on from DATGIA010000097.1 coordinate 2,403, forward strand.
CTCGAGCACGTTGTGGCCCAGGAGTCCGAGCAGCGCGGTCGCGATGCCGATCGCGGTCGCGATGAGCGCCAGGCCAATGCCGCGGCTCACCTCACCGGGATCGGAGATGCCGCCCTTCGAAAGTGAGGTGAAGGTCTGCATGATGCCGAGGATGGTGCCGAGGAGCCCCAACAGCGGTGCCGCCGTCACGATGGTGTCGAGCACCCAGAGCCGCGCGCTCACCTTGGCGTCGACCTCGATGTAGAGCGCCGAGGATTGATCCTCGAGCTCCGCCCGCGAGGTGCCGAGCTGCGCCGTGAGACGCACATAGCGCGCGATCGCCGCGCTGATCGGATCGCTGGTCGCAAGATCCTCCAGGCCCGCCCGGCCTCCCGCTTGAGCCCCATCGATGAGCCGGCGCACCCGGCGCGCGCGTATCGATAGAAAGGCGAGATACAGCGCTCGCTCGAAGATGACGAACAGCGCAAGCGCGATGCATGCGTACAGGGCGTCGAAAGTGATCTTGTGATAGATCTCGAAGTTCATGAGCGAAACTCGATGGTGATGAGGAATTCGTGGCGGCTCTCGCCGGGATAGGCGTTGTCGGGAAACGGGGGATACTGCGCGGTCTGGACGATCTCGAGCGCTCGGCGGTCGAGAATCCGCGAGCCTGAGGAGCGCGCGAGCGCGATGTCCTTGAGCGCACCGCGCCGGTCGAGGCGAAAGCTCACCTTCGATTCCCCGATCGGATGGACGAGGCGGTACTCGGCATTGTCGGGGACGCTCGTGTGCTCATCAACGATCTGCCGCAGGCGCGCCTCATAGGTGGCCTCGATACTCACATGATCGCCGCCCGCGGGAGGCGCCGGCGGCGGCGGGGCGGCGACGCTCACCGCCGCATCGGCGAGCGGCGCATCGGAGAGCGGCTCGGGCGGCATCGGCGGCAGCTGCAGGGTGGGCGGATGAGCGACGGAATGAAGCCGCGGCTGCGGGCGCGGCGGGGTCGGCTTGGGCTCCGTTTGCGGCGTGGGCGGTGCCGGCGGCGCTTGCTCCAGAGTGAGTGCAATCGATGGGTGCGAAGCGGCATGTCTCGGGGCGAGGTGATCGGCGAGCGTGAGTGCGAGCAACACCGCAGCGGTGAGCACCGCGGCGAGCGACTGCGTGATTGCCTGTGGAGGCAGCCGTCGCACGGTCGCTACTTCGGCTTGGTGATGATGGAGGCGGCCGGCACATTGGCGCGCTTCAAGGCATCGAGCAGATCGACCAGCGATTGCAGCTGCGTGTGCTCATCGCCCACGATGATGACCGCGATCTTCGAGTGCTCCTCGATCTCCTCGAGCTCGTCCGGCAGGTGCGCGAGCGTGATCGGCCTCGCCTCCAGAAAGAGCGTTCCGTCCGCCGCGAGCGTGATCGTGACGCGCTTCGTCTCCTCGAGCCGCGTCGGCAGCGCCGAGTGCGGCAGAGCGATTTTGAGACCCAGGGAAGGCAGTACGTTGATGCTGATCAGCACGAAGAACACCAGCAAGAACATCATCACGTCGATCATCGGAATGATCTCGAGACGCACGCGCTTGCGCGAGCGCTCGGGCCACTGACGCATCAGCGAACCTCGAACAGCGGCGTCATCTCGACCACCCCGGCGTCTCGGTCAGCGGCGTGGCGCAGATACTCCTCGATCCCGAACGCGCGCTCGGTGGTTCTAAGCAGCGAGTAGTGATTGTAGGGAGTGGCGTCCTCGATTCCGCGCGGCCCGTGATTCGTGATGACGAGGGTGGGAATTCGCCCGCCACCGAAGTTTGCGGCGCTCTTCGGGTCATAGCCGCAGCATCCCTGCACGCCGGCCCGCTCTGACTTGCCGCTCTCATCGAAGGTGATGACGATGGCGACCGACGAAGGGCCGCTCCACAGCGAGGCATGCATGATCTTCTCGACGAGCTCCCCGAGGACCCGATCGCCGCGTCGGATGAGCCCCGCGTGGTTCGACTTGCGGCAGTCCTCAGGGACGCCCGGCCCCGCATCGCGTCCATGCATGTCGTTGCACTGGTTGGGCACGATGTGAGCATAGTTCGGCATGCGGCCTGCCGCGAGATCCGCATCGAGGACATCGAAGCCCACGAGCTTTGCCGCACGCCGCGGATCGTCCTGCACCTGCTTGAAGCTCATGAAGCCATTGTGCTTTACGGCGTAGATCTCGGGCGCGACCCCAGCGACCGGATGCTCGGCGGTCGGCCAGCGCACCGCGCCGGACCCGGGCTCAGGAATGCTCTCGAGATACGCCTTCCACGTGAGGCCGTGCGCCTCGAGCTGATCTGCGAGGCCGCGCTCGCGCACCGTGTGGTCGACGTAGTCGGGGCCGTTCGATTTCTCGCACCAGGTGTCCTGGCGGTGTGGCGTGCAGTAATACGCATCGTCATCATGGATGCCGAAGGTATCGCCGCCGAGGATCGCGACGTAGTTGCCCTCGCTCGGGTGTACCTCGGCATAGAAGCTCGTCGCGCTGCCGTAGGTATGGGCGAGCCGGTTGAGGTTCGGAGCGATCGAGGCTGCGCCGATGAGCTCGTCGTAGTCCTTGTTCTCCTCGATGATGAGGAAGATGTGCTGGTAGCGCGGCATCGAGCGCGGCGCAGCGGGCGCCCCTGCCCGCGTTGCGCTCGCGATGGCAAGGCTCGAGAGCAGAGGAGCGATGAGGATCGCTGCGCTAGAAGTGCGCACGCACGCCCGCCAGGAACGTGAAGTCATAGAACTCGCGCTGGATCGGCCGTGCATCGGTCGACCCTTCGGTGAACTCGAGCGGCGTATTCAAAAGGTTCTTGACGTCGAAGTAAATCTGCACGGCGTGCACGAGCTGGTAGCTGCTGCCCCAGTCAAGTGTGAGGCGCTTGCGCGAGTAGATGTCGAACTCCGCAGTGCTGCCAAAGGCGAACAGGTCTTGTCCGACGAAGCCGGCGGCGAGTCGCGCCTCGACCGGGCCGCGCTCGTAGAAGAGGGAGGCGTTCCAGGTGACGCGTGAGGTGGAGGGCAGCAGCCCATGTACGCCGGGGTGAACCTCGGCATCGGAGTCGACGTAGGTGAGGTTCGAGGAGGTGCCGAAGCCGCTCCAGGGCGCGGGCAGGAAGTCGAAATGGTCGACGATGCTTGCCTCGGCGCCGTACGCATGCCCCGGCCCGTTCGAGTAGCTCGTCACCTGCACGACACCGGTGTTCGGCTGGATCGGCGGGAAGAAGTTCGCCACGTTGTAGACCGTCGGCAGGATGTAGTTCTTGAACCACTTGCCGAACAGTCCGGCGCTCACGATGGCGCCGGAGGTGGGATAGTACTCCAGGCTCAAGTCGAGGTTGTTGCCGATCGTCGGCTTGAGGGCGGGATTGCCGATGGTCACGGTGTTCGGCTGCAACGAGAAGCTCGTCGAGGCGGTCACCTGATCGAAGCCGGGCCGGGCGATCGCGGTCGAGTAGGTCGCGCGCCCGATGAGCGCGTCGCTGAAGCTGTACCGGCCCTGCAGCGTCGGGAAGAAGTTGTTGTAAGAGGCATGATCGATGATCTCGCCCGTGAGAGTGTTGGTGCCCGAGTTGATCTCGAAGCCGCGATAGGTGGCGTGCGTCTCCTCCACCCGCAGGCCGGTGAGAAGTCCCCACCGTCCCCACTTGCTCTCGTACTCGCCGTATTCGGCGTACACGTTCTCGTTGTCGTTGATCGAGGCGGGGGTCGCGATCAGCTCGACGTCGTTCACGTTCACATTCGCAAGGCTCGGGGAATTCTGCAAGGCGCGCACGTTGAGCAGATTCACCGCGGGCATGACGTTGTAGATATTATGGTAGAAGAGCTCATCCGGACCGCCCACATAGTTTGACAGCAGGATCGGAGGGGAGCCCGCGATCGGCTGATAATCCGGGTCGATCTCATGATGCGTCTTGTGGCGCAGCCGCGCATTGGCGCCGAATTTCACGAAGCCGGTGCCGCCCCACGCATCCATCGGCAGCTTGCCGTCGAGCCCGCCACCCCATTCCCGATCGCGGTCGCTCGACACGCTGTTCGACAGATCGGTGAGCACGTAATTGGCGGGGTTGAGCACGCCGCTGCCGTCGATCACTTTGTAGTTCGGATAGTTGGGATTGCTGTTGTTGTCGTAGGCGATCGATACGGAGTTGCCGTTCGCGCCGTTGAAGCTCCAATCGCTGCCATAGCTGTAGTTGACTTGATCGCGCCCTTGCGCGATCGAGACCCGATAGTCGAGCTCGACCGCGCCGACGATGCTCTTGCCACCGAGGATCGCCAGCTGATTGTCGATGCGCTCGCTCATGTCGGACTGGTTGAGATCGAAGCTCGCCTGGGGCGCGGTGAAACCGTTGGGGTAGACCGAGGGGTCTGCATTGCAGCCCGTGGGCGTGGCGCCGGTGTTCGAGGGATTGCAGGTGGCATCGAGGTTGCCGAGCACGAGATCGTGATCTTGCTTGAACTCCAGATAGCCGGTCCACATGAGGCGCAGGTAAAACGAGTTGAGCTCATCCGCCTTCGCGTCAAAATTGCCCGCGAAGCCGTAGGTCTCGCGCTGGTGGACGTAGCGCCGGAAATCGATCGACGACAGCACCTTGTCCGGAACGCCGGAACTTTGGTTGTCGCTGTAGGATTCCTCGACGTCATCGAGGCCGCGCCCATCCTGGTGATACACCGCCGTGATCAGCGCGCTGAAGGCATTGGGCCCACCAAACAGGCCGTTGCCGTCGCGCGAGAAGCTGCGCCCGCCGGTGATGGCGGCATCGTAGACCGGGGTGCGCCGCAAGTTCTCATAGCCACCGCCGAGCGTCACTTCGGTGAAGGGCTTGCCGCCCTCGGCATCGCCGCGCCGCGGCACCAGATTGATGGTTCCACCGAGCGCCTCGGCATCGAGGTCCGGCCGGTTGGTCTTGGTGAGCTCCACGCCGCCGATGAGACCCGTCGGGATCACATCGAAGGCCGTCGCCCGTCCACCCTTGAAGGGTGATGCGGGGTTCGAGGGCGGCAGGCGCACCCCGTCGTAGGTCGTGCCGTTGAGATCCGAGTCGAGTCCGCGGATATTGACGAAGCGCCCCTCGCCCGTGTCGGTCTCGAGCGAGATGCCGGGGATGCGCTGCAGAGCCTCGGCGAGATTGACGTCGGGCAGTTTCTGCATCTCCGCGAGCGGCTGTACCTCGATGAGGTTGGGTGCCTCCTTCTTCTCCTCGAGGGCGGCCGCCCGATCCCGTGTCGCACTCGGCTTGACCGGCGGCAGCTCCGCTTCGCCCTGCGATCCGGTCGTCACGCGTCCGATGTCGCTCTGCCCCGAGTCCTGAGCCTGCGCGCTCACGAGCACTGAACTCAGGGCGGCCGCGACGGCGGCTGACAATAACCATCCCCTCATGTGCGCAGCTCCCTGGCGGTGTGAGGGAGATGCTAGGCAGACAATGTGACGCTGTGCTTAAGCGCGAGTGACTTGGCTTAAGAGGTCTTAAGAAGCCGATGCGGGCGCAGCAACGATCATGCACCGCACCGCGGCCGGGGTCGCAGCCCAGGCCCTCAGTCGCTCGCGCCCGGCCTCAAGGACTCGCGCGCCGAGTGCACCTCGCTCGCGTTCACGGCACCCGCGGCGTGTCCGAAGCTGTTGCGGATGTAGGTCGTGACGGCAGCGATCTCATCGTCCGTGAGCTGCCAGCCGAAGGTCGGCATCATCGGATCGGTCGGCTCTTCCCGGGTGGCGACGCTGCGTGCACCTTGCAGGATCACGCGGATGAGCGTCGTCGGGTCGCGCTGCGCGATATTGGGCGAGCCCGCGAGATTCGGGATCAGGTACGCCACACCGGTGCCGTCCGGCGCATGACACGCCGAGCACAGATCCGAGTAGATGTTCGCACCCGCCACCATGCGCGCATCGTTCGCCGCGAGCGGCGTGCCGGTCGCGGGTGTGGCTGCGGCGGCGGCCGCCGTCGTGCTGCCGGCGCCCGCAGGCGCCTCGCCGTGCGGATTTTTCAAGTAGAGCGCCACCGAGCGTAGATCCTCGAGACTCCACTGCGAGCTCGAGTCCTGTACTTCCTCGCCCATCGGACCGCCCGCGGCGGAGAAGCGGTTGTGCCCGGTCTTCAAATACGCAACGAGGTCATCGGCCGACCAGCGTCCGATCCCTTGCGCCGCATCGTTCGTGATGCTCGGCGCGAACCAACCTTGCAGGTTATAGCCTTCGAGCGCGTCGCGATTCTTGTCACCGCCCATCAACGTCTTGGGCGTGTGACAGGCCCCGCAGTGTCCAGGCCCGAGCACCAGATACGCGCCGCGGTTCCAGCTCGTCGACTGCTTGGGATCCGGCCGGTACACGCCCGGCGAGAAGTAGAGCGCATCCCACACCACCATCACCGAGCGCACGCTCAACGGGAAGGGCAGCTGATCGGACTGCACGGGATTGCGTACCGGGCGCAGGGTTGCGAGATAGGCGCGCATGGCGGTGACATCGCTGCGGCTCATGCGCGTGTAGTACGAGTAGGGCATCGCGGGGTAGAGGCGCTTGCCGTCCGGCAGCACGCCGCGTCGCAAGGCCGCGTCGAACTCATCGTCGCTCCAGTTGCCGATCCCGGTGTCCTGATCGGGCGTGATGTTCGGCGCGAGCAACGTACCGAACGGCGTCTCGATCGGGCGTCCGCCGGCGAGCGGCTTGCTCGGGTCCGCGGTGTGGCAGGCCGCGCAATCCGCGATCAGCACCAGATAGCGGCCGCGCTCGATTTGCTCGTAGTCCTGTCCATTGGGGATCTCTTGCGCACGCGGCGTACCGCAGCCGAGCGCGACTGCCAGAGCAATCGTCACGCCTATCGCGGCGATGAGCGAGCCCGCCCCGTGCGTGCGCTCAGGCATGGACCAGGGGCCCCGGGTTTTTGAGGTACTGCTCGCGGATCGCCTTCGCCGACCAGTAGGCGAGCGCGCAGAGGGTACCGGTCGGGTTGTAGCCGGCGTTTTGCGGAAAGCTGCTCGCGCCGGTGACGAACAGATTCGGAACGTCCCAGCTTTGCAGATAGCGGTTGGTCGCGCTGGTTTTGGGGTCCGTTCCCATGATGGCACCGCCGCACAGATGGGTCGTCTGATAGTCGGTGATGTCATAGGGCGCTTTGCGATATTGCTTGCTCATCTGCTGCGCGCCCATCGCCTGAAAGATCTCGGCGAACTTGTCCGTCAAGAAGGCGTTCTGCTTGATCTCGTTGTCATGGAAATCCATCGTGATGCGCGTGAGCGGCAGGCCGAGGTGATCGGTGTAGGTCGGATCGAGATCCAGGTAGACATCGCGATAGCTGTACATGCTGCCGTGCACGCCGGTGCCGGGATTCACCGTGCTCAGGTAATGCTCGCGCACCGCCTGTTTCCACTTCGCGCCCCACTGCGGAGTCCCCGGCGGCACCTTGGTCCCCTGGATCGGCCGGGCGTTCGTCTGCACCTGGCCCATGTAGCCGCCGCCAACGAAGCCCACCGGACCGTGATCGAAGTTGTCGCCGTTGAACTCATCGATGCACATGCCGATCGAGCCCGAGGACATGAAGTTGTTGAAGTTGAACTTCTCGGGATCGAAGAAGCTCACGATGTTCGAGATGGTCTGATGGGTGAAGTTGCGCCCCACGACGCCCTTGTTGGCGACCGGATCATAGGCCGCGCCGATACCCGACAGAAGCAGCAATCTGACATTGAATATCGTGTACGCAGCCAGGATCACGAGATCCGCCGGCTGTTCCCACTCATCGCCGCTCGTGTCGATGAAGGTGACGCCGGTGGTGCGCTTGCCGCTCGCATCGAGGTTGATGCGCGTCACCTCGGAGAGATCGCGCGCGGTGAAGTTCGGCTTGCGCACGAGCACCGGCAGGAGCGTGGTCTGCGGGCTCGCCTTCGAGTAGTTGGCGCAGCCGAACCATTCGCAGAAGCCGCAGTACGTGCAGGGCCCCATGCGCACGCCGAGCGGATTGGTGTAAGCCTGGGAGAGGTTGCCCGAGGGCTGCGGAAAAGGCTTGTAGCCCAAGCTCGCGGCCGCCTGGGCGAACAAGGTGTGGCTGTAGCCCTGGCGCTGCGCGGGGGTTGGATAAGGGCGCGAGCGGGGCCCCTCGAACGGGTTTCCTCCGGGCTGAATCTGTCCCCTGAGGTTGCCCGCCGTTCCCGAGGTGCCGCACAGGTACTCGAACGCATCGTAGTGCGGCTCGAGCTCATCGTAGGTGACACCCCAGTCCTGGATGGTCATGTCATTCGGCAGGAACTTCGCGCCGTAGCGTTGCGTGAGGTGCGTCTTCAGCACGAAGTCGCTCGGCAGGAAGCGCCAGGTCTCCGCGTTCCAGTGCACGCCGCCGCCGCCGACGCCATTCGGTGGCATGAACGCGCCCCAGTTGCGGATCGGGAGCGCGGTTTCGCTCGTCTTGTTGCGGAAGCTGAAGGAGGTTTGTGCCGGCCTCAGAAAGAGCTCGTGACGGATGCGATAGCGCAGCTCATCCTGCGCATAGTTGGGTGCAAAGTTCGTGGCGGTGTTGCGCCACGGCCCGCGCTCGATCGCAACCACCTGAAGGCCCGCATCGGTGAGCTCGTTCGCCATGATCGAGCCGGTCCAGCCGAGGCCGATGATGACGACGTCCTTGCGGGGAAGCTTGCGCGCCATGGATGGGTGGTGCGGCTCAGCTGCGCGGTATCCAGCCCGGTGCGCCCGTGATGGCCACCGGCGGATGCGGATAGCGCTCGTTGTGCCGATCGATCCAGTCGCGATAGTCGTAGTGCGCACCGGGGTAGCCGATCATCTTCCAGGCACACATGGCGCGATTGCCCCCGTAGAGAGGATCGGCGAAGAAGCCGGTCTGCAGGTCCATGACGAGGTGCTTGAAGAAGTCCTTCGCATCGACCCCCTCGAGCTCGACCGAGCCGCTCTCGAGTCCCGCGAGAATCACATCCTGCCGATCGGTGGACATCTCGACGAAGGGCTTGCCGTCCTGGAGCGAGCGGGCGTACTTGTCGAGCGCGGCGAGCCAGCGTCGATACAGCTGTGCGGGCGTCTCCGGGTTCTGCTCGCCTTGCGTCTTGCTGCCTTTCTGAAACGGGCCCTTGCGATAGAGGCCCTCCGACTGGCCATAGGGCCCTGCGAGCTGCCGATCGAGAAACACGGCGCAGCCCGCCTCCCTGCCGCCCGGACACCACTCGGTGCGGTAGTCGGGTGCGGGCCCGCTCGCGCCGGTCGCACCGCTGGTGCTGCCCGTGCCGTTCGCATGGGCCGAACCGCTCGCACGGGCCGTGTCGCGTGTTGCGGATCCCGCTGCGGGGGTCGTCGCGGCCGCTGCGGCGGAGCCGGGCACCGCGACCGGGGTGCCGCGCGGGCCGGGATCCGGCGGAATGATGCGGTCGGCGAGCGCCTCGGCCAACGCGCTCTCGGCCTCGGTGAAGAAGTGCCAGCCGCCCGGATGCACGGGCAGCGGGGGAGATGCGGCGTTGGGCGACCACGGCAGCGCCCCGGCGATCACGTCCGCGCCGGCCGCCTTGCCGAGCAGCGCAAAGGCGGTGCCCACCAGCAGATCGCGGCGCCGGATGTCGGTCATTTGCGAAAATCAACGTCGATCAAGACACCGCTCTCGCCGCTGGACGGGGTCATCCTATGCGAGGCGTGCCTGCAACGAATGTCGGCGCGCGCGCCGCAGACCTGTAGGAGATTCGCCGGCCTCCAGGGCACGGGGCGCGTGCCCGCGCGCGGCCGATCAGATGAGCAGAAACAACCGCGCCCGACAGCTCGTCGAACGAGCGTCAGTCGGTGCGACGACCGGCGCGGCAGTCCGCATGGGTTCGGTGGCCCTCGTCGCCTCCGCGGCCTTCGCTGGGTCTTCCGACCCATGCGTTCCGAGCAGTGGCTGGCATGCGCCCAGCATAAACGCACCCGGCACCAGCACCGCGACCCAGCTCTTGTGCAACGCTTGCATGGATGACTCCCCGGAGACGGCGCGTGCCGCGGACGCTGCTCGAGTGACCGCGGTAACATCACCCGGTTCGGCGCAGCTCGCGCGCTCGGGGACGAATGCGTGGATTTCCGGGACGAGCTCGAGGCGCGACTCTTCGCCGGCAGCCGTGTCAGGTGAGGTGCGTCGGATCGCTCTCGATGATGCTGCCCGCCCCGGAGCGCACGATGGCGTTCAGCGCGAGGGCTTGCGGCAGGAGGTTCTCGACGTAGAAGCGCGCGGTCTCGAGCTTCCCCTTGAGAAAAATGGCATCGGCCGCGCCCTCGGCGAGCCTCGCTTGGGCGCGGTGCGCCGCGCGTGCATGCAACCAGGCTCCGAGCGTCAGTCCCGCCATCTTGAGAAGCGGCACGGCCACCGCCGCGGCGACGCCTGCATCGGCGCCCATGGGACCGAGCAGCTCCTCGATCACGGCCTCCAGCGTGCGCAGCGCCTCGTCCGCCGCGCGTGCGCTCTGGGCGACCGGCGGCTGTGCGCCGCGCAGCCCGGCGAGCTCCAGGTGAATATCGGTGGCGAGAGCACGGAAAGCCTGCCCGCCGTCCCGCGCGAGCTTTCGACCGACCAGGTCGCCCGCCTGAATGCCCGTGGTGCCCTCATAGATCGCACCGATGCGCGCATCGCGTAGCGGCTGGGCCGCGCCGGTTTCCTCGATGAAGCCCATGCCCCCGTGCACCTGGATCCCAAGCGATGCGAGCTCGAATCCCGACTCGGTACACCATCCCTTGACGATCGGGATGAGGAGCTCGCCGCGTGCCTGTGCGCTCGCGCGCCGCGCGGGATCCGGATGTCCGTGCCCGACATCGAGCTCCGCCGCGGTATAGAGCGCGAGGTGGCGCATCGCCTCGATGTGCGACTTCATCGTGAGCAGCATGCGATGCACGTCGGGGTGATACTGGATCGCGAGCGGCTGCGCTGCATCAATGGGCTTGCCGAGGCGCGGGCGACCCTGCACCCGGGTGCGCGCCCACTCGAGCGCCTGCTGGTAGGAGCGCTCGGCGACCGAATAGCCCTCCAGGCCGACCGAGAGCCGGGCGGCGTTCATCATGATGAACATGTACTCGAGGCCGTGGTTGGGCTCTCCGAGCAGATATCCCACCGCCCCGGCCCCCTGCCCGTAGATCATGGTGCAGGTGGGGCTCGCGCGGATGCCGAGCTTGTGCTCGATCGACACGCATTGCACGTCATTGCGGGCACCGAGCGAGCCGTCCGGGTTCACCAGGAACTTGGGCACGATGAAGAGCGAGATGCCGCGGGTACCGGGCGGTGCGCCCTCGATGCGCGCGAGCACCAGGTGCACGATGTTCTCGGTGAAATCGTGCTCGCCGTAGGTGATGAAGATCTTCTGACCCTGGATGAGGAAGTGATCACCCTGCGCGACGGCGCGCGTGCGCACCTGCGCGAGATCCGAGCCGGCCTGCGGCTCGGTGAGGTTCATGGTGCCGGTCCATTCGCCTCTCACCATGCGGGGCAGGTAGAGATCGCGCTGCGCCGGCGAGCCCACCGCGCTGATCGCCTCGATCGCACCGCCCGTGAGCATCGGGCACATGCGAAACGCGAGATTGGCCGAGGCAAAGATTTCCTCGACGGCCGAGACCAGGAGCCTCGGCATGCCCTGGCCGCCATATTCCGGCGAGGCGCGCAGCTGCGTCCATCCGCCGTCGCAGTACTGCCGGTAGGCCTCCTTGAAGCCGGCCGCGGTTCTCACGCCGGCGGCAGACCAGTGCGCCCCTTCCTCATCGGCCGAACGGTACAGCGGATCGAGCACGCTCTCGGCGAGACGCGCGGCCTCCTCGAGCACGCTGGCAGCAAGCTCGCTCGAATACTCGGCGAGCTCGGGGCATCCGGCGAGGGCCTGCGCGCCGACCACCTCATCGAGCGCGAACTGAATGTCCTTCAATGGGGCGCGATACATGGCGCCATTATGCCCTTCGCGAGCGGCTCAGCGGCGTACGTCGATGACCACGCGGCCCTTCACCTCGCCCTTGAGGATGCGGGCCGCAAGTGCCGGAACCTCCGCCAGCCCGCTCACCTCGGTCATGGCCTGGAGCTTCTCGAGCGGCAGGTCGGTCTCGAGGCGCTGCCAGGCCTGAAGGCGGCGGCTCCTCGGGCACATCACCGAGTCAATTCCGAGCAGGTTGACGCCACGCAGTAGAAAGGGAATGACCGTGTGCTCGAGCTTCGCGCCGCCCGCAAGTCCCACGGCAGCCACCGACTGCCCGTACTTGAGCTGCGCGATCACCCTTGCGAGCGTGTTACCGCCGACGGCATCGATGCAGCCGGCCCAGCGCTCACCCTCGAGCGGTCGCTGCGCGGGCTCGGCGAACAGCGAGCGGTCGAGGATGCTCGCCGCGCCGAGCTGCCTCAGGTAATCATGCGTCTGCGCGCGTCCCGTGGAGGCGACCACCTGATAGCCGAGATTCGCGAGAATCGCGATCGCCACCGACCCGACACCACCCGCTGCCCCCGTCACCAGCACCTCGCCCGTCTTGGGCGTGAGCCCGTGGGCCTCGAGCGCCATCACGGCGAGCATGGCGGTGAAACCCGCAGTGCCGATCGCCATGGCTTGGCGCGCATCGAGCCGCTTCGGCAGCGGCACCAGCCAATCGCCGTTGACTGCAGCGATCTCCGCAAGGCCCCCCCATTGCACTTCGCCCACCCGCCATCCGGTGAGGACCACCGGATCGCCGGGGCGATAGCCCGGATGCCGGCTCTCACGCACGCGGCCGGCGAAATCGATGCCCGGCACATGCGGATAGCGCTTCACCAGACCCCCCGCTCCCGTGACGACGAGTCCGTCCTTGTAATTGACACTCGAGTAGTCGACGTCCACGAGCACGTCACCCGCGGGGAGGCTGCCCCGATCGAGCGTTTGGACCGCAGCGCTGACCGCGCCGCTCGCGTTGTCGACCACCAATGCCCTGAACATACAGACCTTCCCCCAATTCGCCGGCGGTCCCTTCCAGCATTACGAAGTGACGAGAAACGTAGAGGAGCCCGCTTGAGCGTCTGCAGGCGGCGACAGGCGCCTCAAATTTGTTGCTCCTCCGAGTACATCGTACGAGATTCCGGCTGCACGTCGATTAAACTTTCCGATCATAGTTCAATCGGATGACAGGCCACGGATATAGGGGCGGCGCTGATGCGTACGGTAGTGATCGGAATGTTGACCTTGATGACCTCGCTCGCGGCTTCCTCGAGCGGCACACTGACGCGCTTGCATCCTCTGCGCTTGCCCGCGCCGCCCGGAGGTCAGCCGCTCTATGTCATCGGCAGCCGCGGAGCGGTCACGAGTGCCCCGAAACTGGATGGAGCGCTCGCCGATCTCGTGCGTCACGCGCCGCTCGCGCGGCCCGCTCACGTTCTCACAGATCTGCGCGCGCTGAATCCGGCCGCCCGCTTCGCCGCGAGCCCCAGGAGCGGCGCGCCGATGGTCGTCATTGATGCCGTCACGCGCGGCGATCCGCAGGCGCTGAAGTCCGCGCTCGTGAGTCTCGGTCTCGAGCATCCGGCGGTCTATCTCAACGATGTGAGCGGATTCTTGCCCGTCAGCCAGATCAACAACGCCGCGGCGCGCACCGAGGTGACCTCGCTACGCGCCGCCCTCGTGCGCCGCCGCGCAACCACCGGTCCGGTGGCCACGCAGGGGGATTTTGCGCAGCAAACTGCGGCGCTGCGCACGGCGTACCCGACGCTCACGGGGGCCGGAGTGACCGTGGGCATTCTGAGCGACAGCTTCAATTGCTTTGCAACCTATGCGGCACCGGGGAGCGGTGTTCCCGCCTCAGGCGCCGAGGGCTACGCTTCCAACGGCTTCACGGCCGACTACGCGACCGATGTCACAACAGGTGCGCTCCCGACCAGCGTGCAAGACGTTCTCGAGCCGAAGCCGGATGGAACCGACCAATGCACCGACTATCAGAATCCGGATTCCAGCGGCCAACCGACGGGTCTGCCGTTCTCCGATGAAGGTCGTGCGATGCTGCAGATCGTCTACGCGGTCGCTCCGGGCGCGAACCTCGCTTTTCGCACCGGCGTGGCCGGTGAGGCCGATTTTGCCAGCGGCATCGAGGCGCTCGCGGCCGCTCCGTACGGCGCCCAGGTGATCGCGGATGATCTGGGTTATTTCGATGAGCCGTTCTTCCAGGATGGGCTGCTCTCGCAAGCCATCGACACGGTCGAGGCCCAGGGGGTCGCCTACTTCTCGGCTGCGGGCAACAATCAGAAAACGCCGTCCTATATCAATACCACGCCGTCGTTCAATACGGTGGCCGCCGCCGGGACCGCCAATGCCGGTGAGAAGCTGCTCAATTTCGACGCGACCGGCGCGACCACCGTGACCTCGATGCCGGTCGTCATTCCGCCGCTCTTCCCGGGCGACTACGTCGTGATCCTGGTCGAGTGGGATCAGCCCTATGTCACGGGCGCTCCCGACAGCGGCGGTGCGACCAGCCAGATCGATGTCTGCATCTCGGGATCAACCGCGGGCGTGGTTCTCGACTATGACAACAATGTGACCTCGTGCTCCCGGCCGCTCACGCTCGGCACCGACCCGTACCAGATCATGCTCATCGCGAACCCCGCCGTGGGATCGAGCAACACAGCCCAACAAACCGTCAATGTCCAGGTGGGGCTGGCGAACGGCACCCCGGCCCCGGGCCGTATCATCGTGGCGGTCGAGGACGACGGTCAGGGCAGTGCGATCCAGTTGAACCCCGCTCCGACCGGCCCCATGCTGCAGGGTCATCCGGGCGCGGCGGGCGCCGCCGCCGTCGGTGCGGCGTTCTTCTTCGATACGCCGACTTGCGGCACCACGCCCGCGACCCTCGAAGCATACTCGGCGGCCGGCGGCTTGCCGATCCTCTTTGATACGGCCGGCGCGCGACTCGCAACGCCGATCGTGCGTCAGAAGCCGGATTTCGTGGGGCCGGACGGGGTGAACAACACCTTCCTCGGCTACACGCTCGCCCGTGCCGGCATCGGCACCAACGGGATGCTTCCTACGACCGTGTCCCAGTGCCAGAACAACACACACTATCCGAACTTCTTCGGCACCTCGGCGGCGACGCCGCACGCCGCTGCGATCGCGGCGCTCATGCTGCAGGCCAATGGCTCGCTCACGCCCACCGACATCTACGACCTCCTGCACATGACGGCGGCCGCCATGCCCGTCGCTCAATCGATCGCGAGCTGTGCGGCGGGTACGCAGCCCAACGTCTGCGCGGGTTACGGCTTCATTCAAGCGCAAAAGGCGTTCGATCAACTCACTCCGGGGACGCCTACGCTCACGCTCGCGGCCTCGTCCATCGCCGCCGGCACCTCGACCACCTTGACTTGGTCCTCGCCCATCGCCACGGGCTGCACGGCCTCGGGCAGCTGGAGCGGCTCGCTCGCCGCGTCCGGGTCGAAAACCATCACACCGACCATGGCAGGCACCGACACCTACACGCTGGCCTGTGCCAATGCCAATGGCAGCTCGGCAACGCCCGCAAGCGTCAAGCTGACCGTGACGGCCGATCCGCCCCCGAGCGGCGGCGGCGGCGGCGGTGCTCTCGGTGCGCTTTCGCTGGTGGGCCTCGTTGCGCTGTGCGGAGTGCGCCGGATTCGCGCCCGCCGCAGTTGCGCGGCTCGCGCTAGTGCGACTTCAGCATGAGAAGGGCCGCAACCGCCATGATCGCGGTGCCAATCCAACCCAGGATCACGAGCGGGCGGCTCGCCGTGTAGGCGCCCATCACCGAACGTTTGGACACGAGCACGATGATCACGGCCATCAGCGGCACCGCGACGACGCCGTTGATGACCGCGCTGTAAAAGAGCGCCTTCATCGGATTGATCGGCAGGTACTGCAGCCCGAGCCCCACCAGCACGCTCAGCGCGATGACCGAATAGAAGCCGGGCGCCTCGCGCAGCGTGCGTTCAAGGCCCGAAGGCCAGCCGAGCGCCTCGGCGAGGGCATAGGCGCCTGAGCCGGCGAGCACCGGAACGCCGATCAGTCCGACTCCGATGATCCCCGTCGCAAAGAGGAGAAAGGCAAACTGGCCGGAGAGCGGCCGCAGCGCTTGCGCGGCCTGGGCCGCGCTGTCGATGTCGGTGATGCCGGCGGCATGCAGTGTGACGGCGGTCGCGAGGATGATGAAGTAGGCGGTGAGATCGGAATAGAACATCCCGGTCCAGGTGTCCCAGTTGATGCGGCGGAGCTCGGCGCGCGCTTGGCGCGGCGCCCTGATGAGCGAGCGGCCGCCGCCGGCCTGCATATCCTCGACCTCCTCGCTGGCCTGCCAGAAGAACAAGTAGGGGCTGATGGTGGTGCCGAGCACACCGACGATCATCGCCGCCGAGGCGGCGCTCGGGGTGAAGCGCGGAATCAGGGTGTGCAAAGCGACCTGGCGCCAGGGCACGTGCACCACGAACAGCACGGCGGCATAGGCGAGAAGCGAAAGAGTCAGCCATTTGAGGTACCACACGTAGCGCCGGTAGGGCACGAAGACCTGCAGCAGCACGGTCACCGCGACAAAGAGCGCCGTCATCGAGTGCCGGCCTAGACCGGTGACGAGCTCGGCCGCCTCGCCCATGGCGGCGACGTCGGCCGAGATGTTGATGGTGTTGGCGATGATAAGCAGAAGTACGACGGCGCGCAGCACGCTCGGCGGGAAGGCGCGCTTGATGTTGGCCGCAAGGCCGCAGCCGGTGGTGCGGCCGATGAAGGCGCACATGCACTGGATCGCCGCCATGAGGGGCCAGGCGAGCGGCATGGTCCAGAGCATGTCGAGACCGTACTGCGCGCCGGCCTGCGAATAGGTGGCAATACCGCTCGGATCATCGTCCGCGACGCCCGTGATGAAGCCGGGACCGACACGGGCGAGCGGGTGCGTGCGCACGCGTTCCCACCAGCCAACCGGTGGCTTCTCGACCGTCTGCTCATTCATCGGACGGTTGTAATGCAACGGATGCTGCCGACACAATAGCCGCTCGCCCCACAGTTTGCCGGCGAGTATGGGGCGAAGCAGGTCAGAAAGGACCGAAGCAGGCGAGAATGCAGCGGAGCCGGCCAGAGATGGATGCACATGTCGACCCGAAACGATGAGGCCGATTCCACCCGCTCGCGCACCGAGAGTCTGCTCGGTGCCGATGAGCCGGGGGCCGTGCTCGTCGAGCGCGCGCAGGGCGCCTCCTGTTTCGTCATTGTCGTGGATCATGCGAGCGCACGTATCCCGCGCCGACTTGGGTCGCTCGGCCTGCATGCGAGCGAGCTGCACCGGCACATCGCCTGGGACCTCGGCGCACTCGCGCTCGCGCGTCGCGTGGCGACCGCCCTCGACGCACCGCTGGTCGCGCAGAACTATTCGCGCCTCGTCATCGATTGCAATCGCGATCCGCGGGTGGCGACCTCGATCCCGAAGATCAGCGAGCTCACCGAGATACCGGGCAATCAGCGCCTTTCGACCGCGGCGATCGAAGCCCGCCGCCGCGAGATCTTCGAGCCTTACCACGCGCGCATCACCACGCTGCTCGATGCGCGCCAGGCGGCGGGTTTGCGCACGATTCTCGTCGCCCAGCACAGCATGACCGATGTGTACAAGGGCTCGCGCCGGCCGATGCACGCGGCCATCCTCTACAATCGAGATCGCCGTTTCGCGGGCATCATGCTCGAGCGCCTGAGGCGCGAGGCGCATCTGGTCGTTGCCGACAACGAGCCCTACTTCGTCAGCGACGAGACCGACTACACCATTCCGCGGCACGGCGAGCAGCGCGGCCTGCCGCACGTCGAGATCGAGGTGCGGCAGGATCTGCTTGCGAACGAGGCTGGGCAGGCCGCCTGGGCGCAGCGCATCGCCAGCGCGCTTGGGGACGCCGAGCGCGAGCTTGCGCGGCTCGGCTGCTAGTGCACGTACCGCTGCAGAGAGCCGTCCGGCATGAGTCGGTCTCCCGGCTGCACACCGGTGGGGCATGGCCCGAGGTAACGCTGATCCTCGACGATCGTCTCGTCGGTGCGGCCGCGATAGGCGGGTGAGTACGTTGAGCGGGAGTCGGAGTGCATCGCGGTATCGCTCTCGTAGACCGTCGTGCCCTTCGAGTCGATCACCACATTGTCGAGCGTACAGCGCGAGGCCGCGGCAAAGCGCCCGTGCCCGAGATTGTCGAAGGAGGTGCTGCATCCTTTGACGGTGCGCACTCGATCATCCATCGCCTTGTCGTATGCATGGTTTCGGCACAGGCGGTAGGCGAACTGCGTCTGCTTCGCGCCCGGATTCTCGATGATCTGGCCGCGTACTTCCCACAGCCCCTCCTTGAGGGCAGGTGCGCTGGCCGCCTGCGCGAGTGAGATCACGAGCAGCGCGAGCGCCCCCATGAGCGTTCGATTCATCAGCCCTCCGAGCCGCAAGGTGGGGTTGAAGTTCCACAGATCGTAGCGCTCACTGCGCAGTGGGCCCTCCCGCGGGCGCTGTGGCAGGCGCCAGCAACTCCGAAGCCCCGCGAGCCGTGCGCAGCCGCGCTGCAACGCGCTCGGCCTCGCTCATCACTCGCAGCACGTTCTCGCCGGCCAGCTTTGCAATATCCATATCGTGCCAGCCACGTCGCAGCAGCTCCTCGAGAAGCGCGGGGAAGCGATCGACGGCGCCCAGACCCCGCGGTCCTTCGGGAATGCCGTCGAAATCGGAGCCAAGACCGACATGATCGATGCCGGCGATCTGCCGCACATGCTCGATGTGATCGGCCACCTGCTCGAGAGTGGCATCCGGTTTGGGGTGCGTGCTCTCCCACTGCGCGAGCGCCGCCGAGGCGCGCTCGGGCTGGCCGATGTAGAGGCCGCCATACGGCGGACTGCTGTAGCGGGCCATCTCCGCGGCCCGATCCGCGTCCCAGCGATTGCGCTCGGCCGAGACGTAGCCCGGGTAGAAGTTCACCATCGCCACGCCGCCGTTCGCCGCGAGCCGCTTGAGGATCTCATCGGGCACATCGCGCGGATGATCGACGAGTGCTCGGGCCGAGGAGTGCGAGAAGATCACCGGTGCCTCGCTTGCATCGAGTGCTGCTCGCATGGTCTCAGGGGAGACATGGCTCAGGTCGACGAGCATGCCGAGACGGTTCATCTCGTGCACCACCTCGACGCCGAAGGGCGTAAGGCCATGATGTCGCGGTGTGTCCGTTGCGGCATCCGCCCACTCGGTGGTGCGCACGTGCGTGAGCGTCATGTAGCGCGCACCGAGATCGTACATCTGGCGCAGCACCGCGAGCGACTGATCGATCTGATGGCCGCCCTCGATGCCGATGAGGGAGGCAATGCGGCCTGCGCGGTGAATGCGCCGCACGTCTGCGGCGGTGAGCGCAAGCTCGAGATCCTGAGGGTACCGCGCGCACAGTCGCTTCACCCAATCGATCTGCTCGAGTGTGACCTCGACTGCGCGCGCTCCCGGGTATTCGACCGGCACCCACACCGACCAGAACTGGCCGCCCACGTGGCCGGCGCGCAGCCGCGGCAGGTCGGTCATCAAGGGCGGCGAATCGGGGGGTGATCCGGGCGGTGCCAGTACCTGTGAGAGATTCTGTGCAAGATCGACTGCGGCGAGGCGGCCCTGATAGCGCACGCGGATCTCCCAGGCGAGATCGTTGTGGCCATCGATGAGCGGTGTCTCCTTGAGAATGCGCTCGACGCGCGAGTGAAAGTCGGTGCTCGGCGTGCCCGCGGCGCGGACCTGGGGCGCGAGCATCGCAAGGAGGAGCGTCGCGACGAACGTGACGTGGAAGGGGACGGGGGACACTTGAAGAAGATTCTAGCACCGCGCTGCAGCTTGCAGCACGAGGTCGTCGCTCCGAGCGGGCAAGTTGTTGCGAGCGGAATGGTTAGAGGGCGCGCTTGAAATTATCGCCAAGGACATTGGCCCAGGCGTAGACAAGAAGAAGACACGCTGAATGAGGGCGCCCGAGCAACGGGCGCCCGATTTTTTCTTGAGCGGAGCAATCAGGTCCGGAGGTTCATGTCGGGCCTGGCCATGGGCTTCCTTCGCATCGCAGGCATGCCCGCGCCCTCTTCGAGCTCGGATTTGCGCGCCTGAAGCTGCTCACCGAGTGCGTACAGATCCATCTTCGACTTGCGCGCCTGGGCGAACATACCGTCGGGCTTTTCCTCCTCCTTGACGTGATGTCGGATCATCTCACCGAGCACGTTGACCTTCGCATCGAAATATTCGTCTTCGGGGCCGCTCGATTCGATTTCGGCGATGAGCTTCTTCGCGCCGTCATGCTCGATCACCGCTTCGTGGTGCATATCCTCGTTCTTGGTCGCCTCCAGGTAGGCCGGATAGAAGATTTCCTCCTCGATCTCACAGTGCACCTTGAGCGCAGCACAGATGCTGCTCGCGAGCTGCTGCTTCTTGCTCGAGTTGCGGGCGGTCTCGAACTCATCGAACCAGCTGCGCACCATTTGGTGATCTGCCTTGAGCAGCGCAATCGCATCGACTCGACCGGCGCTCGCGGGTGCTTTGGCGGCTTTCTTGCGTGTGGATGCCATGATGAACTCCTTTGATTCAGGGTGCCAACCCTGGGTGGTGGTTTAGAGCGCCCATAGTGGCGCGCCGGGTGGTGCGTCCTCCGTCGGCGGATGACGCGTAGCGGCGTGAGGTGCAGCCGACCTCGAAGGGCACGGGGTCGCAGCGCGCGGTCGCCGCGCCTACCCGGGGAGGCGTGCCAGGCAACCGATCACGGAGGTAACGCCCGCAGAACCGCCTGCACGAGGGGCTGCGGGCGGAAGCCGAGCGTGCCTGGTGTGACCCCCATGCGCACGATGACGACGCCTCGTGAGGGGATCATGGCGACGTATTGACCATCGTGACCCTGCATCCAGAACGTGTCCTCGGGCAGGCCGTAGCCACGATCCGGATTGGGCCCGGGGCCCGTGGCCGTGGTCTCGGCCGTCGTGTCCGAGCCACGCAGCCACACCATACCCGCGCCGTACTGACCGCCGGAAGGCGCGACCGGCGCGCGCATCTGTGCGACGTATCCGGGCGGTAGCAGGTCGGCGCCATGCCATGCGCCGCCCTCCAGCAAGAACTCCCCGAAGCGCGCCCAGTCGCGCGGCGTCGCGTACATGTACGATGAGCCGACGAGCGTGCCGCCCTCGTCGGTCTCGATGACGGCGCTGCGCATGCCGAGCGGCTCGAACAGGCGCGTGCGCACGAGGGCGAGCGCCTCGCTCCCCGCGGCCTGCTGGAAAAGGTGCGCGACCATGACGGCACTGCCATTCGAGTAGCGCCAGAACGTGCCGGGCGGATGCTCGAGCGCATGCTGGGCGGCGAAGGCCGCCATGTCGGGCTCGAGAAAGAGCATGCGGGCCGCATCGCTGACGCGGCCGTGATTCTCGTTCGAGGCGAGGCCGCTGGTCATCGACAAGAGGTCGCAGATCCTGATCTGCGCGCGCGGATCGCCCTCACGGTACAGGCCGGTGGGGGAGTCGGTATGCAGTCGGCCCTCCTGCACGAGCAGGCCGGCGAGCGCGGCGGTCACGGTCTTGGTCATCGACCAGCCAAGCTGGCGGGTGCCGGCATCGAAGCCGGCGCCGTAGCGCTCGGCGAGCAGACGTCGATGCTGCGCGATCAGGATGGCGCGTACGCCGGCGCCCGCGAGCGCATCGTCCGCGATGAGGCGCTCGAGCTTCGGATCGGGCACGGCGGTTTCGCCCTCAGGCCAGGGCTGCGGTCGAGGGGCGGGCGTGGGCGCTGCGGCGCGGCCAAAGTGGGCGACCCGGTCGAGCCGGCCGTCGGCCACCACGCGACAGCCGAGGCCCGGCTGGGCGACGGCCACGCCGTCGCCGATGAAGCCGAAAAGGCCTGCGCGCACGATCCCTTGCTCGCGATCGACCTCGACGCGCATGAGCCTCAAAAGCAGAGACCCGGGGGATTGCACATCCTCATGCAGCACCCGATCCGGGTCGCGCCCCTCGAGATACAGGCCCGAGCAGACGATCTTCGCCGCGTAGGCGGCGCCCACCCGCAGCAGCGCGGGCGGATGCGATGCGAGCACGGGAAGGCCGATCGTTACGAGCAGCCCGAGCACGACAAGCGCGGTGAGAAGGGTGGACTTCCAGCGCGGGTGCACGGCGGTCTCGAGTGCGCGATCAGCTCACGCCGGCGCTGCCCAGGAGCGATCCGAGGAGCTCGGCGGCGCCGTTCCAGAACACCTGGATGCCGATGCAGAACAGGAGAAACGCGGAAAGACGCACGATGATGGCGGTGCCCGTGAGGCCGATCCAGTCGGCGAGCCGTGCCGAGTAGCGATAGAAGAAATACACGAGCAGGGCCAGCAGCGCGACGGCAGCCAACGTCTCGGCGAAGAATACGAGAGAGCCCTGCACCGTGTTCGGGCGCTGGGCACCGATCGAGATGGCGACGGAGATCGTGCCGGGGCCGGTCGTCAAGGGCATCGTGAGCGGATAGAAGGCGATGCGGCTCGGCGGGGCGTCGATCAGGTACGGGCGCGGCGCCTCGGAGCGGCGCTGCTCGGTGGCATCGGGCTCGTTCAGCATCTTCAGGCCGGCGATGGCCACGATGAGGCCACCGGCGACGCGCAGCACCGGGATCGTGATGCCGAAGAAGGACAGCACATAAGCGCCGACGTAGAGCGAGACGGCTACGATGCAGAAGGCGTAGATGGCGACCCAGCGTGAGATCTGCTTGCGCATCCTCGGGTCCATGCCGAGCGTCGCGCCGAAGAAGATGAAGGCGCCCGAGAAAGGATTGACGATCGAGAACAGCGCGCCGAAGGCGAGCAGAAAGGTGGCGAAATGCGCAAGTGCGGGGTGTGTGTGCGTCAAGGCAGTGTGCGTTCGGGGGGGTGGCAGCCGGTCGTGACGGGCTTCGCCAGGGAGGGCTGCATCAGTTGAGCCGCTTGGGCTTGCTGGAGAACGCCCGTCGAGCGGCGATCTTCAGGGCGCTGACCGTCTGCAGAGTCTCCTCGCTCTCCTCCTCGTCGTCTTCGAAATCGGGTCCGAGTGTGCGGGCTTCATGCGAAGGGGTGCTGAGAATGTGCTCGAGGATGCTGGGGATCTCGAAGACGGCCCGGTTCCTGATGCGGGCGGTGCTCGCGCGAAACTCGGGCAGCCGCGCGATCACCTCATCAACGCCCTGGCGCACGAGCTTGAAAGACTCGAGCACGACGCCCGCGCGGCTCTCGCGGATCCATTCGGAGTTGTAGCGCTCCTGCGGCATCGTCCAGGTGTTGTGCACCACGATCACGGGCAGTCCCTGTTGCACGGCCTCCGAGATGCTACCGGGGCCGGGCTTGCCGATGAAATAGTCGCAGAGCTGCATGTAGTAGCGGATCTCCGAGGTGAATCCGAGCACCGTGCGCGGCGCCGTCGCGGGCAGGTCACGCAGGCGGCTGGCGAGCGCCTCGTTGTGTCCGCAGATCATGATGAGCTGCAGATCGTCGAGACGCTTGGCGATCTTGAGCATGACGCGCGAGCCGTGGCCGCCGAACATCACGATGCCGGTGGGACGATTCGGATCGAGCCCGAGCTTGGCGAGCTCGACGCGGCGGTTGATGTGGGACTCGCGATAGAAATCCGGTCGAATGATCATGCCGGAGACGGGATGGACGTGAGCGGAGTCGTAGCCCATCGAGAGGGCCTGCTCGACGGCCTTCGGGGTTCCACAGATGAAGTGCTGCGACTGACGCGGCTCGATCCAGAAGTGCGGCGGATAGTCGGCGAAGTCGGTGAGGATGGTGACGTAGGGAACGGTCGGGTTCGCGAGGGTGATGCCCTCGTACATCGGCCGGTTGAAGTTCGGAATGAGCGACACGACCAGGTCGGGACGCGTCTTCTTGAAATGGCGCTTGAGGCGCAGCGCCATGGATCGGTGGGTGAGGCGCACCAGCGCCTGCATGAGCTTGAGCTCCTGGGCGAGCCCGACGCTCCAGCCGCGCGCGAGGCGCGTGTTGTAAAGATCCTCCCAGTTCATCCCGGTGGTCTTGTAGAAGATCTCCTTGGGATCCAGGACCTTCATCAGATTGGTGCGCCGGATATCCCACGGGCGACCGCTTTCCTTGATCACGGTATCGAGCGCGCTCGCGGCTGCGCGATGTCCGCCACCGGCGTTGAAGAACATGAGCTCGATCGACTTTCGGGGCGGATTGTTCATTGTTGTTGGCACCGAGGAATGTTCAATGCGGAGCAACAGGAGGCGTAGTCTAAGTGAACATCGAGGGGTTGCGGGAGTCGGTGTTCGGCCGGTCAGCGTGTCATCGGGGCTCCTCCTCCAGCATGGGCATGGCGGCGCGCTCGCGCAGGTTTCCGGGAAGTGCTAGAGTTTTCGCCGCATGAATGCTCACTTGAGACCCGCCGCCCCGGGGGGTGCCGAAGCCGTCGCAAGCGGTGAGTGGCAGGCGCGGATCGATCTGGCAGCCTGCTATCGCCTGGCGGCGCATTTCGGTTTCAACGAGGGCATCGATAATCACCTCACCCTGATGGTGCCGGGTCATGAGAACCGGTTTTTGCTCGTGCCGTTCGGCCTTCACTGGTCGGAGGTGAGGGCAAGCGATTTTCTGGTGGTCGATTTCGAGGGACGACTGCTCGCGGGGCACGGTCCCATCGAGGACACGGCGCTGCATATCCACCTGCCGATTCATCGCCTCGGCGCAGGACGCGCGCGCTGCGTCCTCCATACCCACATGCCCTGCGCCACCGCGCTCACGATGCTGGAGAATCCCCGGCTCGAGATGGCCGTGCAGAGTGCGCTCATGTTCGCCGACGAGATCGCCTATGTCGATTACAACGGTCTCGCGTTCGATGCGGGCGAGGGCGAGCGCCTGGCGCGGGCGCTCGGGGATAAGTCGGTGCTCATGATGCGCAATCATGGCGTGCTCGTGATCGGCGGCAGCGTACCGGAGGCGTTCGAGCGGCTGTACTTCCTCGAGCGCGCGGCGCAGGCGCAAATCCTCGCACTCTCGACGGGTCGGGCGTTGCGCCCCGTGGCCGAGCCGATCGTGCGTGAGACGCTCGCGCAGTTCTCCAAGGGCTCCGATGTGGGCGGGCGCGACCGGGCCGAGTTGCACTTCGAAGCGCTGAAAAGACTGCTCGATCGCCAGCAAGCGGACTACGCGAGCTGAGCCCGCTCAACGCACCGAGCTTCGACCGGGGCACCGTCCTCACGGCGGCGCAGTCGCGCGCTCAAGGCCTGTCGCGGCCGTTCTATGTGGTCGCGCTCCTCGCGATCGTGCTCGGCATCAACTACATCGACCGCGGCGCCATGCCGACGGCGGCGCTGCAGATACGCCACGATCTCGGACTGAGCGCGCAGGACTACGGGATCCTCTTTTCAGCCTTCTGGTACATGTACGCCTGGGTGCAGATCCCGGTCGGGTGGCTCGCCGAGCGCTACGGCGCGCACTGGGTGCTCGCCGGCGGGCTCGTGATCTGGGCGACGGCAACCATTCTCATGGGGGTGGCGGCCGGCTTCTGGTCGCTGCTGTGTGTGCGCTTGTTGCTGGGCCTCGGTGAGAGCGCCGGTTTTCCCTGCGTGTCGAAGCTTCTCGCCTGTGTGGTGCCATTCGAGAGTCTGGGCAAGGCCAATGGGATCGTGGGCCTCGGCTATCTCATGGCGCCGGGCGTTGGCATTCTGCTCGCGGGATGGTTGATCGACCTCGTGGGCTGGCGCGGCATGTTCTTCGTGCTCGGCGTGGCCTCGCTCGTGTGGCTCATTCCGTGGTCTCGCGTGAAGTTGCCCAAGCTCGCGACCGCCCGCGCCGATGCCTCAACCCCGCCCTGGGGCCTGGTGCTCTCGCAGCTCGGCTTGTGGGGAACGAGTCTCGGGCTCTTCTCGAGCAATTATCTGTGGTACTTCATGCTCGGCTGGCTGCCGAGCTATCTGCAGGAGGCGCACGGCTTCTCGATGCACGAGATGGAGAACGTGAGCTTCTGGGGCTACGGGGTCAACGGGGTGACGGCCTTCATCACCGGCTGGCTGGTCGATCGGCATGTGCGCCGCGGCGGCTCGGCGAACTTCTCCTGGAAGCTCATCATGGCGGTGGCGCACTCGGCCTCGGTCGTGCTGATGCTGATGATGGCCTGGGGTTCGCAGCCGCTCGCCATTGCCGCGATGTTCGGTTTCCAGTTCATGATGGGAGCCTCCTCGGCGGGGGTGTATGTGATGGGGCAGATCCTCGGCGGACCGAAGGCCTCGGGCCGCTGGGTCGGCATCCAGAACTCGATCGGGAACCTCTCGGGAATGATCTCGCCGGCTCTCACCGGGTTCATCGTGCAGCGCACTGGACACTACGAGCTCGCGTTCGTCTGCGCAGCCGTGGTGAGCGCCCTCGGCATCGTCGGCTGGATCGGCATGGTGCCGAAGCTCGTGCCGCTGCAGTGGAACACCGGCCCCAGCGGCGCCCCCGCCCGGCCGGAGCTCTCGGCTCCCGGCTGACGGGCAGAAGAGGGGCGCCTCGTAGTAGCCGCGAACGTGTGAAGCGCATCACACTGCGCGGCGGCGCGCGCACCCGGGGCGCTTTGCGCACGACGTGCGCGCGCACCGGCGCAAGCTCCGCGCAAGCCTCGAGCGCAACCTGTCGCCCTCCCACTACGTCGCCGCTTTGAGACATTCCCGCCATCCAAGGCGCTGCCTAGCATGGCCCCAAGAGGAGCAAGAACGTGAGCCATGCCATGCTGCGCAAATTGACAGAATCCGCCGAGGCGGCTTCGAGCAAGACGCTCGATGCGTTCGCCGACGTGATCTGTGCGATCGCGCCCGAGGTGGTCAGTGTCTCGTTCCATGACGTCGCCGCAGATACGCTGCTCTTGAGCGAGGATTTCCTGCTCCCCGAGGACCATCAGCTCGTCGAGGAGTGTCTTGCGCGATCGGGCGGAGCGCACACGATCCAGTACGGCACCCGCGAAGGCTCGCGCTATTCGATCGCCATCCCGGTGCGCGATTCGCGTGGCGAGGTGAACGGCGCAGTGCGCCTGTCGATCGATTCGCAAGTCTCCGATCCGCGTCTCACCGAGCCGCTCGAGCAGCGTCTTGCGCCGGTGATGGTGTGTCTCGCTGCCGAGTTCGAGAGGCGCGGAGCAATGCCCGCGTTCCCGGTCGAGGAGGAGGGCGCATTATCCAAGATCGTGCACGCGCTGACGGCCGAGCGCTTCGAGCTGTTCCTGCAGCCGATCTGCGCGCTGCGCCGTCCCATCATGCAGGCGCACTACGAGGTGCTGCTGCGGCTCAGGACCGCGGATGGGGGACTGCTCGAGCCCGGAGCGTTCCTTGCACCTGCGGCCCAGCGCAACCTCATGCCGATGATCGATCGCTGGGTGGTGCGCACGCTCACGCAGTGGCTGCAGGCGAACTGGATCGTCTGGTGCCGCGTGCCGACCGTATTCTCGGTGAACGTCTCGGCGCAATCGATCACGGACGAGGACTTCATCAACTATGTCGAGACCTGTGTCGAGACGAGCGGACTGCCCCCGCAGGCGTTGTGCTTCGAGGTGACGGAGCGATTCGCAGCCTCCGGCAACATCAGCGTCGCCGAATCCATGCGCCGCCTGGAGGCGATCGGCTGCGAGGTTGCCCTGGATGACTTCGGCGCCAATGCGCCCTCCTACGGGTATCTGCGGGCCGTGCCCGCCCATTACTTCAAGATCGACGGCTCGCTGGTGGTCGCTGCGCCGACCGACCGGGTGGCACGCGCGGTGATCTCCTCGATCGTGCGCATGGCCTCGGACCTCGGCGTGCGCACGGTGGCAGAGTCCGTCGAGTCGGATGTCGAGCTCGAGGCGGTGCGCGCGCTCGGCGTCGACTATGCACAAGGATTCCTGTTCGGCCGACCGAGCTCGCTCAAGGCCTTCGATTTCGAGGTTCACGATGTTCATTGATCTGCAAAGCTTGCTGCGCGGGCCCCGCGCTGCGCGTGGAGGCAAGGGCGCGAGCCGGCGACGCCGCGAGGACCGTGCGTCGCGAGCGCGGTTGGTCGCGCCGCCGCCCTCACCCTATTCCTCGGGTTTCGTGAACGAGCTCGGCTCCTGGTGCGGCGTCGAGCAGAGCTGCTCACGGCGCGGCACCACCTACGTGTGGATCCCGTGGGTCACGGCGCAGGTGCGCCGCTTCCGCTGACCCCCGGCATCGGGTCCTCGTGGGGACCTTGTGCTAGGCTCCCCCTCCCTTGGAGGGGATGGCCATGGCCCGTGACGGATCAACCGGTGGCGCGTGCGGTGCGCGGGGTGGGCTGCGGCGCTGGAGCGGCCTCGCCTGGCTGCTCACCCTCGCGGCACCGATCGATGCCCGGGCGGCGAATGCATTCGGAGGCTCGCTCGACCTCACCAGTGATTACTTCGTGCGCGGCATCTCGCGCAGCGACGATCAAGCCGCGCTGCAGCTCGATCTGCACTATCTGTCGAGCTCGGGGGTCATCGCGGGCCTGTTCGTCTCGAACAGCAAAATCACCCCTTATACGCCTCGCGATGCGGAGCTCGATCCATTCGTGGGTTATGTACACGCGCTCGGCAGCGACTGGCAGGTCAAGCTCATCGCCGAAAGCTATCTCTACCCGTGGAACAAAGAGGGCTCGACGTTCAACTACGACGAGCTCGACCTCGATCTCGGCTTTCGCGGCTGGCTCGACCTGCGGCTCACGTATTCGCCGGATTCACCCCGCTTCCTCTATGACACCGGCTACCGGCACGTGCCCGCGAGCTCCGCGGAGCTGAATGTGCAACACCGCCTCGTGGGGCGGCTCTCGGGAAGTCTCGGCGGGGGCTATTACCGGATCGAGGGTCCGGACATCACGGGATATGGTTACTGGAGTGCGGGGTTGGCCTATGACCTCGCACCGGTCTGGCTGGCACTCACGGTGGTCGGCACAACGTCCGGCGCAAGCGCGCTGTACAATAACGCAGCGGGAGGCGGGCACGTCGCCGGCACGGTTTTATGGCGCTTCTGATGCAACCGCGGCGCGACTTCAAGGTACTCACTCAAGCCTGACTGTTTGGCGGAGGCCCGATCTTGCCCATGACATCGCTTGCCAAAACCCCGCCACGCGCCGACCGTGAGCTGCTGCGGGCGGTCGCGGACGGGGACCGGCGCGCCCTCGAGGAGCTGTACCTCGGCTATCACCGGCGCCTCGCGCGCTTTCTATCGCGCTTCTCACCGCGCTACGAGCTCATCGAGGAGGTCATCAACGATACCTTCCTGGTGGTGTGGCAGAGCGCGGATCGCTTTCGCGACGCCTCGCAGGTGTCGACCTGGATCATGGGCATTGCGTATCGCACGGCGCTGAAGTCGCTGCGGCGCCAGAAGCACCATCAGTCCGCAACGAGCCTGGAGGCGGCGAGCGAGCAGAGCTGCGAGCCGGCCGTGGAGGCCGAAACGCGCGACTGGCTGCAGCAGGGGTTCAAGGTTCTCTCGGAGGAGCAGCGGCTCACGCTCGAGCTCGCGTACGGCCTTGGATACTCTCTCGAGGAGATCGCGGCGGTGACCGAGTCGCCGGTCGGGACCGTAAAAGCGCGCATGTTTCATGCGCGCGAGAAGCTGCGCCAGTGCCTGCCCCGGCTTGCCGGCACGGTCGAGGAACGGGCTGCGGACTCGAGCTGGGCGGGGGTCCCATGAGACGCAAGGAGCGTGACACGATGGACAGCGCAAGCGAGCACGCGGAGATCAACGAGCTCCTCTCCTGGTATGTGAACGGCACACTGGAAAGCCGCGACCGGGAACGGCTCGAACGGCACCTCGCCGCCTGCGCCCTCTGCCGAGAGGATCTCGCGTTCGAGCGCACGCTCGCTGCGGGACTCGCGAACGCGCCGGCCGTTGAGTACATGCCGGCGCCCTCGCTCAGGCGTTTGCACGAGCGGCTCGATGCGCTCGCTGCTGACTCCGCAACCGGTCCCGCAATGCCACAGGCAGAGCCGCAGGCGCCGATGGCGACAGACGTCGGGAGGGGGCAAACCGCCCCGGCGCGGGTCCCCCACGCTCGTTTCGCGAGCCGGGGATTGCTCGCCGCCTCGCTCGCCGGGGTGGCGCTCGCCCTCACCTATTGGGTCGTAGCCCATCTTGAGGGGGCCGCGAGCCCGGGTGCGGATTACCGCACCGTGACGATGAATGCGCCGCGCGCCCCCCGCACCGTGATCCGCGCGGTGTTCGCGCCGAACCTGTCAGTGGGCGAGTTGCAGCGGATGCTCGATGATGCGGGTCTGCGCATCGTTGCGGGACCGACCGAGGCCGGGGTTTACTCCCTTGCGGCCACGAGCTCGCGCCCGGTGAGTGAATCGCTCGCCATGCTGCGCCAGCACGAAGCCGTGCGCTTCGCCGAGAGTACTGAGCCTCTTGCGACCCCCGGGGCCGAGGCGAGCGCGGGATCGCCGCCTCCCGATTGATGGCATGCGTGGGGTCGCCTTAGCGCTCGCGGGAACCATGCTGCTCACGGCCGCCTGCACTACGCAGCCCGTCCGGATCGAACAACGCGCGCTCGCGCAATCGTCGGAGCCGGCGGACCGGCTGATCATCGCCGCGGTGGATAACGATGGCACGGCGCTGCCCGCTCGAGCCGGCGGCACACCCCGCGGCTACGATGCGCTCGCCCCGTACGGACCCACCGCGAGCGCCCGTGAGCGATTGCGCGCCGTCGAGTCGCAATACGGTCTGCGCGAGGTGAACGCCTGGCCCATCGATCCATTGCATCTGCACTGCGCGGTGCTCGAGGTCCCCTCGGGGCAGAGCGCGGCGAGCGTGCTGGCCGCCCTTGCGCAGGATCCACGCATCCGCCTGGTCCAACCGCTGCAGAGCTTCGAGACCCGCACCGCCGGTTACAACGATCCCTACGTGGGGCTGCAGCACGGCTTCAGCGCGCTCGAGGTGGCCGCCGCTCATGCCTGGTCGACGGGCAAAGGTGTGCGGGTGGCGGTCATCGACACGGGCGCCGACACCGCGCATCCGGATCTCGCGGCGAGCATTGCTGCGGCTCAAAACTTCGTCGACGACGATACCGCGCAATTCAAGCGCGACCGCCACGGAACGGAGATCGCCGGCGTTATCGCGGCGGTGGCGAACAACCACCGCGGCATCGTCGGCATCGCACCCGAGGCGCGCCTTCTGCTCTTCAAAGCGTGTTGGCAACTCGCGCCCGATGCCGATGCGGCCCGCTGCAACTCTTTCACCCTGGCGCGCGCGCTGGTCGCGGCGCTCGAAGCCCATGCTCAGGTTGTGAACCTGAGTCTCGTCGGGCCAGCAGATCCCCTGCTCTCTGGCCTGATACGCGAGGGTCTGCACCGCCGCGTACTGTTCGTCGGTGCCGTGAGCGGGCCGGAGACGGCCGGTCGGGGACTGCTGCAGGGCGACGGCGTGATCGGCGCCGCGAGCATCGAAGGTCCAGGCGCGCCCGACGCGGCGGTTCGCGCGCCGGGACGCGAGATTCTCACGCTCCTGCCCGGCGATCGCTACGATTTCGCCTCCGGAGACTCCATCGCCACCGCCGAGGTCACGGGGATCGTCGCCTTGCTGCTCGCCCGGAACCCGAACCTTACGCCGGCTGCCGCGCTGGCGGCGCTCAAAGCGGCGGCCCCTGGGGCGAGCGGCCCGGACGGCGAGGGGTCACTCCCCCTCAACGCGTGCGCGGCAGTGCGCGTCGTCATGGGAGGCGGAGGCTGTCCGGAGGGGGGCGGCGCCCGACTGCTGCGTAAGCGCACCGACTGAAGGCAGATGCGCCGCAACCTTCTTGCGGCGGGCAGGAACTCACCTCGGGCAAACGCCCTCCGCGCCGTTGCGGGGCGGCGCACCAGTCAATACACCAAATTCCGGGGGACCTGCCATGTCGCACTCCACTCGTTACCTTCCCGTGTTCGCACTCGGTGGCGTACTCTGCGGTGCGCTCCCGCCGGCGGCCGCCGATGAGGCGGCTTTCCTGCCGCGCCTCGTCAATACATCGACCATACCCTCGAACGGCGACGTCAACCCATACGGGGTCGCCTTCGTGCCGGTGGGGTTCCCGGCAGGCGGGACCATCGGCGCCGGGGACGTGCTCATGAGCAACTTCAACGCCGCCTCGAATATCCAGGGTACGGGAACGACCATTGTCTCGTTCAGCCCGAAGGGGGACATCGCGACCCCCGGAAATGCAACGACCTTCTTCACCAGCCGCCTGCCCGGTTTGAGCACGGCGCTCGGCGTGCTGGCCGAGGGCTTCGTGATCGTGGGCAATGTGCCAACGACCGATGGAACTTTCGCCACCATCGGGCAGGGCGCACTGCAACTCATCGATCGCAACGGCAAATGGCTGGCGACCTGGACCGACAAGACCTTCATCGACGGTCCCTGGGACCTGACGATTCATGAGCATAACGGCAAGGCATTTGTGTTCGTGTCCAACGTGCTCAACGGCACGGTGTCGCGCCTCGACCTGGCCGTGAGCTCAAAAGGGGTCTCCGTCCTCGGCAAAGCGACGATCGCGAGCGGCTATACGGTGCAGCCCAATATGGCGGCGGTGGTGCTGGGACCGACCGGGCTTGCGCTCGACGCTGACGCCGACACCCTGTTCGTTGCCTCGACCGCCGACAATGCGGTCTATGCAATCTCGAAGCCGATGACGCGCTCGAGTCCCGAGCACCGCGGCACGCTGGTGTTCAACGGCCAGCAGCTGCGTGGCCCGCTGGCCCTGCGGCTCGCTCCCAATGGCAACCTGCTGACCGCGAACGGCGATGCGGTGAACGCCGATCCTCTGCACCCTTCGGAAATCGTCGAGTTCACGCGCTGGGGGCAGTTCGTACGCGAGTTCAACGTCGATGCGAGCCAAGGCGGAGCGTTCGGTCTCGATACCCAGCTCGCCCCCGAGGCGCAGTGGAATTTCACCTGGATCGACGATGTGACCAATGTGCTGAGCGTGACTCATCGGCCGTCCTGGTGAAAGGAGCCGGCTGCGACGTCTACGGCGCCGATGCTTTGCAGCGGGCGGCGCGGGGAGACTGATGGAGCGCAGCGGGCGCTCGTGTTCCCCGGGCCGCGCTAATGCTGTTGGGCGAGGTAGGCGATGACGTCCGCTCGATCTCGGCCGTTCGGCAGTGTGAAGAACATCTTGGCACCGGGCACGAGCGCCTGCGGGTTCGTGAGCCATCGATCAAGTGTCGCTGCGTCCCACACCAAGCCCGAGTGGCGCAGCGCCGGCGAATAGGGATACCCCTCGACGGCGCCTGCCTTGCGGCCGACGACGCCTCGATGGCGGGGGCCCACATCATCATCATCCAGGGAATGGCAGGCCATGCAGGCCTGGTACACCACCTTGCCGTGAATCGCGTCGCCCGCCGGCTCAGCCGGCTCTGCCGGCTCAGCCGCACGCGCAGAGAGCGCATAAGGGGTGCCGCCCGCGGCCAGCAATCCGGCACAGGTCAAGGCGATGGCCACGGATGTGGCCAAGCTCGGGAGGTGTGCCATACGTCCTCAGCCGAGCGCCGCGTCGTTGAGTACGAGCGAGTGCGAATGCGCTGGCATGTCGACCCGCGTGATGCCGAGGACTCGGGCAAGCTCCTCGTGTGGCACGGTGAGCGGCCCCGGCCCGGCGCCCTCGCCAGGCTTCGGTTGCGGGTAGGCGGTCGAGCGTGCGGTGTGAAACACGATGTTCCCCTCGGTCTTCTGCACGATCTGGTGGATGTGGCCATTGAGCACCGTCACCGATCCGAAGCGCCGGAGCGAGGCAATCAGCGGCTCGGCATCCCGCGTCGCCCAGCCCCAGGGCTCATAGACGCTCCAGAGCGGCATATGGGCGAAGACGACGATGGGCGTGCTCGATGAGCGAGAGGCGAGGTCAGCACGCGCCCATGCGAGCTGGTCGGCGCCGAGGGAGCCCATTCCCCCTTCCTTGATCTCGAGAACGTTGGTGAGCGCCACGAAATGCACGCCGCCGTGATCGAAACTGTAATAGCCCTTGCGACCTGAGGCCTTGCCGAAGCGATCGAAGTACTCGCTCACGTTCTCATCGGCCGTGTCATGCTCGCCCGGTACGGTATGCAGCTCGGTGGCGCGCAGGCGTCCCAAGAGCTGCTGCGCGAGGTCGAATTCCGCGGGCTTCGAGCGGTGGGTGATGTCGCCCGTGTGCAGGATGAGGCTCGGAGTCACCGGCAAGTCGTTGATAAGATCGATGGTGGTGTTGAGCGTCCCGTTTACGTCCGGATTCGCATCCTTGTTGAAGCCGATGTGGGTATCGCTCACCTGGACGAAAAGTATGCGGCCCTTGGGCGCTGCGCGCTTCGGGTCCGCTGCTGCCGCAGCGATGTCGATCGGCGTCAGGACGCCGCCCGTGAGGACAAACAAAGTGCCGGCTCCGCCATAGGCGAGACACTTGAGGGCCTGGCGGCGGTCGAGTTTGGGGGTGGGCGACATAAGGAGCTCCTTGGGTTGGTTGCGCCCAAAGGACTCTCGATCCGGTCGATTTATTCCCTCGGAATAAATGACGCGGTCCTCGAGTCCTGCTTCAATGGACGCCCAGGCGAGCGCATACGCTGAGAGACGGGAATGGCCGATCGACGGGACGATAAGCGTGCGCGGTTCGAGGCACAGGTGCTGCCGCATCTCGATTCCGCATATCGATTCGCGCGCTGGCTCGCGCCCGCGCCAGGCGAGGCCGATGATCTCGTGCAGGATGCGGTGCTGCGCGCCTATCGCGGTTTTGAGGGGCTGCGCGGGGCGAACGTGAAGGCCTGGCTCCTCACCATCGTGAAGAACTGTCACTTCACCGCGCAGCGCGCGCGACACGATCGGCGCCTGGTGCCCCTGCCCGAGGAGAGCGACTCGGCGCACGAGCCTGCATTGGTGGCGAGCAGCGATCCCGAGCAAGAAGCCCTCGCGACCGATCGCACGCACGCACTCGAGCGCGTGCTCGCGCTCTTGCCCGAGGAGCAGCGCGACGTTCTGATCCTTCGTGAGGTCGAGGATCTCGACTACCGGGCGATCGCCGAGGTGCTCGCGGTGCCGCTCGGGACCGTCATGTCGCGTCTTTCGCGCGCACGGGCGGCGCTCAGGGCACGTTTTCTGGAACGAGAGGCCACATCATGAATTGCGAGCGGGACATCGAGGTGCAAGCCTACTTCGATGGCGAGGTGGATGCACTGAAGGCGCGGGAGCTCGAGCAGCATTTGGCTGGCTGCGGCCCATGCGCCAGGCTGATCGAGGAACTCACCGAGATGCGGCGCGCAATGGAGCCGCTGCGCACGATGCGCGCTCCGGACGCAGTGCGCGGCGCCATCGTGCGCGCGCTCGCGCGCGAATCGCGTGGCGCCGACTCACAGCGAGCGACGCGCTGGAGGCCCTGGATCGGCGAATGGCTGCATCGGCCGATGATCACGGCGGCCCTCGGCGTGCTTGCGGGCGTTGCCGTGGCATTGGGACTCGTGATGAATGTGTCGCAGGACCGCGGAGCAGGGCGGCGCATGACCGATGAGATCCTCACAGATCATCTGCGCTCGCTCCTGCCGGGCCACCTACTCGACGTGGAGTCGACCGATCGGCACACGGTGAAGCCCTGGTTCGCCGGGCACGCCGACGCGTCACCAACCGTCACGGATTTCGCTTCACGCGGGTATACGCTGGTGGGCGGACGAGTGGATGTGGTCGACCGGCGCCGCGCTGCAGTACTCGTCTATCGCCACGGTGCTCACCTCATCAATGTCTTCACCTGGGCGGCAGGCGATGCACGATTGCCGGCGCAGGTGATGCGTGACGGTTACCGGGTGCTGTGCTGGCGAGCCGCCGATCTCGAGTACTGCGCGGTATCCGATGCCGGCCAGGAGGAGATCGCAACACTCGAGAGCCTGATCCGCGAGGCGACGCCCCCTCAGTAGCCCGACCAGTTCGGGTTCGGAAGCTCGTTGAATACTTCCTGCAACGCCGCGCCCCAGCGCGAGCGGATCATCTTGAAGTACTCATTGTCCAGGTCGATGCTGATGTGTGTTGCGATCCGGAATTCGTCGCGGCGGATGATGGCGAGATCGAGCGGCGGGCCGACCGAGAGATTCGAGCGCATGCTCGAGTCCATCGAAACGAGCGCACACTTTGCGGCCTGGGCGAGACTCGAGCTTCGAGAGATCACCCGGTCAATGATGGGCTTGCCATACTTCGACTCGCCAATCTGGAAATAGGGAGTGTCGATCGAGGACTCGATGAAGTTACCGGCCGGATAGATGTGAAAAAGCCGCGGCTCCTCGCCGCGGATCTGTCCGCCGAGGATGAAGGTGCCGTTGAAATCGTGACCCTGCTCCTTCAAGTAGGCCGCATCCCGGTCGTGCACGGCGCGCAGTGCATCCCCGACGACGCGCGCGGCGTGGAACATGTTGGTGGCCTGCAGGATCGGCGGGGGGTCGCTCGCTTCGGGCCCGGGCTCCTGCAGCTTGTTGACCACGGCCTGGGTGATGGCGAGGTTACCCGCCGACAGCAGCACCAGCGCACGCCACTGGGTTTGCTGGAAAGTCGACATCTTGCGGAACGTGTTGATCTGATCGACACCGGCATTGGTCCGCGAATCCGAGAGGAATACGAGACCGGTGTCGACAAGCAGGCCTACGCAGTAGGTCATGGCGCGGCAGTGTACCTCACTGCTGCTGCTGTTCAATCGATTCGGCAACCAGAACGCGTGCCTCCATGCGCTCGCCGCCGCCGCCATGGCGCACGCCACGCACGGGTGCGGCGTCCAGGTAGTCGCGTCCGACGGCCAGTCTGCAGTAGACGCGCACCGCGGGCCGGGCGTGCGTGACATCGATGCTGCGCCAGCCGCGCTCCGGGCCGAGCCACACGTCGATCCAGGCGTGACTGGCCGCATCGCTCGTATCGCCTGTGTAGAGATAGCCGCTCACGTAGCGAGAAGGCAGCCCGAGCGAGCGCGCGGCGGCCAAAAATACGTGGGCGTGATCTTGGCACACCCCTTCGCCGCTTTCGAAAACCGCCGCCGCGCTGTCGCGTACGTCGCTGGTACCGGACTTGTAGCGCACCGCCTCGAGCACGGCCTGCGCGAGGCGATCGGGCACCTCGGAGGCATCACCCACGCCGCGAACAGCCTCGCGCGCGAAGGAGCGGAGCTCATCGCTGGGCGCGGTAAGCGGTGTCGAAGCAAGGTAGGCGAGCGGTGAGAGCGGTCCATCGTCATGTCGAGTATCGACGTCGCTCGTCTCGATCAGGCCGCGTACGACGATGCGTATCTCGCGATGCGGTTGCTCGAGAGTCAGCAGGTGCGCGAGGTTGCCGTGAGCGTCGATTTGCTCGAGACACCGGCCGGGCGCGGAGATGCTCCAGCGCAGCGCGCGCTGGCATGGATCGCGGCGAGGCGTCAGGTGCAGGCTCTGCACACTGTACTTGATCGGCCGTTCGTAGCAGTAGCGCGTCTCGTGGCAAATGTGAAGCTGCACGAAATCAGACCTCTAGCGGTGGAACGAGAAAGTCCGATGCGATGCGCTCGCCGAGGTCCTGCAGGCGCGCCAGGAAATCCTGGATGAAGCGCGGCAGACCTTCGGTGATGATAGCCTC
Source organism: Steroidobacteraceae bacterium (assembly GCA_035307465.1). Taxonomy (GTDB): domain Bacteria; phylum Pseudomonadota; class Gammaproteobacteria; order Steroidobacterales; family Steroidobacteraceae; genus Bog-1198. The sequence goes on from DATGIA010000097.1 coordinate 39,808, forward strand.
CATGCGCGTGAAATGCAGCGAGGCGTGCATCTCGCCCGAGCGCCGCTCGGTCTCCTGCGATTGATCGTTGCGCACCGAGCGCAGGTTCTGGTAGAGCTCCTTGCAACAGCGCAGGAGCGAGCGCGGCATGTCCTCACGCAGGATGAGCATCTCAGCGACCCGGTGCGGCGTGATCACGTCGCGGTACACGCGGCGGTATACCTCGAATGCGGAGAGAGCGCGTAGCAGCACGCTCCATGCATAAGGGTCGGGAACCGCTGCGGCGTCGGCTCCGGGGCGCAAGTCGCTCTGGTGGGCCGCTAGAATCCGCGCGGTGTTGTCGGCGCGCTCGAGAAATGTGCCGATGCGCGAGAAGTGAAATGCCTCATCCCGCAGCATCGTACCGACCGTTACGCCGCGAGTGAGGTGCGAGCGCTCCTTCACCCACTCTACGAAGGCTCCAAGGTCGACACGGCTTCCCTGCGCCCCATGCACGCGGGCTTCGAGCCAGGTGGAGTTGAGCGTCTCCCAGAGCTCCGAGGTGAGGGTGCCGCGCACGGCGCGGGCATTCTCCCGAGCGCTGCGCAGGCAGCTCATGATACTGCCGGGCTGCTCTCGATCGAGGCTCACGAACTCGAGGACGCGGCGCGTCTCAATCCGTGAGTGGCGCTCGCGATAGGCGGGCTCCATGGACAACGCCTTCAACGTCGCGAGGAGCGACTTTTCGAGGGTCTCGCCGCTATGAGGCAGAAGCGACATGCGGTAGTGGGTATCCACCAGACGCGCCAGACTTTCGGCGCGTTCGATGTAGCGCGCCATCCAATACACATGATCAGCGGTGCGGCTCAACATCCCCCCTCCAGCACCCAGGTATCCTTCGTGCCACCGCCCTGCGAGGAGTTGACGACCAGCGACCCCTCGCGCAGCGCCACGCGGGTGAGGCCACCCGGGACGATCGTGATGTCGCGACCGGAGAGCACAAACGGGCGCAGATCGATGTGGCGTGGCGCGAGGCCGGTCGAGGCGAAGGTCGGGCAGGTCGAAAGCGCCAAGGTGGGCTGCGCAATGTAGCGCTCAGGCTCTTTCAAGATGCGTGCGCGGAACGCCTCTATCTCAGCCGTGCTCGCCGCCGGACCGATCAGCATGCCGTAGCCCCCGGCGCCGTGGACCTCCTTCACCACGAGCTCCTCGAGGTGTGCGAGCACGTATTCAAGGTCCTCGGCTTTGCGCAGCATCCAGGTGTGAACATTGTGGATCATCGGTGACTCGCCGAGGTAGAAGCGGATCATGTCCGGCACGTAAGGATAGACGGACTTGTCATCCGCGACGCCGGTGCCGATCGCGTTCGCGATCGTGACGTGCCCAGCGCGATAGGCGGTGAGCAAGCCGGGAACACCCAGCATGGAGTCGGGACGGAACACGAGAGGGTCCATGAAATCATCATCGATGCGCCGGTAGATGACATCGACACGCCGTGGCCCTTGAGTGGTCCGCATGTAGATTGCTTCATCGCGCACGAACAGATCTTGGCCCTCGACGAGCTCGATTCCCATTTGCTGGGCCAGAAATGCATGCTCGAAGTACGCACTGTTGTGCGCGCCTGCGGTGAGGAGTACGACAGTCGGATCGGCGACGCCGACCGGCGCAACGCTGCGAAGATTCTGCAGCAGTCTGTCGGGATAGCCATCGACGGGCGCGATGCGATGCGTGGAGAAAAGCTCGGGAAACAGCCGCATCATCATCTTGCGGTTCTCGAGCATGTACGAGACCCCGGAGGGGACTCTCAGATTGTCCTCGAGCACGCAGAAATCGCCCTGGTCGTTGCGCACCACGTCAATGCCAGCGACATGGGTGTAGATGTCGCCCGGCACATCGATGCCCTGCATCTCCAGGCGATATTGGGAGTTGCAAAGTACATGCTCTGCTGGAACGATGCCCGCTTTGAGGATCTGCTGCTCGTGATAGATGTCGTGGATGAAGGCGTTGAGAGCACGCACCCGCTGCTTCAGGCCGCTTTCGAGCCGGATCCATTCCTCCCGAGGCAAAACGCGCGGCACGATGTCGAATGGAATGAGTCGTTCCGTGCCGTCCTCCTGGCCGTACACGGCGAACGTGATGCCTACCCGATGGAAGAGCGCGTCCGCCTCCGCGCGCTTCTGCACCAACCGCTCAGTGGTCTGCGAACGAAGCCAGTCGAAATAGTCCAGGTAGTGGGCGCGCGCGGTACCTTGCGCGATATACATTTCATCATACGGTCGGTTGGCCAAGCGACGTCCCCCGGAACATGACGAGCGAGTTCCGTGCCATGAAGATCAAGCCACAGCAATCATGGACTTGGGCCACGAGCCGGATGATGATGCACCAACAATGAGCGGACGATGGGCGGGAATGGTGCGAGCTTGAAGTGACATGCATGAGGTGTGAATGCTGGTGAGCATCTACCGAGAGCCGAGCTTCCAAGACAAATTCTTAGAATATGTTCGCGTTATAGCCTGCCGCTCCGCGCCAGAGACTTCCGGGTTGACCAACCGCCGAACCAACGGGAAGTAGATGGGTATAACCGGATTATCTTCCAGGATAATTTGTTCAACCGATTTGTAAATTGCGGCCCGGGTAGCTGGGTCTGCCGCCGCGCGGGCCTTTGCTAAAAGCTCATCGACTTTCGCGTTGCTATAGCCGGAGTCGTTCTGCCCAGTGCCAGTCGAGAATATCTCGAGAAAGTTCGAGACATCATCAAAATCGGCATCCCATCGCTGTCGTAACACGTCCCATCGACTGCGATCTTTCCGTCCCGCCAGGAAAACACGGAATTCCTCTTCGACTAGTGTGGTCTCAATACCTAGGTTCTGTCGCCAGCCTTCAGCTATCGCGATCATCGTCTGGTGAATAGTCTCGTTACTACTGGAGTAGAGCCTCAGATGCAAAGGATTGGATCGGGAGTAACCCGCCCGCTTATAAAGCGACTCCGCATATTCGAGTTGCCTTTGGCGATTCCAGAGTCTCCAGACATATGAAGCTGGTTCGTAATTTGTTACTGACTCTGGAACGAATGAATAAGCTGCGGATGCGCCTCCAAGGAGGTTATGCGAAATCAGTTCTCGGTCCACAGCGATACTGAGCGCCTTGCGGAGATCGGCATTGTCCTTGAGTGGCGGAGCGGATAGGTTCAGCGCTAGGTAACTCACGCCGAGACTCTGCGCGACTTGCACCTCGGCACTACGTTCCCGCCTCATTCGCTCAAGTTCAACGATCGGGATTGAGTAGGTGATGTCGATTTGACCGGCAAGGTACTCACGCATCTCCGTTTCTTCGGATTCCACATTCACGTATCGCACATGACTGATACCGATACCCGAGATTCCCCAGTAAAACGGATTGAGTGATAAGTCGATTAACGAGCCAGGCACCCGCGTTGCCAATACATATGCTCCATTGTAGGCGGGTAGCGGTTTGCCGGATTTTGAAGGATCGGTAGCGCCCTCATGGAGAGGCGCAGCAATTGGCTGCGAGAGAATTTGCAGAAAATATGGAGCTGGATGCTCCAACTCGATCTTCAATTCGTCAGGAGCTGTCGCCACCACTGCAAGAGACTCAATAGATCTTCGCCCCGCGATAATCTCGCTGGCTCCTCTAATAATGGCCAGAAGCCCGGCGGCCCCGGAGGCGGTCGACGGAGCGATAGCTCGTCTGATACCTCGCACGAACTCGTCGGCGATGATTGGGTCTCCATTCGACCATCTTGCGTCTTGTCGAAGATGAAACGTGTAAGTAGTGTGAGCCTCGTCAATTCGCCAAGAATCGGCAACTCCTGGACCAATCCGGCCCTGAACGTCCTCGGCGGTAAGACCTTCGTAAAGATCACGCACGACATTCAGGGAGAAGTCGTCGTCAACTAACTGCGGATCGAGACTATGCGGCTCTCCCGGTTGGCCGCGATGCAGGACCCGGTCTTGCAGGGCGCGGTGCGCACCATCGTGGCATGCCCCACCAACTGAAAGGAAAAGCAATAGGAATAACGGTCGCACGGATTTGACAGAACGTGCCTGGTAGCTTCCAAAACAAAGGAATAATATTTTGAAAATCAAATAATTACGTTCTCTGTTAGGCAGATTACTACTCGGGGAAAGCCTGATTCCTACACTGAAGTATCAATTTGCCTTCCAATTGTGTGAAATTGGTCACAAATGCCTGATAATGTTAAAAGCGCGTTCCCAGTATCGATCCGGCGTCTATTACGCCCGCTGGTAAGCATTATGTTGCGTGAGGGCTTCACATATTCCCATTTTGCACGCATCGCGCAGATGGCATTCGTAGATTCCGCAGTAAAGGACTTTAAGTCGGGGACCGGCACGACCTCGTTGGAATCCGTTTGTGGATTAACCGGCATGACCGCCAGCCAAGTACAGGAAGTGCTTTCGGACCAAGATCGTTATGAGGCTAGCGAGATCTCAGGCTTACCGAATCCTTTCGCGAGAGTGCTCCACGGCTGGCACAACGATCGCGATTACGTAGGGCCGTACCGATTTCCGATTGATCTGCCCTTCGACGAGGGGCAGCGCAACTTTACCGCGCTAGCTGCAAGACATGCTCCCGGTGTTTCACCGCACGTCATTCTGCGTGAGCTAATACGTGTTGGAGCCGTAGCTGAAGTAGGCACTAATGTTTGGAAGCCTCTCAAGGATCAATACATTGAAGCCAATCTGACACCCGAGAATCTGAAGCGCATGACTACACTTGTAGAGGCGCTTCTCACAACACTCGACCACAACACCAATAAAGCGCGAACAGATTCTGTTTTGTTTGAGCGGACTCTATTCGTAGATAAGCCTCTCACGAAAGCCCAGTTCGACGAGTTCAATTCCTATTTAAAGGTTGTCGGTTTGCAGTTCCTCCAGCGCGTGGACTCGTTCCAATCTCTGGATTTGCACGAGAAGATAAATGTGAAGGAAGGGGACAAGCCAAGCATAAATGCCGGACTGCAATGCTTTCTTTTTGTTGAGCCAGCTCCATCAGAAGCGCGCTTACAGGACCAGATCTCGAGCCTACCTCCATAGAAGGGCCAGATCTAAAAAGTAAGGGATTGAAGGGAAAAAAACATGATCACGAAGGGGATGACAATCAGAAGCATCGCAACCGCGGGCTTCATTGTCTTAGGATTTAATCACCGCGTTGCCCAGTCCGCAGATCTTATTTCCGACATTAAAGTCTTATACGGCGACCAACTTGAGATTGTGGGTCCCGTTGAGAGCATCAATGTTGAGAAACGTATCCTGACTGTAGCCGGGCAAGTAGTCATCGTTTCTTCGGACACGCGCTTTGATTCGGTTCGACGGGGGACTTCAGAGTCATGGGCAGGATTGGCCAATCTCCATACCGGTGATCAAATCGCAGTCTCCGGGCGTAGTAATGAAGCTGCAACATCTGTATTGCTCGCTGGTGACGATTATGTGCCTGGATCGTCGAAAATTTTCGTTAAGGGTGAAGTCACGGCGGTTCACCCTGACGAAGGTGTGGTCTACCTAAACGGACTGCGTATCGACATCACTCCCGCAATGTCGCGAGCCGATTTCTCGCCTCTATCGGTTGGTGACTCGGTGGAGATCGCCGGAATTCAGCCGTCCTTGCACGGAGATGTGCTCGCGGAAGAGGTGGCGCGGAGCGCTGATATTCACCCTGAGTATGTGGATGGCACGGGCGCGAGTGCTCGTCCTGATCATGTGGTGGTTACGGGTGCAAGTGCTCGTCCCAACTATGTAGTAGGTACCGGATCGAGCGTTCATCCCGAGTATGTGGTCGGCACGGGTGCAAGTGCTCGCCCCAGCTATGTAGTAGGTACGGGAGCGAGCGTTCATCCCGAGTATGTAGTCGGCACGGGCGCGAGTGTTCGACCTGATCATGTGGTGGGCACGGGTGCGAGTGCTCGCCCCAGCTATGTAGTAGGCACTGGCGCGAGTGTTCGCCCTGATCATGTGGTTGGCACGGGCACGAGCGTTCGCCCAGATCATGTAGTAGGCACGGGCGCGAGCGTTCGCCCGGGCTACGTGGTCGGTACTGGGAATGCGGTACGTGCTGAATATGTTGTAGGTACCGGCGGCAGTCACTGAAGTCCCGACTCGTACAATTCAGCAGCCGACAGATTATTTTTACTGCAGTAGGGAAATGTCACCTACTAGAATCGCTATCGCGCACCGGCTTACGGGGTAGCCCTGAAGACTTTTGTGGCTTCCCGACGGGTCCTCACTGGGCAGTCTTTCTTTTTGTCGGTGAACTCCAAGCAAAGACTAAAACGCCGAGTTCCCCAGTCTTTGACTTGTTAGACCGCGGCCTCGCGCGGCATGATTCTAGTTCCCAATCCACCGAATCCATAAATGCAGTAGCTCGTTCTTTGATGTCCCTCATGACCGGTAGAGCCATATTTAGATCGGCATCCGATACACAACAGTTACGTTCCAGGATAAGGGGCTTCCGCAACCTGTGCCTCGTCGCATTCGCTCCAAGAGTCATAAGAAACCGTTGGACTACAAAGGCAGCCCGCAAAAGCTCTGCATTCGGCATTATGAAGACTCGACTAGCTGGCCTGAAAGAGCGATCAGAGGTTTGATATATGCTCGGCGAGGACCGTAGCATGTGCAGAACCTCGCGTTTGCTTATCTGTATCCCGGCCGCTTTGATCAGCTTTGGAACCGTGTATTTGCCTCTGGTTATAGTTATTTCGACAGGAAGACCAGATTGGTCTAAGAACTTGGGGTTTGAGTACCATGTCTCCATGACCTTTCCCATCGACGACCAAGTTGTCATGGCTTGTTCATAAAGGTCGAAGGCTCGTCTTTTTTCTGAGACCGAGTGCTTTGAAATAAGCCTACTTACCGTATGCGCGGGCAGTCCTTTTTTTGCCAAAAAGTCCGAGACCGCCGCCAGCAGTACGCTACCGAACAGGAGTTTTCCGCGGTAGGTCTCATCCGCGACCTCTCTACCCTTCATGATGCATCCGACCCGCCGCTAGGCTTGGCGGTACCTCGTTTGCGTCGCCGAAGGTTTTTCCGCGAATTAAACTCCTTCCGTGCTAATCCTTCCTTGGATTTCTCAAAATAGTGTACGGACATACCCAGACGAATATGCCGCCGTCCAAAGGACTTATGTTTGGTGCCCCCCTTCAGCTTTGCCTTCTTGAGAATAGAATCAACGGCATTAATAAAGCTCATAGTTTGCCCTGCTAGCTCTCTGCGCACCAACGGGACGATTGAATCCGGAAGGTTCCCTGCCACACTAGCCTCAACTAAGGGAGGCTTCATGCCGCGGAGATTCTCGATTAACGTGCCTAAGAGATCCGAACATTTGTCGCCTAGTGCGATTATGGCCCGGGGCGATAGACCTGTTGATATTGCGATTCTGGATCTGGGGCGAACATGCTGGTTCGGTAAAGCTTCAACCGCATTAAGCTCTAGAAGCGCGTCGAGCATCGCTCTCACCGGAATTCCACGCCCTCGAAGTGCCACCAATTGTTCAAAACTAGCTCGTTTGCCGTAAATGGGAAGCACTCGCGGTTGGCCGTCCGGTCCGAGAAAGCGAGGGTTCTCATACCAACAAGCTATTATTCCCGCCGCGGTATTGGGTCTTTTATGCACCCGTAAGCCGCTGTCTTCCTGATTTAGCATCTTCGTGACTTCAGATCTGGGAAGTCCCGTAAGAATGGCCACCCGTGACTTACTCATGCGGCCTGATTCGATCACCACTCGTTTTGCAGCAGTATGAACCGCTCGACTTCGCAACAGCAGATTCAACTCTTGGACCGTTAGTCCGACATCGAATCCCAACTCGAGTATTTGATCCAAGATCATCGAGATGGACGAAATTGTTGCCTGTTTTATTTCGTCGACACTCCTTCCCTTTCGTCGCACTTGGATCAAATCCTGCGGTTAAGAACAGGCGAATTTCGGGTGGCCCAAGAACAGCGCACATCGTACCTTGCACGCTGGAACGCGAGAAATTGCATATCACCGAAATTGCGGTAAATTCCAGGGTTGTGCCCTCGACTGGATGCTTTTCTTGTCATCTTCCCTCGTCTGCTGGCGCTGCGGCGCCTCTCTCGCCGCGCTGAGCCTCCCGCTCAGGCGCCTTGATGCTTGCAAGGCCTGCAACGCTGAACTGCACGTCTGCAAAATGTGCGTCGAATACGACGTAAGCTATGCCAAGCATTGCCGAGAGCCCACGGCGGAAGAGGTGCGCAAGAAGGACGAAGCCAATTTCTGCGATTTCTTCAAGCCGAAGGCGGGTGCATACGTCGCCAAGGATCAAAGCGAGATCGAGCGCGCTAAATCGGCTCTCGACGCCCTCTTCAGGAAGTAAGCACTCCTTCCGCCGCGCCCGGTTATCCTTTCCATCGAATGGCAGGAAACCGCTAATTCCTCGAACGAACTGCTGGGGGTGACCACTCGGCGCTCGCACTCCAGCATTGTTTCGCTCAATATACCGACAAATTGAGGGATTCCCTCATATTGCACCCCCATGACTACGCCGGCGCATTCAATGCGCGTATAAATCACGCTGAGTCTCCTTTAGGGTTTTTCCGGAGTAGAAAGGATGCCGGGGTCTCCGGGTTACGTGCGTTTGGCCGCGAGCTCCGTGCGCTCCCTGTCGAGCATTGCCTTCGACAGTGTGCGCGAAGCCGTACTCATCGTTAATGCCAACGCCAAGCATCTGCCCGTGGTGCTGGCGAACGCTGCAGCCTGCAATGCGTTCCTCGGCGAGTCGATTGCCGAAGACCTGCTCGAGCGCCCGTTGTATGGGCTTCTCACCCCGTCGTCCGCCTCCACGCTGGCTGGCATTCTGGACAGTGCCCTGAGCGAGGAGAGCGGGCTTCCGGTCAGCCGCATGCTTAGCTGGCGCCTTAAGGGGGATGCCACGAGCGTCGCGATGACCGAGATCAAGCTGCTCGACACGAGTTCAGTGCCCGCACCCGTCGCGAGCCCGTTTACGGGCCTCCCGGGCAGTGGCGCCTCCCCGGCACTCGATGAAGATATCGCAGCGCCGGCGCCGGCCAGCCGGCTCATCATGCTGACGTTCGCGCCCACTGCCGCAGAGCGGGAAATCGGCATCGCGCTCGATCAGATGCCGATCAACTTCGTGATTTTGGATCCGGACCTGCGCGTTACCTATGCGAACGCAGGAGCAGCCAGTTTCGCCGGTGCGCGCCACCCCGCAGAGGTCCGCAGCGTTTCTGCGCTCGAGCTGGCGCCCATGAACGCCTTGCCGCACGAGGTGTACGCGCGCGCGCTCGGAGGATGCCCATATCATGACGATGCAGTTGAATGTCGCTCCGCCCTCGGTGCTCATCTCGAGATCGAGGTCCGCCCGCTGAAAGACACCGACAGCGTTACCGGACTTGCGGTGCTTTACTCGATGACGAGCGAGCGACGCGTACTCAAGACGTTGCAGGGCGCAAGCAAGCATCGACTCGAGACACTCACCGAGAATGCGCGCGACATCATCGCGGTCGTAAGCACGGACGGCCGGCTCATCTATATCAGCGGCGGCCTGCGCAATGCCCTCGGTTACAGCTTCGAGGAGCGTCACCTGCATTCGATCTTCGAGATTGCGCATCCTGACGATTTGCCCGCGATGAAGGCGCGATTTGCGCAGCTGGCGAGCGGCGAGATCCGGCGCTACTCGATCGAGTATCGAGCCCGACATAAGGAGGGTCACTACCGCTGGTTCGACGCGGTCTATGTCTCGGCGCTCGACGATCCAATGATCAACGGCATCATCGTCAATGCACGCGATATCACCGAGCGCAAGGAAGCCGAGAGCCGGCTCGCGCAGCGCGAGGAGGTGTTTCGCCTCGCTGCCGATTCGGTCGACGGCGTGATCTACGAATGGGATATTGGCAAAGGGATATCACGCCGCTCGCGCGGCGCTTACGAGATCTTGGGCCTTCAGCCCGATCAATCTTCAGTCGACTTCTGGCGTGAGCGCATTCATCCCGCGGATCTCCCCGAGGCGATGCGCAAAATCAATATCGCGCTGATCAGCGGCCGGGGCTGGTCGGTGAGCTATCGAATCCGGGACAGTCGCGGCCGCTACCGTTCCGTCCTTGAGCGTGGGCTCATCCAGCGCAACGCTGCAGGCGACCCGATCAAGGCGATCGGCAGCTTGGTCGACATCTCCGAGGTCCGCCGTTTGACCGACCTGCTGGCTGACACCCAGCGCACTGCGCAAACCGGGGGCTGGGAGTACAGCTACGGCACCCGCGAGCTCTCGTGGACTGACGAGATGTTCCGCATCTATGACACGTCGCCGCAAAGTTTCACGGTGTCTTGGGAATCAATGCTTGCGCAATGCACACCCGATTCCCGTCACCGCTTCCACGAGGCGTGCGTGCGCGCCGAAACCACGGATGGGCATTTCGACCTCGAGCTTGAGATCGTCACCCTCCGAAACAGGCGCATCTGGGTGCGCATGATCGGACATCTCGAGCTGGTCGACGGTCAACCTTGCCGCGCCTTCGGATCCATGCAGAACGTTCAGGCGCAGAAGCTTGCCCAAATCGCGCTCGAGAACAGCATGGGGTGGCTGAAGCTCTCCATGAACATGGCTCACATGCACGCATGGCGGTGGGACAAGGCCACCGACGAGCTGGAGTTCGCGATCGCCGAGGGCAAGCAAATCAGTCTGCCCGATGAGTATCCGACCCTCGAGGTGCTGCTCGGCCGCCTGCATCCTCAGGACCGCGCCGGAATTGCACGGGCTATCGATCAGGCCTTCAAGTACCACTGCGAAGTTCACGAGGAATTTCGGCTGAAAGCATCCGATGGCCGCTACCGATCCTATGCGACGGTCGCCCGGCCTCTGTTTGACAGCGCAGGTGCTCCCCGGGGCTTGGTGGGGGTGACTCAGGATGTGACCTCGCGGCGCGAGTCCGAAGCACAGCTGCGCCGCTCCGAGCAGTTGCTCAGGGTGACCACCACCAACACCGCTGATCTATTGATGCTCGTGGATCATGAGCTGCGCGTCCGCTTTATCAACCGCAGCCTGGGTGGCCGCACCATCGACCAGATCGTGGGTGCCGATGTCGCAGAGCTTTTGCCGCTGAAAGCCCGCCGAGCCGTGATAGCCCGTCTGCGGCAGGTGCTCTACACCGGCGAGACGGCGAACCACGAGTTCGAATGCGAGCCAAGGTGGTGGGATGCCGGCGATTTGGAGCCGCAGTTTCTCGAGTACCGAGCGGTGGTGGTGCGCGATGAGGGGATTCCGAGCGGCATATCGATCAGCGTGCGCAACATCACGGAGCGTAAACGGCTCGAGCAGGAAATTCTTAATGTCGCGACTCGTGAGCGCAACACAATAGGTCGCGATTTGCATGATGGGCTGGGCCAGGAGCTCACCGGCATCGCTCTGATGTTGCGCGGGGTTGCGACCCGCATCCAGCGCGAGGCCCCCGCGGCAATAGGCCAGGTCAATGAGATCGTCGCACACGTGAACCAATCCATTGAGAGCGCTCGCGCTCTGGCCCGGGGGCTGCTCCCAGTGTGTACCGATGGGGGCGGACTGCCTTTCGCGCTGCGCGGCCTCGCCGGACGCAGCCGGGATTTATACGGTCTGGAAGTGAACTTTCGTGCGGAATTGCGGCCAGACATCTCGCTGAGTGAGACGACTGCGAGCCATTTGTATCGCATAGCACAAGAGGCATTGACCAACGCCGCTCGTCACGGCCATGCCTCCAGAGTCGAGATATTTCTGACCGTGACGAAAAAGAATTTCTCTCTTCGCATCACGGATGATGGGGTCGGAATCGGCGTACCCGACAAGCCCGCAGCGGGGATGGGCTTGAAGATCATGAGGTACAGGGCCGGCATGATTGGCGCAAAGTTCGAGATCGGGCCCAATATGCCGCGGGGAACGGTAGTTCGAGTGACCGCAGAGCCGTCCGAAATGGCGTTGCTGGATGGTCAATGTAGCTGACTGGAGGGAAGTTAGAGTGAACGCGAGTAATACATGGATGCGCAATTCCACAGCTCAGGGCGGAGCGAATCAGGGCAAGCGGCGCGTGCGACGGGTATTGATCGTCGACGATCATCCGATCGTCCGTCAGGGTTTGCGGCGAGTGATGGAGAATGAGGAAGACCTCATGGTGTGCGGCGAGGCTGAGACTGCCCGCGACGCGCGAGCCGCCATCAAGGAGCTCAACCCCGACATCGTGATTGCCGACATCAGTTTGAAGCAGGGCGATGGTATCGAGCTCGTGCGCGATGTGCGCGCCCATCACCCCCACCTGCCCATCCTCGTGCTGTCGATGCACGATGAGACGATCTACGCGGAGCGTATGCTCTCGGCGGGAGCAAACGGCTACATCATGAAGCAGGCGGCGAGCGAACAGTTCTTGGTGTCCTTGCGCCGGGTTCTCGATGGCGGCATCTATGTGTCCGAGGCCGTCGGCAACAACATGATCCAGAAGTTTGCAGCAGGTGGATCGTACATTTCGGCGAACCCGATCGATCGCTTGAGCAACCGCGAGCTGCAGATTTTGCACATGATTGGCAAGGGCCTCTCCACGCGGGAGACTGCGCACGCCCTGAATTTGTCGATCAAAACCGTCGAATCGCATCGTCAGCGCATCAAGCGCAAGCTCAATCTCTCGACCGGCACGCAGCTCGTGCAGTACGCAGTGAGCTGGTTCACCGGCAAGGAGAACGCGAACGCGGCAGTTCCGGCGGTGACCGCTCCCGACAATCATTCGGTGGATCCTGATCCCGGCGAGTTGCACAACGACCCTTGAGGGTCACCGGAACGGGAAGGTTCCTCAACGGCCCTTGACCACCGCAACCCAGCGCAGCTCCCCGGAAGATTCATAGCGTCTGGCATGCCCAGAGAGCGAGCGCTTACGCTCCGCAACGCCGGTTCGCGAGTCCACCGGGGGCATGATCGTGAGCTCAAGAGTTTCGACACCGCGCGCGCTGGTTTGGATCTGCTGCGCGAAGGTGGCGCCCGAGCATGGCGCGAGCTCGCGCCAGAGCGCATTGGTGTGCAGCACTTCGCCGCGAGCATCGAGGATCGCCGCTGCGACTGGTAGCTCATCGAACGCCCCACAGGGACACGCTTCAATGGCTTCCGCTGCCGAAAGCTCGCGCGCGCTCCCAGCCACGTATATGGGAAGGCCCCCGTCGGTGCGCTCGGCACGGCCTCGCAGCTGCCACCATTCGCGCTTGCCATCCGCGCACTTAACCGACAGACGCGGATCGAAGGGCACCGCTTGCTCGAGGTGCGCACGAAACCGTCGCATGAAGCCTTCCCATTCGGCTGGGTCGAGTGCGTCCTTGAGATCGTTGACCGCCGCACGCTTGGTCTCCGGCGACCAGCCGAGCTTCTGATAAAACCACTCGCTGAACCAGGCGGAGCCATCGATCAGGTCGATCTCCCAGAAACCATCGCCGCTGGCGGCGAGGGCACGCAGGCCCGGGGGAGCGCCTTTGCTAGAACGGGAGCGTGGCTCGGTCATCCGAAGATTATCGGTAGTGCGTGCCGCGAACTTGAAGCGACGGAGGTCCGGTTTTCCCTGAAATCGGGCTGCGTGGTGCACACTTCCGCCAATCAGAATGCATCAAGTCGCGCGCGTTCAGGCCGATACTTGAGAGAAGCCCACAGGCGCTAGCAGGTGGCTGGCCAGGAGCGTGCGTCGCGCGCTCGGCCAAGCTCCCTGGGGCCGAGCCATGACAGACAAGCCGCTCGCGACGGGAAACCCCGAATCCACACAAAGCGTGACAAGCGTCACGAGCGTTGCCGACGACCGCGGTACGGTGCGTTCCGTGACTTCAGCAGCCACCGCGCCCGCATTGCTCGAGCTTCCCACCGAGAGTTCGACGTCGATCCTCCTCGCCGAGGACGACCCCGTCACCCGCATGCTCATGACGCGCTTTCTGAAGAGGGCGGGCTACGACGTCGATGCCGTCGAGAACGGCGCAGAAGCACTCGAGCGGATGACGCACCGCTATTATCCGATCCTGATCACGGACTGGGAGATGCCGGAGATGGACGGCATCGCGTTGTGCAAGACTGTGCGCGCATTACAGCTCGACGGCTATGTCTATACGCTGCTGCTCACCGCGCGTGAGGCCAAGGAGCACATCATTACCGGCCTCGACGCGGGCGCTGATGATTATCTGATCAAGCCGGTTCACGAGCCCGAGCTCATCGCGCGCCTCAATGCCGGCCGACGCATCCTCGACCTCGAGCACTCGTTGCGCGCGGCGAACGAGCGCAACCGCCTCATGTCGATTACCGATGCGCTCACCGGCGCCTTCAACCGGCGCTATCTCATGGATCAGCTGCCCCGCGAGGTCGAGCGCGCGCGCCGGTACGCCTACCCGCTCGCCGTGCTCATGTGTGACATCGATCACTTCAAGCGCCTGAACGACGAGCGCGGTCACGCGGCGGGGGACGAGGTGCTCGAGCAGTTCACCGCCCGCGTGCAGCGCTCGATCCGGCAAAACAGCGATTGGATTGCCCGTTACGGCGGCGAGGAGTTCATCATCGTTTTGCCTGAGACCGGCCGTGACGGGGCTATTTTTGTCGCTGAAAAAATTCGTCAGCTGGTGATGGAGTCACCATTTCTCACACGCGGTGGTTCGGCTGAGATCTCCGCGAGCTTCGGCGTCGCCGCCACGGCTTCTCAAGGTCCGGATCTTTCGCTCAAAGTGGAGCACTTGCTTCGTGCCGCCGATGAATGCCTGTACCGCAGCAAGCAGGCCGGCCGCAATCAATGCCTGGGACTCGAGATTCCGGCGCCGATAGCGGCCCTGGGAGGGCTTGGCTGAGCCAATGCTGCAGGCAGCTGCGATCCTCGGCATCTTCATGTACTCTTGCCTCATGACCGCGCCCAGCGAGCTAAGTCCTGGATTGCAAGCATTCTTGGGCTCACCGCCGCGCAAGCTCTACCGCCAGGGCGTCGGGTCCATCCCGCTGCGGGCGATTCGGGGGGGCAATCTCGGGACACGCTCGCAGACTGGCCCGGAAGCCCTGGAAGAGCTCGCCGCTTCGATCAAGTCCAAGGGCGTCATTCAACCCATCATTGTGCGCCCGGTCCTCGGATTCCCGCATCAGTTCGAGGTGGTCGCCGGGGAGCGGCGCTGGCAGGCCGCGCAGCTTGCGGGCTTGACGCAGATACCGGCCATCATTCGCGAGCTCACTGACCAGGATGCGATCGCGGTCTCCCTCATCGAGAACGTCCAGCGCGAGGAGCTCACTTCCGCGGAAGAGGCTCGCGCGCTCAGACGTCTCATCGATGAGTTCGGACTCACACACGAGCAGGTCGCCGAGGCCATCGGTCGATCGCGTGTTGCGGTTACGAATCTGCTTCGTCTCCTCGATCTTCCCCCGCAGGTGACGACCCTGATCGAGACTCAGGCCATCTCGATGGGGCACGCACGGGCACTGCTGGGTCTAGCGGATGATGAGGAACGAGTGCGGCTTGCGCAGATGGTTGCCGAGCGGCACTTATCGGTGCGCGAGACCGAATCCCGGGTGCGCAAGGCACAAGCCGGCGAGGTCAGGGCGCCCGCGCGCG
>DATGIA010000098.1:0-5535 GCA_035307465.1 Steroidobacteraceae bacterium
GATGGCGAGGCGGCTCGCCGAGGCGCGCGCGGAAGGACAGGTCCTGCGCTACGTCGGGCGTATCGATGCGCAGGGGCGCACCACCGTCGGGCTCACGCGCCTCGACGTGCGGCATGCGTTCGCCAATATCGCGCTCACGGACAATGTGGTGCGCTTCGCGACCGAGCGCTACTGCGACAATCCGCTGATCGTGCAGGGCCCCGGGGCCGGGCCCGAGGTGACGGCGGGGGGCGTGTTCGCCGACCTGCTGCGCCTGTCCGCTTATCTGGGGGCCCACCTATGATGCAGCCAGGAGGGCCCGTGCTGAGCGAGGTCACTGTCTTTGCCCCCGCCACCGTCGGCAACGTCGGCATCGGCTTCGACATTCTTGGTCACAGCGTCGAGACGGTGGGCGACCGGGTGCACCTGCGCCGCATCGAGGAGCCGCGGGTCAACATCCGCTCGATCACCGGCACGGCGGGCAAGCTGCCGATCGAGGCCCAGAGCAACACCGCGGGGCGCGCGGTGCAGGCGCTGCATGCGGCGCTCGAGCTCGATTACGGCTTCGAGATCGACATCGAGAAGGGGATCCCACTCGCCTCGGGCATGGGCGGCTCGGCCGCCTCCGCGGTGGCCGCCGTGGTGGCAGCGAACGCACTTCTCGCGCAGCCCCTGCCGCGCCTGCGCCTGCTCAAGTTCGCAATGGAGGGCGAGGTCGTCGCAAGCGGCACTGCGCACATCGACAACATTGCGCCTTGCCTCTTTGGCGGTCTCGTACTCACCGTCGGCATCGATCATCCACGCGTCAAGCAGATCCCCGTTCCTTCCGCGGTGCGCTGTGTGCTGGTGCATCCGCACATGCGCCTCGGCACGCGCGAAGCCCGCGCGATCCTCAAGAGCGATGTCTCGCGCTCGGACTTCGTCTGGCAGAGCGCGAACCTCGCCGGCTTCATCAGTGGCTGCTACTCGAATGACCTCGACATGATTCGCGAGTCCTTCAACGACGTGATCATCGAGCCGCAGCGCCAGTCGCTGATTCC
Source organism: Steroidobacteraceae bacterium (assembly GCA_035307465.1). Taxonomy (GTDB): domain Bacteria; phylum Pseudomonadota; class Gammaproteobacteria; order Steroidobacterales; family Steroidobacteraceae; genus Bog-1198. The sequence goes on from DATGIA010000098.1 coordinate 1,020, forward strand.
GGGCTTCAAGGACGTGCAGCGTGGGGCGATGGCGGCCGGCGCGCTCGGCTGCTCGATCTCGGGAGCGGGACCGGCGGTGTTTGCCTGGGCGGAGATGCAGCACGCCGAGGCGGTGCGCGGCGCCATGGTCGCGGCCTTTGCGTCCCACGGCCTGAAGACGGATTGCTGGGTATCGCCGCTCGACACCTATGGCGCGCGGGTGGTGAAGGCGTGAGCGCGCTGCTCTACGCCAGCTCGCGCAAGAGCTCGCCGCTCGTGACCCTGAGCGCGGCGATCCGGCAGGGTCTCGCGCCGGACGGCGGCCTGTACGTGCCGAGCGTCCTGCCGCATGTGGATGGGGCCGGCTGGAAGAAGCGCACCGAGGAGGTGCAGCTTCCCGAGGTGGCGCAGCTCGCGCTCGCCGGCTTCTTCGCGGGTGACCCGCTCGAGCCGCATCTGGGCGAGATCGCGAGGAGCGCGCTCGACTTTCCCGCACCGACGACACCGGTGCCCGCGGCGGCGGACCCGCTCCACGTGCTCGAGCTCTTCCATGGCCCGACCTCGGCCTTCAAGGATTTTGGCGCCCGCTTCCTCGCCCAATCGCTCGAGCGGCTGCAGGGGCCTGCCGACCCGCCGCTCACCATCCTGGTGGCCACCTCGGGCGACACCGGGGGCGCGGTGGCCGCTGCCTTTCATCGGCGTCCCTGGGTGCGGGTCGTCATCCTCTATCCGGCGGGGCTCGTCAGCGCTCGGCAGGAGCAACAGCTCACCTGCTGGGGCGATAACGTCATCTCCCTGCGGGTCGCCGGCACCTTCGACGATTGTCAGCGGCTGGTGAAGGAGGCCTTCGTGCATCCGACGCTCGCGCTGCGTCATCACTTCAGCTCCGCCAACAGCATCAACATCGGGCGCCTGCTGCCGCAGACGGTGTATTACGCGGCTTCGAGTCTCGAGATCGAGCGGCGAACGGGCCGCAAGGCCTCCTACATCATCCCGGCCGGCAACCTCGGCAATGCATTCGCGGCGGTGTGGGCGCGTGCGATCGGCTTTCCGATCGAGCGCCTGGTCCTTGCGCACAACGCCAATCGCACGGTGGTGGATTTCTTCGCGAGCGGCGAGTGGCGCCCGCGGCCGAGCATTGCCACGCTCGCCTCGGCGATGGACGTCGGCAATCCGAGCAACATGGAGCGTCTGCGCTCGCAGTATCCACATTTCGAGGAGCTGACCCGCGAGCTCAGCGCCTTCAGCGTCGATGACGCTACAATCCGTCATCGCATCAAAGAGGACTTCATGGATTACGGACGCGTCTGGTGCCCGCATACCGCCACGGCGGCGGAGGTGTATCGCCGTCTGAGCCGCGCCGAGCGGCAGGAGCGTCCCTGGGTGCTCGTGGCCACGGCGCATCCGGCCAAATTCAACGACGTGGTCGAGCCGCTCATCGAGCGCGAGGTGGCGGTGCCCTCGGCGCTTGCCCGCCTGCTCGGGCTGCCCCCTCACGTGCTCGATGTGCCGCCCACGCTCGAGGCCGTGGCAGCAGCAATCGAATGAACGAGCTCAAGGTCGAGCCGCAATGGATTGCGGCCGGCGCGACGCTGGTGGCCTTAGGTGTCGGAGGATACTTCGGATACGGGGTGTTCAAGCGCCACTCGCGCCGCAAGTCCCTCATCGCCCGTCTCGGCCGCATCGCCTACCAGGCCGCTCACCAGGTGCTGGTTCCCGATGGCATGGGCGGCTTCATCCACGTCGACCACCTCTTGCTCACGCCGCGGGGCATCCTGGTGCTCGACACCCGCCGCGTGGCTGGACTCATCTTCGGCGGCGATCAGATGAGCGAGTGGACGGTGATGGCGCGAGGCCGGCGCTTCACCTTCGACAATCCGCAGCCCGCGCTCTATGACCGCATTGCCGCCGTCAAGGCGCTGGTCGGGGAGTTCCCGGTGGAAGGGCGGCTGGTGTTCTCCAATCAGGGCAAGTTCACCAAGGGCATGCCCAAATACGTGTTGATGCTCGATGGCATCGAGGTCGAGTTTCCGGTCGTCGCAGGCGACCTCAAGGACCCCTCGGCCTTGCCGGACTCGGAGGAGGTCTGGACTCGCCTGACCACGCAGCTCAAGCCGAGCCCGCATTCCTTCACGAGCCTCTGACCTGACGAGCCTCTGACCTGACGAGCCTCTATTTTCCACGTGCCTCAGGGCTGCAGGCCGAAGAATGCGCAGGCGTTGGCGGTCGTGCACGCGGCCACGGCCTCGAGCGATTCACACCGGAGCCGCGCGACCGTCGCACCGATGTGAGGCAGGAAGCGCGGCTCGTTGCGGCGCGAGCGGGGCGGGGGGTGGAGATCCCGGGGCAGCAGGTAAGGCGCGTCGGTCTCGAGCATCAGCCGGTCGGCCGGGATCCGCGGCACGGCACTGCGCAGGTCGCCGCCGCGGCGCTCATCGCACACCCAGCCCGTCACCCCGATCGAGAGGCCGAGCGCGAGGTAATCCTCGAGCTCGGCGATGCCACCGGTGAAACAATGCGCGACCGCGCGCGGCAGGCGGCCGCGAAACTCCGCAAGCATCGCGCAGAAATCCCCGTGCGCATCGCGCTGATGCAAGAAGAGGGGCTTGCCGAGCTCGGTGGCGAGCTCGAGCTGGGCTGCGAAGGCCGCGCGCTGCGCCTCGGCGGGTGAAAAGTTTCTGAAATAGTCGAGGCCGCACTCACCGACCGCGACCGTGCGGGTTTCCCTGAGCAGCTCGCGAAACCCCGGAATCTGGCCGCGCTCGAAGAGCGCCGCGTGATGCGGATGCACTCCGGCGGTGCTCCAGAGCCGACCGGAGAAGCGCGCCGCGAGTGCGGCCGCCGCGCGCGAGCTCGCGAGGTCCGCGCCGGTCACGATCTCACGCGTGACACCCGCTGCGCGCGCCGTCTCGATGATCTGCTCGAGATCGGCCGTGAAGCTGGCGTGCGTGAGGTTCGCGCCGATGTCGACCCATTCGAGGGGGAGGGCGCCGCGGGTCATTGTGCTATCTTCGATCATTATGTCTCGCATCACTCGGGCCGCATTTCACCCCGCATTCAGCGTCCTGCTCCTCGCGCCCTGCGCACTGCTCACGCTTCTCATCCTGACCGCGGCACCGCGCGCGCAGGAGGGGGGTGATCTGCAGGCCCAGATCCTCTATGCCTATCACACCGAGGACGTGCACCGCCTCGGCAACCTGGTGCAGAGCCTCACCACCCAGGTGAAAGCGGGCGGTGCCGATGCGGCGCTCCGCTACCACCTCGCTCACGCCGAGTATCGCCTGGGGCTGCTGCAGGTGCAGTCCAAAGCGCGCGGAGCGGCCGGCGCATTCTCCGATTGCATCGATCAGCTGAAGCCCATTCTCGAGCAAGATGTCAAATCGGTCGAGGCGCTTGCGCTCCAGTCCGCGTGCTATCAGGAGCTGGCAGGACAGCGTCACCTCGAGGCGGTGCTGCTGCGCTCGCGCGCCGCCGAGCGCCTCGAGAGCGCGTACGCGCTCGCGCCGCGCAATCCGCGCGTCCTCTTTCTGAAGGCGACCGCCGACCTCGAGCACTCGCGCACCGGCAGTGCGGAGCACAACCAGGCCTTCAAGGAGCTCGAGCTCGCCGCGCGGCTCTTCGATGAGAGCTCGGCAACGCGCCCGGATGTCCCCGGGTGGGGCCATGCCGAGGCGTATCTGGCACTCGGCGTGCAGCTCGCGGCGCGCGGCGATCAGCTCGGGGCGCGCAACTGGATCGAGAAGGCGCTGATCGTGGCACCCGACTACAAGGCCGCGCAGCGCCAGCAGCAGCGGCTCGTGGGCCGTTGACGCCAGCGTCGGCCGTCGGCCTCGACGCCCTCGTTGGCGGTTGACCTCCACGCATACGCCTTCAGGTATCATCGCGGTCGATGAAGCGCAGCAAGCCCGACCTCCCCGTCCGGCCGCAGGGCACGCAGCTCTCGCTGTTCGAGATGCGCAGCTCCGCCGACCCCTTCGCGGTGCGTGTGAGTCCGCGCGCACGCCGGCTCACGGCGCGCGTGCACGTCGGCGGGCGCGTGGAGATCGTCGTGCCGGTGGGCGTGAGCGCCCGCGCCGTGCGCGACTTCGTGCACAAGTTCACGCCCTGGATCGATCGCAAAGTCGCGGCCATGCAGTGCGTGCGCGAGCCCTCCTCGCCGGTGCCCGAGAGCATCGACTTTGCCTATAGCGCCGAGCGCTTCGGCGTCGAATGGCAGGCGGGTGCGCGCCGGGCTCTCACGCAGGAGCGCGGGACCCTGAGGATCGAGGCGTCGGGCGCCGAGGAGGCGCGGTCGTTGCTGCGCACCTGGCTCAAGCGCGCCGCGACCGAGCGGCTCGTCCCGCCGCTGCTCGAGCTCGCGCGCGAGCTCGACTACGCCGTGCAGCGAGTCGTTATTCGATGCCAGCGCACCCGCTGGGGCAGCTGCTCGACGCGCGGCACCGTGAGCCTGAATTGCTCGCTCGTGTTCCTGCGCCCCGCGGTGGTGCGCTACCTGTTCCTGCACGAGCTCGCCCACACCCGGCACATGAATCATTCG
>DATGIA010000099.1:0-3190 GCA_035307465.1 Steroidobacteraceae bacterium
ACTATCGCAACGAGAACGCCTCCGATCACATCGTCACCATCGAGGACCCGATCGAGTTTTTGAATACCAACAAGCGCTCGCTGGTGAATCAGCGCGAGGTTGGCCTCGATACCAAGAGCTACTCACGGGCGCTGCGTGGAGTGGTGCGTGCAGCGCCCGATGTGATCCTGATCGGCGAAGTCCGTGACAAGGAAGGCATGGAGGCGGCCATCAGCCTCGCCGGCACCGGCCACCTGGTGCTTGCAACGCTGCACGCCAACAACTGCGCCGAGTCGCTCGATCGCATCATCAACATGTTCCCGCGCGAGCAGCACACCCAGATCTTCCTCGACCTGTCCCAGTACCTGCGGGCCATCATGGCGCAGCGTCTCGTGATGGGTAAGGACAGCCGCCGGGTCGCGGCCGTCGAGGTCATGATCAACACTCCGCACATCGCCACCCTGGTCAAGAAGGGCGATGTGACCTCCATCAAGGAGGCGATCGAGGCCAGCGCCGAGAAGCACATCCAGAGCTTCGATGTGGCGCTGCTCGGGCTCTACAAGCAGGGGCGCGTCGCTCTCGAGGAAGCACTCAACAACGCCGACTCGCGCGCTAACCTCGAGGCGAAGATCAACTTCGGATAGACCCGCCGGCCCGCTGTGGCGGCCGGCGCCCCGCTCTATCCTGGCCTGCACCATCAGCAGCGCCCCCGCGGGCACGGGCATGCGGGCGCAGACCCCGCTCGCAAATGATTCGCAGTCGATACGCCGCTCCATCGCCCCGCACGCACGGGCTCGCGAGAATACCGACTACGGATATCTCTGGTGGCTCCCGACCCAGCATGCGGGCCCGCTCGTGCAGTAGCTCACGGATGCGGACCAGCCGAGGAACCTACCCGCCGGAGCGGGTGGAGCTACCCCCCGGAGCGGATGGAGCGACCTTCCAGGCCACCACGAACTTCCAGATCTGCGTGTCGATCTCGCGCCAGCGCGGCAGGTTCGTGACGTGCGTGCGCCAGGCGATACGCACGCCGCCGTACTCCCTCGAGAAGTAGCGTGCCTGTATCTGCGGGTACAGGTCGGGCGGGAACGGCGGTTGCGGCACGTAGAGCAGAATGTCCTCGCCGTCTGCCCCGCCCCGCTTGCCATAGCAGGCGGCGCGGTTGGCGAGGGTGCGGCTGCGATAACAGCGCAGTCCGTACTTGATCTCGTAAGAGGCGGGATCGAAAGCGTCCTTGAGCAGGCGCTTCAGCATGTTGGGCGGATATTCGCCCGGCGCGTCGGGTTCGGCTTCGTGAGGGTCACCGGCGTGCAGATAGACGACCTCGACTTTGTTCTCGTTCGTCTCGTCGCGATAGTTCTGCAACGTGTAGCCGCTGAAATCCGGAAGAAAGAAGTCGAACTGCGCCTCCGTGCGATCCGTGTCATCGGCGAAGGGAGAGCGCGGCGCCCGCCGGGGCACGATCGCCGAGCGCTCGAACTGCAAAGGGATCTCGAGGACCAACCGGTCGGTTATCTTGAGGGGCGCGGTGTGGCCCTGAGGCCAGGCCTGCGGAACCTCAGCCGGGACCCCCGCAGCGTTCCCGGACTCCGCGTGCTTGCGCGTGCATGCGGGGGTCACCGATACCGCGAGGAGCACCCCGAGCAGCACCGGCGGGGTCGCCGCCCCGCCGCGGGTGGTCTCCCTGCTAAAACACCGTCTCTGCATCGAACACCGGCCCATCGACACAAACTCGCTTCATCGCCGGGCCTTCCGGGGTTCGTACCGCCACCGTGCAGCCCGCGCACCCTCCGACTGCACACGCCATGAATTCCTCGAGTGACACCTGGCAGGGCAGCCGGTAACGGCGAGCGAGCGCGGCGCATGACCGGAGCATCGGCGCCGGACCGCAGGCGAACATCTCGACCTCGGCGAGCTCTTTCGCACCGAGTGAGCCAAGCCACGCGTCGGCGAGCTCGGTGACGAAGCCCGTGAAGCATCCAGGGAAATCGGCGCAGCTCGCGAGACGAGTCGGGACATCCAACTCCTCGAGAAACGGCATGCAGGCGATGCTGCCGGCCGGAATGCCCGGCACGAGGAGCTGTGACGGGCGGGTGCGAAACGGGAACGGCACCTCCGAGCCCATCAGCACCAGCGGCTTCCACGCGCTCGCTGTGGCGCTCGTCTGCCCGGGGCCGCGCAACCGCTCCTGCGCCTTCAGCCGCTCGGCGAGAAATATCATGGGGGGAATTCCCACCCCGCCACCGATCAGAAGCGTGCGCGGGCGCTCCCGGTGTGCGCTGAACGGCCGGCCGATCGGGCCGAGCACGCTCAGGTCGTCGCCTGCCTTGCGCGCGCCGAGCGCTTTGAGGCCCGGTCCCACCACCTTGTAGAGCAGTTCGATCCACCCGCCACGCGGATCAGCGCGCATGATCGAGAGTGGACGGCGCATCGGGATCGCAGCGTCGCAGCTTACGTGCACGAAGCTTCCGGGTTCGGCGCGCGCGGCGCAGCGCGGCGCCGCCAGACGCAGTACGAATTGCTGTGCCGGATGCGCGTGCTGGGAGATGACGCGGCCCGTCTCGATGAAAATGGTGTCGCGAGTGCCCGAGCTCATGGGCCCCCGTGCCGGTGGTCGCAGCGCGAAGCGCCGCAGCTCATGCGCGGCCCCGGCGCGAGGTCAGCACCGCTTCCAGCACGGCCATGCGCACCGCGACGCCATTGCGGACCTGGTCGCGGATCACCGATTGTCGGCCGTCGGCCACGTCGGAGGCGATCTCGATGCCGCGGTTCATGGGCTGCGGATGCATGACGATGGCGTCGGGGGCGGCGAGCGCCAGCCGCTCTCGTGTCAGTCCCCAGGCCGCGAAATACTGCTCACCGTCCGGCAACTCGGCGTCGCGCATGCGCTCTTTCTGGATGCGCAGCATCATCACGACGTTGGCACCGCGCAGCGCGGTCGCGAAGCGCGCGTGGCGCGTGCACCCGGGGAACTCCTTCTCATCCGGCATGAGGGCCGACGGGGCCGCGAGTCTGAAGTCCACGACCCCGAGCGTCCGCAGCGCCTGCCACGCCGAGCGCGCGACCCGCGAGTGACGGATGTCGCCCACGATCGTCACCGCGAGCCCCTCGAAACGCCCCTTGCTGTGGCGAATCGTCAGCGCATCGAGCAGTCCCTGCGTCGGATGCGAGAGGTGCGCTTCGCCCGCCGAAAGCACACTCACATGCGGGG
>DATGIA010000100.1:0-13748 GCA_035307465.1 Steroidobacteraceae bacterium
ATCTCGTCGCCAACCGCCTGGTCCTCATCGCCGCGGTCTCGAGCCCGGTGCAGCTGCGCATCGCCCCGCATTTCGCCCTGGCCGCCGCCCTCGGCGCCGGTCGCCTCGCCCTCGCTGATCCGGATGCGGTGCCGGCAGGACGCTATGCGAAGCAGGCGCTCCAGCATCTCGGGGTCTGGAGCGAGGTGGCCGGTCGGCTGATCGGGGCAGAAAACGTGCGGGCGGCGCTTGCGTACGTCGATCGCGGCGAGGCGCCGCTCGGGATCGTCTATCAGACCGACGCCTTCATCGACAACGACGTGCGCATCGTCGATGTATTTCCGAATGATTCGCATGCGCCGATCGTCTATCCAATCGCCCTGATCCGTGCGGCCCGGCCGGAGGCGCAGCGATTCGTGCGCTATCTGCGCAGTACCGCGGGCGAGGTGGCTTTCAAGGCATATGGCTTCGTGCCTCTGCGCTCTCGGCCGACCCCTTGAGATTTCAGGCGCGCCCGACGGGGCCGTTGCGGGGCGATGTAGGCGATTTCCGCCCCGTGGCCCTTGGCGTTGAGCGTCTTGACAGGGCAGGGTGCCCTCAAGACCATGCATCGGTCGATGCGAGGCGCCGGTTGGCGTCAATGCGGCGTTTATTCATCACACGTGCCGCAGCCCGCGCATGGAAGTCCTCTCATCGATGATCTTCTCGAGAGCCAATGCGGCAGGACGGGTCCTCGACGACCTGGCCTGCTCGCCTGAGTGCGCAAAGAGGTGGTTATGGCGAATGAACAAGAACAGGAACCGCAGCGACCTCAGGACCGGGAGGCGGACTCTGCAGCGAAGCGGCCGGTCGACCCCAAGCGCAGCCGCCGGCCGCTGATCATCGTCGGCATCGGCGCGTTGCTCGCGGGAATCGCCGCCTTCTTCATAGGGTTCGCTCACCGCAACCAGACCTCGACCGACGATGCGTACACCGATGGCAACGTCGTGACGATGGCCCCGCAGGTGTCCGGATATGTCGTGGGTCTCTACATCGATGACAACGTGCACGTGCGCAAGGGCGATCTGCTGATACGCATCGATCCGCGCGACTATACCGCCGCGCAGGCGCAGGCCGAGGCGCAGCTCGCCCTCGCGCTCGCGCAGCTCAGGTCGGCGCAGGATGGGCTGCGGATCGCGCGCGTGCAGTACCCGGCGCAGCTGGCCGCCGCACGGGCGCAGGAGCGAGCGGCCGCCGCGGCGCTCACCAATGCGCAAAAGCAGTATCAACGCCAGCATGAAGTCAATCCGCTCGCAACGACCCAGGAGAGCATCGACGCCGCAACCACGCAGCAGCTCTCATCCGATGCGAGCGTGGCGAGCGCCCGCGCCCAAGTCAGGGTGGCACGTCTCGTGCCGGAGCAGATCCAGCAGGCGGCCGATGCGGTGCAGGAGCGCGAGTCGCAGGTCAAGCAGGCCGAGGCTCAGCTCGCCCAGGCGAAGCTCAACGTGGGCTTCACGGAGATTCGGGCGCCCTGCGACGGGTTCGTCACCAAGCGCAGCGTGAACCTCGGGGACTACATGGCGACCGGCACGACCATGTTCGTGCTGGTGACCCCCGATGTGTGGGTGACCGCGAATTTCAAGGAATCCCAGCTCGGGCGCATGCGCGTCGGGGATGCCGTCGACATGAAGATCGATGCGTACTCGGGCTATGAGCTGCATGGCCACGTGCAAAGCATCCAGTACGGCAGCGGCTCGCGCTTTTCCGCCTTCCCCGCGGAGAACGCCACGGGCAACTACGTGAAGATCGTGCAGCGCGTGCCGGTCAAGATCGTGATCGACCGCGGCCTCGATGCGAGGCGTCCGCTGCCGCTCGGCCTCTCGGTGACGCCGACGGTGTATTACCGATGAGCAGCACCGAGCATGCCGCGGGCGATGAGCGCGGGGGCTGGCGACCGGCCGCCAATCCCTGGCTCATTGCCGTCACGGTGACCCTTGCGGCTTTCATGGAGGTGCTCGATACGACCATCGTCAACGTATCGTTGCCGCACATCGCCGGCACGCTCTCGGTGAGCTACGACGATGCCACCTGGGCGCTCACCTCCTATCTCATCGCGAACAGCATCGTGCTGCCGATCTCGGCTTTTTTCGGCCGGGTCATCGGCCGCAAGCGCTACTTCGTGATCTGCATCCTCGCCTTCACCGCATGCTCTTTTCTCTGCGGTATCGCGACCAATCTGGCGCAGCTCATCATCTTCCGTCTGCTGCAGGGCTTCTTCGGGGGCGGGCTGCAGCCGAATCAGCAATCGATCATCCTCGATACCTTTCCCGCATCCCAGCGTGGGCGCGCATTCTCTCTCACCGCCGTCGCAACCGTCGTGGCGCCCGTGCTCGGCCCGACCATCGGCGGCTGGATCACCGACAACTTCTCGTGGCGCTGGGTGTTCTTCATCAACATCCCGATCGGTCTGATGACGGCATTCGGTGTGATGAGCCTGGTCGAGGATCCGCCCTGGCTGAAGCGCCAGGCCAGGGCCGGGATCGACTACATCGGGATCTCGCTGATTGCGCTCACCTTCGCCTCACTGCAGATCGTCCTCGATCGCGGCGAGGATGATGACTGGTTCTCCTCGCCCTTCATTCGCACCTTCGCCGCGCTCGCGGCGATCGGCGCAGCGAGCGCCTGGGCCTGGCTCCTCGTGGCCCGCAAGCCCGTGGTCGACCTGCGCGTGCTCAAGGACCGCAACTTCGCCCTGGGGTGCTGCGCCATCTTCAGCTTTGCCATGATCCTGTACGGCAGCGCGGTCATCATTCCGCAGCTCGCGCAGCAGCACCTGGGCTACACCGCCATGCTCGCCGGCCTCGTGTTGAGCCCCGGCGCGTTCGCCATCATTTTCCTCATCCCGATCATCAGCCTCGTGATGCCCCACGTGCAGACCCGCTTCATACTCACCACCGGGTTCTTTCTGCTCGGCTGCGCGTTGCTCTACTCCCGCAGCATCACTCCGGACATCGACTTCACGCATCTCGTCCTGATCCGCGGCTCGCAATCGCTTGCGATCGGCTTTCTGTTCGTGCCGACGAGCGTGCTGGCCTATCAAACCATTCCGCAGGGCATGCAGGGCGATGCGACCGCCCTGTTCACCATGTTCCGCAACATCGCCGGCTCGGTCGGCATCTCGCTCTCGACCGCCGCCGTCATGCAGCGCACGCAGGCCCACATGGCCTACCTCGCGGGGCATCTGTCGAATGCGGACCAGAATTTCAGGGTGAGCTTTGCGCAGCTCCTGCACGCCATCCACAATCTCGGTACGGCGGCAGGCAGCGCCACCCAGACCGCCCTGGGACAGGTCTATCGCACGCTCATCGCACAGGCGGGCCTGCTGGCGTACAAGGACGTCTTCTTCTACTGCGCGATCGTTGCGTTCGGCTTCGTGCCCTTCACCCTGCTGTTCTCACCGGTGAAGAAGGCGGGTGGCCCGGGAGCGGCGCACTGATGAAGGCCCGCGCTTGCATCGCCGGGGCGTTCCTCGCCGCACTCGCCGGTTGCAAGGGGGGCCCGGACTTCGCGCCGCCTCGGGAGCCGGTGCCCGATCACTACGCAGGCGCAGCCGCGCGAGGTCCGACGGCCGGCTCGCCCCCCGTGTCGGCGCCGGGAAACGGCGCGGATCGAACCACGCCGCGGGACGCCGGGGAACCCGAGGATTTCTGGTGGCACGAGTTTCACGATCCCGAGCTCGACCGTCTGGTGGAGGAGGTCAGCAGCGGAAACCTCGATCTCAAGGTGTCGTACGTGCGCATCGTCGAGGCGCGCTTGCAGGTGCTGAGCGCACGCGCCCAGGGCTTGCCGAGTCTCAACGCGAGTGCCCGCTACAATCGCGAACAGCTCGGCCTTGCGGGCATTCTCAAGTCTCAGGGCTTCTCCGCGGCCACCGCCCCACCGCAGCTGCAGAATTTCATCTCGAGCGTGGAGTCGCCGGTCAATCTCTGGCAGATCGGCTTCGATGCCTCGTGGGAGCTCGATCTGTTCGGCAAGGTGCGACGCTCGGTCGAGGCGGCGAACGCCCAGGGCCAGCAGGCGCTCGAAGCGCGCAATGACTTGCTGGTGTCGCTCGAGGCCGAGGTGGCGCAGGACTATCTGCAGATGCGCGCGGCGCAGGCGCTGCGCCGGATCGTGCATGAGGAAATCGACGCGCAGCGCGAGGTCGTCGAGCTCACCCGGGATCGACATGTTCATGGGCTCGCAAGCGAGGCGGAGGTGGATTCGGCGAGGGCGCAGCTGTCGAGTCTCGAGTCGCAGCTCCCCGACTACGAGCAAACCTTCGCGACCTCGCGCCATGCACTCGCGGTGCTGTGTGGAGAGGATCCGGAGAAGTTCGATGATCGCTTCGGATCGGAGGGCGAGCTGCCGGCGCTGCCCGCCGAGGTGCCCGTGGGCGTGCCCTCGACCCTCGCCCGGCGCCGGCCGGACATCCGCGGCGCGGAGGCCGCGCTGCATGTCGCGACCGCCCAGATCGGCGTCTCGGTGGCGCAGCTCTTTCCCGACGTGTCGCTCAGCGGCACTTACGGTTTGCGCAACCTCGGGACCCGGTACTTGTTCGATTGGCAGAGCCACTTCTATACGTTCGGGCCGAGCGTCTCCGTGCCGATCTTTCGCGGCGGCGCCCTGCTCACGAGCGTGCGCCTGTCGCACGCCGCGGCGGTGGAGGCTGCGCTCAGCTATCGCAAGACCGTGCTCACTGCCCTGCAGGAGGTGGAGGACGCGCTCTCGGCGCTCGAGCAAGATGCGGCGCGCACGGCGGCGCTGCGCGAGGCGGTGGCTGCAGACCAGCAGGCCGTGCATGTGGGGCTCGATGCGTTTCATCACGGCCTGACGACGTACGTCAATGTCCTGACGGTGCAGCTCCAGGCCGTGCAGGCACGTCAGCAGCTCGAGCAGGCGCTGCTCGCCCAGCGCAGCGATCTCGTGCGCCTTTACAAAGCGCTCGGTGGAGGCTGGGAAGTCGCATCAGTGCCCGCCGGCACCGCGCTTCCCGAAAAGATCCCATCGCCCGCGCGCTAACCTCTCAGCTTGGCCACATCCTGCGCAGCAATCCGTCGCGCAGCACGAACTGATGCCACAGCGCGGCGAGCACGTGTACGCCGACGAGCGCGAAAATCGCGTAAGCAAGGTAGCCGTGGATGTCTTCGGTGGGATGAAAGATCGCCTTATTCGATTTCACATGAAAGTCGATCTTGAACAGACCGAAGTCGAACGCGCGACCATGCCAGATGAAGGTCACGATGCCCAGGATCGGGGTGACGACGAGCAGCAGGTAGAGAGCGAGATGGACGGGTGCGGAGAGTCGGCGCGAGATCTCCCCGGTCCCCTCCGGCAACGCGGGCGGTGTGTGCCGCACGCGCCAGCCGAAGCGGGCGAGCGTGAGGATGAGGAGCGCCAGACCGCACAGCGCGTGCACGTTGATCCAGCGCGCCTGGGTCTCATCGGGCCAGGAGTCATGCAGCAAGCCGAGCGTGCCGACGATGACGAGCAGCAGGGCCGCCGTCCAGTGGAAGGTGATCGCGCCGGTCCCGTAACGCTCGGTATCGGGCAATGGGGCGACGGCATGCAATGGATCGGTCATCGGAGCCTCGGTGTTGGGCGACGGTTAGATGCTACGAAGGCGAGGGGCTCAGCGCCAGATGCAAGAATTGGTTGAACGCGCTGCGCTCGTAGTGGGCAAACGCCTCCCCGTCGACGAAGCCGCGTCGCCGGTATAAAGACAGCGCGGGCTCGAAATAAGGACCGCTCCCCGTTTCCAGGCTGAGCCGGACCATGCCCCGGGAGTGCGCCACATCGATGATGTGGTCGAGGAGGGCGGCCGCGACCCCGCGGCGCAGGAAATCAGGGTGGGTACGCATCGATTTCAACTCACCGATGCGGCTGCCCAGATCCTTGAGCGCGGCAATGCCCGCCACCTTGCCGTCATCCCAAAGCGTCCATACGGTGACGTTCGCCGCCCTCAGGCCCGCAGGATCGAGCGCGAATACGCTGCCCGGAGGGGACTGGGCGTGCATTCCCTCGAGGTGCAGGCGTAGAAGGTCGCGCGTCGCCTCGCTCGACAGATCGTCCTCGCGAATCTCCCACGCGTCGGACCGGCCGAAGCTGTCCGATCCGCGGGAGGCCGTACATGGGATGCCTCGCATGGTGGCGGCCATGGTACCCATCCAAAAAGCGCGGCGCCAAAATCACCCGCCGACGAATCGTGGAAGGATCAACGTCGGGCCGACGGGTATGATCGGCGGCGTGACCGTACCCCCGCTCGTGACCTCGACTCATTTCGAGCCGATATGCGTTTGACTCGCCCGGGCGCCGGCGGCCCGCGGGTCGCTTGGGTGCTGATCGGCGTTGCCGTTCTGCTCAAGCTTCTCTATTGCGGTCACGTCGAGCTGCTGCCCGAGGAGACCTACTACTGGAGCTACTCGCGGCATCTGGACATCGGCTACCTCGATCACCCGCCGATGGTGGCGTGGTTGATCCGTCTCGGCACCGGGCTCTTCGGTCAGACATCGATCGGCGTGCGCATCGGCGCTCTTCTCTCCGGAGCGCTCGCCTCGGGCTATGTCTACGCGCTCACGCGCAACCTGTTCGGCGCGCCGAGTGCGCTCGGTGCGCTCGTGCTCATGCAGGGGCTGCCCTTCTTCTTCATGGCCGGCTTGCTGATGACGCCGGATGCGCCGCTCACCGCCTGCTGGGCGGCGGCGCTCTACTATCTCGAGCGGGCGCTCATCGCCGGCCATGCCCGCGCGTGGTGGGCCGTCGGAGTCGCGCTCGGCCTGGGATTGCTGTCGAAGTACACGATCGTGCTGCTCGGGGCCTCAGCGGCGCTCTTCATCCTGTTCGAGCCGCAGGCGCGCCGCTGGCTGCGCCACCCGTATCCGTATGCCGCCCTGCTGCTGGCGATCCTCATCTTCTCCCCGGTTCTTCTGTGGAACGCCGAGCATCAGTGGGCCTCCTTCACCTTCCAGACCTCACGCCGGCTCGCCGAAGCACGGCGCTTCTCGCTGCACAAGTTGATCGCCTCCATCCTGGTGCTCCTCACTCCGACCGGCGCGGTGGCCGTGGTGCCGCTGTTCGCGCCGGGACGCATCGCGCCGGGACGCATCGCTGCCGGGCCGGAGCCGCGCGTGCAACAGCAGCAGCACCCGCAGCGAGGCCTGCGCCTGCTCGCCCTGGCCGCAGGCGTGCCGCTCGCGGTGTTCGCGCTCTTCAGCCTGCTGCACGAGGTGAAGCTCGACTGGACCGGCGCGCCCTGGGTGGCCGCGATGCCCGTGCTCGGCGCGGGCCTGAGCGGCGCGGCCGGTGTCTTCGCGGCCGGCCGCGGGCGACTCGAGCGCGCATTGCGTCCGCTGTGGCTCGCCACGCTGCTGATCCTGCTCGGCGCGTATGCGGTCGGCTACGCCTATCTGACGGTCGGGCTGCCCGGCGTCGGTTACGGCCGCCACCCGGAGCTCGTCCCGGTCGGCTGGCGAGCGCTCGGCGCGCAGGTCGAGGCACTGCGCCGCGCAGTCCCCGGCGGGGCGAGGCCGCCGCCGCTCGTCGTCGGCATGGATCGCTACGCGATCGCGAGCGAGCTCAGCTTCTACGCGCCCGACGTTGAGCAGGGACTTGCGAGCATCACGAGCGCCCACCTGTTCGGCGGCGTGGGGCTCATGTACGAGCGCTGGTTTCCCGCCGAGGCGCAGCGCGGGCGCAACTTGCTGCTCATCGCCTGGCGGCGCGAGGACCTCGACTCGCCGCAGGTCCGCTCGAGCGTCGGCCGGCTCGAGCCCATCGAGGAGGGCATTCTGCGCCGCGCGGATGGCACCCCCATCCGCGCTTTTTATCATCGCGTCGCGCTCGGTTATCTCGGTCCACCGCGAGCACCGCCGTGAGCTCCAATGGTAAAGTTCGCACTCTTTGATCCTGCAGGTGACCATGCTCGACGATCAGCTCATCGAGGGCGCGCCGCTCGGCATCTACGTCGTCGATGCCGAATTTCGGCTGTACTCGGCCAACGCGCAGGCGCGCGCGGTGTTCGGGGAGGGCGACTGGATTGGGCGCGATTTCGGCGAGCTGATTCACTCGCTCTGGCCGAACCCGTACGCCGATGAGCTGCTCGAGCGCTTTCGCCACACGCTTGTGACCGGGGAGCCCTATGTCCGGCGCGAGCATACCGATCGGCGCGTCGACCGCGGCCGAGTCGAGCACTACGAGTGGCAGATCGCGCGCGTCGAGCTCGGCGGACGCCTCGCTGTCGTGTGCTACTTCAACGACATCTCGGCGCGGGTGCGCATGATCGAGGAGCTCGAGCGCCAGCGCGAGGGCTTGCAGGAAAGCAAGGCACGCCTCGAGCTCGCGCAGCGCGCCACCGGGGTCGGCATGTTCGACTGGGACATCATCAACGATCGCTCCGAGGTGTCGCCCGAATGGCGCCGCATCTATGGGTTGCCCGCCCCGGGGCCGATGCCGACGCATGAGGATTGGCGCCGCTGCGTGCATCCCGAGGATCTCGAGGGGGCACTCGAATCCGTGCAAGCGGCCATCGCTTCGGGCGCGCCTTACAGCCGCGAGTTCCGCGTGATCTGGCCCGATGGCAGCGTTCACTGGGTCGTTTCCGGCGGCAAGGCGCTGTACGACGCCACGGGCACTCCCGTGCGCGTGCTCGGCACCGCGATGGACGTCACCGCGCGCAAGCGTGCCGAGGCCGCCCTGCATCAGGCGAAGAGCGCGGCGGAGGCCGCCAACCAGGCGAAGGATGATTTCCTCGCCGTGCTGTCCCATGAGCTGCGCACCCCGCTCACGCCGGTGCTGGCGGCCGCAACGCTCCTCGAGTGCGATGCCCGGCTCGCCGCGGATCAGTGCCTGCACGTGCAGATGATCCGCCGCAACGTCGAGCTCGAGGCGCGCCTCATCGATGACCTTCTCGACGTCACGCGCATCTCGCGCAACAAGCTCGAGCTCGAGATCTGCAGCGTCGACGTCCACGAGAGCATCACGCGCGTGATCGAGATGGTTCGCGCCGAGGCCGGCGCGAAGGGTGTGACCATCGAGGAGCGATACGCGGCGAGCGCACATCACGTGCGGGCGGACGCCGCACGGCTGCAGCAGATCGTCTGGAATCTGCTCAAGAACGCCGTCAAGTTCACGCCCGCCGGCGGCTCGGTGAGCGTCGCCACCTCGGCCGCAAGTGCGGTGCCGGGCTCGAGCGAGGCGCTCGAGCTCGCGGTGAGCGATACCGGGGTCGGTATCAGGCCCGATGCGCTGCCTTATATCTTCGATGCCTTCGAGCAGGGTGGTCGCGACGTCACGCAGCGCTTCGGGGGCCTCGGCCTGGGGCTCGCCATCTCCAAGGCGCTCGTGCAGCTGCACGGCGGCAGCATCTCGGCCGCAAGCCGCGGGCGCGGTCTTGGCACGACCATCCGCGTGCGCCTGCCGCTCGCCGCCGCCGGAGAGACGGTGCACCAGCGCGCGCCGCGGCGAGGGCCGGCGGCGCTCGATTGCTCGGTGCTGCTGGTCGAGGACCATGCCGACACCCGCGCCATCATGGAAGCCTTCTTCCTGGGGCTTGGCTGTGCGGTGAAGAGCGCCGCCACCGCGGCGGAGGCGCTCGAGCTTGCCGCGCGGACGCCCTTCAGCGTGGTGGTGAGCGACATCGGGCTGCCGGACCTCTCCGGCACCGAGCTCATGAGAACGCTGCACTCGCGCCACGGCCTCAAAGGCATCGCGCTCAGCGGCTACGGCATGGACCGAGATGTGCGGAAGAGCCGTGAGGCCGGCTTTGATGCCCACCTCATCAAGCCCGTCAACCTCGATCTGCTCGAGCAGACGCTGCGCGAGCTCGCCGCGCGGCCGGGCACGGACACCCCGGGCGCGCCCCCGGGCGCGTCCGCGCGTGCTTCAGTGCAACACTAATGAAACGGTACCGTTGCGTTTCCAGGGGTCAAGGACTACCCTCCGGAAACGTGGGTCGATCGACCCGGTATGAAGGAGAGTGCGATGCGCCGATGGAAGCAGACTCTGCTCGCAGGCCTGGCGGTGGTGACACTCAGCGCGGCGCCTCTCCTGCCCGCTTCCGCAGCGCCTTTCCACGGAGGACACCACGGGTACGGTCGAGGATTCGGCCTGTTCGCGCCTCTGGCGGCCGTGGCGGCACTCGCCACCATTCCCATCGCGCTGGCCGCTTCGGCTGCCAACGCCGTTGCGGGAGCCGTCTCGCAACCCGACGACGGATATGGTCCGCAGTCCGGTTACGCGCCTCCCGCCTATGCGCCGCCGGCGTACGCGCCCCCGGTGTACGCCCCGCCGGTATACGCAGCGCCGGCGTACGGCCCGTCGGTGTACTACGCACCGGGCGCTTACTATGGCGGTCCCGTGTTCTACGGCCATACCGGCTATGCGGGGCGCGGCTATTACGGCGCGCCCCGCGGTTACCTGGGCGGTGGCGGCGGGTATCGGGGCGGATATCAGGGCGGCGGGGGTTATCGCGGCGGATATCAGGGCGGTGGGGGCTACCACGGCGGCTATCACGGCGGCGGGGGTGGCAGTCGCGGGGGTGGTCATTACGGCGGTTATCACCGCTAGTTCCCTGCTCCGCGAGAGCGCCCTCGCGCTCCCGCTTTCTCGAGCGCACCGGGTCGGTCGCGCGGCTGACTGAATCGATCGGGCATGGCGCGCGCTGCGCTTAAGCGCGCATCGCGCGGCGGCAGGCCCTCGCGCGAGGCGGCGCTGCGCCTGCGCGAGAATATCCTGCTCGCGGCGACCGCTCTGTTCCTCGAGCAAGGCTATGGCAGCACGAGCATCGAGGCGGTGGCCCAACGTGCCGGCATCTCGAAGCGCACCTTCTACGATCGATTCGACGACAAGGCGCAGCTCTTCGCCGCGGTCGTGCATCGGATCATTGCCGAGATCCGCCCGCCCCCCGAGGTGCCGCTGATCGCCGGCGCGACGCTTGCGGACGTGCTGCGGCGGCTCGCCGCGCTGATGCTGCGCGCAGCGCTCGCGCCGCAGGCGCTCGCGCTGCACCGGCTGGTGCACGCGGAATCCTCGCGGTTCCCCGAGCTCGTGCGCGCGGTGGCGAGCGATGGCAGCGCGCGCGAGGGGGTCGAGCTCATCAGCGCATTGCTCGCGCGCGAGCTGCCGGCCAGCTCCTTGCGCGAGGACGAGCATGAATTCGCTGCGCAGCAGTTCATCTACATGGTCGTGACCCTGCCGCAGCGTCGCGCGCTCGGCTTCGGAGCGCCCATGTCGGCGCCCGAGCTCGAGCGCTACGCGGATCGCGTGGTACGGCTGTTCCTCGACGGCTGCCGGGGTTGGGCGCCTCGATGAGCGCGACCCGCGGGCGCGCGGCGCCGAGGCTCGTCCGCGCGCTGCCGGTGCTCCCGTACCGGCTCGCGGTGCTGTCGATCGCCGCGCTCGGCGCGCTCGCGAGCAGCCCGACGTGGGCGTGGGGCGATGAAGGGCACGAGGTGATCGCGATCATCGCAGCGCATGACCTCGAGCCCAAGGTGCTCGAGAAAGTCGAGGCGCTCCTGCAGGGCGACCGCAGCGGCCTCACCCCGCGCGATCTCGCGCACGAGGCGACCTGGGCGGATCATTACCGCGACTCCGACCGCGACGGGGCGCGCGTGCGCTATCAGGCGACACGCGCCTGGCACTTCGTCGATCTCGAGCTGCGACACCCGGACCTGACGCTCGCCTGTCACGGCCGACCGCGCATCGCGCCCGGCTTGCCCGCCTCGCGAGGACCGGCCGAGGACTGCGTGGTCGACAAGATCGATCAGTTTCAGCTCGAGCTCGCGACGCGCACCACACCGCCCGAGGAGCGGCGCCTCGCGCTGCAGTTCCTGCTGCACTTCGTGGGTGATCTGCACCAGCCGCTGCATGCGAGCGATGACCATGATCAGGGCGGCAACTTGAAGCGCACGAGCGGCGCCGGTCTCAGGCCCGGGAACCTGCACCGCGATTGGGATGCCGACTTCGTCGAGCGCCTCGGAAGCGGCGCGGATGAGATCGCGGCCCGACTCATCGAGCGCGTGACGGCGGCCGACCGTCTGCGCTGGCGCAGCGGCTCGCCGGAACAATGGGCTTTCGAGACCTACGGCATCTCGCGCGCGCAGGCGTACGGCACGCTGCCCCCGGCCGATGGGCGCCACCGCTACGTGCTCTCGGCTCAGTACGTGGATCAGGCCATGGCGGTGACGGCGCAGCAGCTCGAGAAAGCGGGCGTGCGGCTCGCGTGGCTGTTGAATCAAGCATTGCACCGGGAGGATTGAGGAGCATGGGCGAGAGCGCACGGCGGACGCACGAGGAGCTCTGGCTCGGCCTCGATACGGGAGGCACGTTCACCGATGCGGTGCTGCTCATCGGCGGTGAGCGGGTGGTGGGGCGAGCCAAGGCGCTGACGACGCCCTGGGACCTCGCGCTCGGCCTGGCGGCGGCGATTCGCAGGGTGCTGGCCGAGCTGCCGGCGTGCCGGACCCGCGCGGACATCACGCTCGTGTCGGTCTCGACGACGCTCGCCACCAACGCGGTGGTCGAGAATCGCTTCAGCCCGGTGTGCACGCTCCTGATCGGCTTCGACGCGGCGATGATGGAGCGCACCGGTCTCACCGCGCGCGAGGGGCTGGTGGTGCGCATTCGCGGCGGACACAGCGCGACGGGCGAGGAGCTCGAGCCGCTCGATGAGGCGGCGATCGCCGCGGCCATCGAGACGCATGCGCCGCGCGTCGAGGCCTTTGCAGTCGCCTCGCAATTCTCGGTGCGCAACCCTGCGCACGAGATGCGCGCCCGTCAGCTGATCCGCTCGCTGTCACGCAAGCCCGTCACCTGTGCGCACGAGCTGAGTTCGAGGCTCGATGCGCCGCGCCGCGCGCTCACCGCGGCGCTCAACGCGCGGCTCACCCCGCAGATCCGCCACCTGATCGAAGCGCTCGGCCGGGTGCTCGCCGAGGAGTCGATCGCCGCGCCGCTCATGGTCGTCAAGGGCGACGGCTCGCTGATGCGTGCCGAGATCGCGCTCGAGTATCCGGTCGAGACCATTCTGTCGGGACCGGCGGCGAGCGTGGTGGGGGCGGGCTTTCTCACGGGCCTCAAGGATTTCATCGTATCCGATATGGGCGGCACGACGACCGACATCGCGGTCGTCTCGGGCGGGCGTCCGCGCGTGCGCGAGGAGGGTGCGCTCGTCGGGCACTGGCGCACGATGGTCGAGGCCGTCGATGTGCGCACCAGCGGCCTGGGCGGGGACAGCGAGGTGCATTTCGATCGCCACACGCGCTTGAAAGTCGGCCCGCGCAAGGCCATGCCCCTGAGCCTGCTCGGGCATCGCTTCCCGGCGCTGGTCGGCGAGCTGCGCGCGCTCGCGGAGCTCGCCCGCCCGCCCGATCATGCGACGCAGTTTGCGTTGCGCACCGAGCGGGCCGCGCCCGAGCACCTGACGCCGCTCGAGCGGCGCGTGCTCGCGGCGCTCGCGCCCGAGCCGAAACCCGTATCGAGCCTGGTGCACACCGCCTCGGGGCTCGAGGCGCTGCGCCGGCTCGCCGATGCCGGCCTCGCGACGCTCGCCGCCTTCACGCCGAGCGATGCGATGCACGTGCTCGGCCAGCAGAGCGGCTGGTGCACGGAAGCGGCCGAGCTCGGCGCGCGCATCCTTGCGATCGAGGAGCGCAACGGGCGCGCGGTGCCGGTCGCCGAGACGCCGCAGGCCGTGTGCCAGCGCACCTATGAGCACGTGGTGCGGGAAAGCGCACGATTACTGCTCGCAGCCA
>DATGIA010000101.1:0-9232 GCA_035307465.1 Steroidobacteraceae bacterium
AAGCCGGTTCGGCTTCGGGGGCAGCGCATTGGGCGGGGCCACCGCATTGGCCGGGAGCAACGCATTGGCCGGGAGCACCGCATTGGCCGGGAGCACCGCATTGACCGGGAGCAAGTCCTCGGCCGGCAGCACGACCGGCACCGCATGGGCCCACGATGATGAGTGCGCGGCGCTGGCCGGGGCGGTGGCCGCGCTCGACTTCGAGCGCATCGAGGGGGAGCTCGCGGCGCAGGGGTGGGCGCTCACGGGTCCTTTGCTCTCGGCCACGCAGTGCGGCTCGCTGGTCGGGGCCTACGATGAGCCCGCGCTTTTCCGCAGCCGCATCGTCATGGCGCGGCACGGCTTCGGGCGCGGGGAGTACCAGTACTTCACCTATCCCCTGCCGCCGCTCGTGGCGGCGCTGCGCGCCGCCTTCTATCCGCCGCTCGCGGCGATCGCGAACCGCTGGGCGACGATGCTCGTCGAGCCGGTGCGCTATCCGAAGACCCATGCCCGGTATCTGGCCGAATGCCGGCGTGGCGGACAGCGAAGCGCAACACCCCTGCTGCTGCGTTACCGGGTGGGGGACTACAACTGTCTGCACCAGGATCTCTACGGGGCGTTGCACTTTCCGCTGCAGATCGCCTTCCTGCTCGACCGGCCGGGAGTGGATTTCACGGGTGGGGAGTTCCTGCTCACCGAGCAGCGCCCGCGCATGCAGTCGCGCGGCGAGGTGGTGCCGCTCGCGCAGGGCGAGGGCGTGATCTTTGCGGTGAACCGGCGCCCGGTCATGGGAAGCCGCGGGCCGTATCGCGTCGTCATGCGCCACGGCGTCAGCCGGCTGCGCTCGGGACACCGGCACACCCTCGGCATCATCTTTCACGACGCGCGGTAAGGGGGCTCTCGCTCGGGAGCGTCCGCCGCGCCGGCGTCTGCGGAGCGCGCCTCAGGGCGCCGGTGGCTGCCCGTGCAGCAGCACCCGCGCGCTGCCCGCGACCGCACGGCCCATGTACAGCGGGCGGGGCATGCGCAGATACTGCCCGATTGAGCCGACGGAGCGCGGCGCGGGATGACCTGCAAAAACTGCAACTTTCGCCCCTCAGCCGTGTTCTTGGCCTGACCGAGCACTCAGGCGTGCCATGACTTCCACGGAAACCAGTTGCTCGAGCGAGTTCACGACATTTATGCGTGCTTACCAGGACATGGTCTTCTCGACGGCGGTCCGCCTGACCGGCAACGAGGCGCAGGCCGAGGACATCGCCCAGGAGGTCTTCCTCAAGGCCTACGAGGGCTTCGAGCAGCTGCGCTCGAGCCCCTCGGCGGGCGGCTGGCTGAAGACCGTGGCGCGCAATCTCACGCTCAATCACCTGAGCCGCTATCGCAAGCGCTGGCGCTTCTTCTCCGAGATGCCCGCCGCGGAGGGCGAGGAGGACGCGCCGCCGGTCGACGTGGCGGTCCCGGACACGATGCTCGCCGATCTCACGCGCGAGGAGCGCGACCGGCAGATCGAGGCGGCGCTGCGCCGTCTGCCCGAGCATCAGCGCGTGCCGCTGGTGCTGTTTCACTTCGAGGAGCTCTCCTACGAGGAGATCGCGGCGAAGCTCAAGGTGTCGCTGCCCAAGCTCAAGACCGATATTCGTCGCGGACGCGAAGCGCTGATGCCGCTGCTCAAGGCGAGCGGGGTGGCGCAGGATATGCGGGCGAGCTGATGCCATGAGCGAACCCCTGGACCAGGAAAGAGCGATGGAGCGGCGGGTGCACGCGGCCCTGCGCTCGCTCGAGCCGGTGCGCGCGCCGCGCTCGCTCGAGGCGCGAGTGCTCGAGGCGATCGAGCAGCGCGCCGCGCAGCCGTGGTGGCGCACGAGCTTCGCGCGCTGGCCGCGGGCGGCGCGGGTCGGGTTCGTCGTCGCGAGCCTGATGCTCGTCGCGGGCGCGATGCTGCTCGGCCACGCGCCTGCGGCGGAGTCGCTGATGACGCTACCCGCGCATCCGCTGGCCGCAGTGCCGGGGGCCAGCCAGGCGCAGGCTCTGCTCGCTTCGTATCTGGTGCTGCGCGCGGCGCTCGAGCATGCGGTACCGGCGAGCTGGGTGTACTTCGCGCTGCTTGCGAGCGGAACGCTCTATGCGCTGCTGTTCGGTCTCGGTGCCGCGGCCTATCGCGCGCTCTATCTCCCCGCTCCCTCGAGGACCTGAGGTGAACCCCCGATGAGTGTCCGGCAGTTAAAGCAGATCGCAGCCTTGCTCGCCTCCTTCTGGGCAGCGCTCCTGATGCTCATGCTGCTGGCGCCCGTCGGCTGCGCCCTCGCCGAGGAGACGGTGCCGCGGGCGGCGAGTGCGGCGGCGGCGAGTGCGGAGGCGGCGAGTGCGGAGGCGGCGAGTGCGGCCGAGTCCGAGGACGCGTCACCGGCTGCGGCGAGCGCGGCGTCGGCGGCGAGCGAGGACTGGAGCGACGAGTCCCCGCGCCATCGCCATCACCGCGCACATGCAGGGCACTCCGACGACGAGGGCGACGATGTCGTTTCGATCGGCCATGATGCGGAGCTCGGGAGCGACCGCAAGGCCGATTCGGTGGTCTCGGTCGGGGGCGATGCGCGCAGCGCGGGCAGTGCGGACCAGGTGGTCTCGGTGCTCGGGTCCACTCGAGTCACCGGTCCTTTGTCGAGCGACGCCGTGGCGGTGTTCGGCGATGTCTACGTCGATTCCGCGGTGCAGGGCGACGTGGTGAGCGTGTTCGGCGACGTCGAGCTCGGGCCGCACGCCGAGGTCGGCGGCGATGTGGTGTCCGTCATGGGCACGCTCAAGCGCGATCCGGCGGCGATCGTTCACGGGCACGTCGAGTCGGTCGGCGGGGGCGAAGTGAGCTTCGCCTGGCTGCGGCCCTGGATGAAGCACTGCGCGCTCCTGGGCCGCCCGCTCGCGCTCGATTCGGGCGTGAGCTGGGCGTGGGTGCTCGCCCTGGCGTTTCTCGCGCTCTACGCGCTGGTGTCGCTCGCCTTTCCCCGCGCCGTCAGCGAGTGCGGGGGCACTCTCGAGGCCGAGCCGGGCCGCACGGTGCTCGCCGCCTTTCTCATGGTGCTGCTGGTGCCGCTCGCGCTGCTGCTGCTCGCCATCACCGGCATCGGACTGCTCGCCTGGCCGTTCGCCCTGGCGGGCTTGTTCTGCGCGGGGGTGTTCGGCAAGGCGGCGCTCCTCGCCTGGATGGGCAAGCACCTGATGGGCGCGCGGGCCGCCGGCGCTCTGGCGCATCCGGCCGCGGCCACGGTGCTCGGCGGGATTCTGGTACTGGTCGCCTATCTCATTCCGGTGGTGGGGTTCATCACCTGGAATCTGCTCGGATTGATGAGCTTGGGGCTGGTGGCGATTACTCTGCTCCGAAGGACACGAGGGCGAGCCGCGCCGGTGAGCCCGCCGCCGCGTCTCGATACACCGCACGGCGATGCGGCGCACACGGCCGCCGCCCCGAGGGACACGGCGTCGGCGGCCGCAGCCGGCGGGACCGCGGACGCGACCCCCCGGTACACGACGATGAGTGGAACGACGGAGAGCAGTATGAACACGACCATTGACCCCCTGGGCGCCGCGGGCGCCCCCCACGCGGCCTCTGCGGCCGGAGCCTCCGGTACGCCCTACGCATCGACCGCCGGTCATCGATCGCGGCAGGTCGACCCCGCGCTGGCGGCGACCTTGCCGCGAGCCGGCTTCTGGATCCGCATGGCGGCGCTGCTGGTCGACGGACTGCTCATCGGCCTGCTCGCGCACCTCCTGGGTCATGAATCGCAGCTGCACCTCGTGCTGCTCGCGATCTATGGCGCCTTGATGTGGAAGCTGCGGGGCGCGACCGTGGGCGACATCGTGTTCGATCTGCAGGTGGCGCGCGTCGATGGGCGGCCGATCGACTGGGAGACCTCGATCGTGCGCGCGCTCGGCTGCTTCCTGTCGCTGTTCGTGGCGTTCCTCGGGTTCTTCTGGATCGCCTTCGACGACGCCAAGCAGGCCTGGCACGACAAGATTGCCGGCACGGTGGTGGTGCGGGTGCCGAAGGCGGTGCCGGCGGGGACTTGAGGCGGCGGGCCGGCGCCGCGCGCTCGGCCCACGTCGGGGCGTCGGTCGGCACCGGGCGGTCGGCGCCGGGCGGTCGGCGCCGGGTTCTCGAAGTCTAGCTCTCGAAGAACCCCATCTTCACGCCCGCGAGCTGCACGACATCGTTGTCGTTGAGCCGCCGGGCCTGCGGTCCGATCGGTACGCCGTTCACCAGCGGGAAGTCGTTCTCCTTCTCGCTGTCGACGTGCACGATGAAGTAGCCCTCGGAGCGGCGCGTGATGGCGGCCACCTGCACGCCGGGACGCCCGAGCGTCGTCAGGGCCTTGGTGAGCTCGAGCTCGCGGCCCGCGAAGGCGCCGCTCAGCACCTGCAGCTTGGCCTTGGGCAGTAAGTTGGCGTTCTCCGGCACGCCCGCGGCGTTCGCCGGCCGTCGGGCGGCGTGCATCTTGGCCGCCTGATCGACCGCAACGCCGACGCGGCGGATGCGATCCTCGCCCTGCGAGCTCGGCGTGATCACCATCGTCTTCTCGAACTCGTCCTGCTCCGCATCGCCGTCCTGACTGTCGACGAAGCGCAGTTGATGGTGGCCGACGGTGATGACGTCGCCATGCTGCATGGCGTGCTTCTTGATCAGCTTGCCGTTGACGTAGGTGCCGTTGGTGCTGTTCAGATCCTCGAGGAAGGAGTCGTTCAGGATGTTGATGATGAGCGAGTGATGACCGCTCACCGCCGGGTTGTCGATGCGAATGTCGTTGTCAGGGAGGCGCCCGATCGTGTAGCGCTCCTTGTTCATGTTGTATTCCGCGAGGATCTGCCCATCCAAGCTCAGCATCAAACGTGCCATTCGGACTCCAGTACCTAGCCGAACCATCCCAAGATTTTGTCAAATATACGCCGTTGCGCGGGGAAGGGCTCCACGACGTGGGCCATGATGACCGACACGTTGTCCCGTCCGCCATTATCGTTCGACAGCTGAATCAATTGCTTAGCAACTGTCTCAAGATTAGCACTAAAGGTGCTGATCGTTAAGTGAATATCCTCATCCTCGATCATGTCCGACAGGCCGTCGGAGCAGAGCACGTAGTAATCGCTCTTGAGCACGGGCTCCTCGTGCACCTCGACCTCGACGTTCTGCTCGACGCCCAGCGCACGGGTGACGTAGTTCTTGTTGCTCGCGCGCTGCGCCTCCTGCTGCGAATAGAAGCCCCGATCGACGAGCTCCTGGAGGAGCGAGTGGTCGAGCGTGAGCTGCTCGAAGCGATTGTCGCGCAGCCGGTAGAGCCGAGAGTCACCGACGTGCGCGATGGACATCTTGTTATCGTAGAACAGGCAGGCCACCACGGTCGTCCCCATTCCCTCACATTGAGGCTGGGTCTTCGAGGTGTGGTAGATGATTTTGTTGGCTCTGTGAATTGCATCACGCAGGATGATCGAGGGTCGCGTGAGTCCGGTCTCCGGATCGCGCACCGTCAGATCCTCGCGCGCGACCGCATCGCGCACCAGGTTGATGATGGTCTTCACCGCGATGCCGCTCGCCACCTCGCCGGCGTTGTAGCCGCCCATCCCGTCGGCCAGCACGAACAAGCCGATCTCGGCCTCGCTGCCGATCATGTCCTCGTTGTGCTCGCGCACCTTGCCGGTGTCGGTGAGCGCGACGCTCAAGATTTTTCCCCGCAGGCTCATGCGTGCTTCTTCGTCGGACGGATCCGCAGTTGCTGCTTCACGGCTGGCCGCTCGGCATTTTGCCGCGGCACTCTTCCAGCGCCGCCGCCATTTGCGCGCCTGAATCGAACCGATCCTCGGGGTTCTTCGCGAGCGCTTTATCGATGATGGCGTCGACGCAGCTGGGCAGATCCGGCCGGTAGGCCCGCAGTGGCGGATGCGGCATCTCGGCGATCTGCTGCATCAGGCCGGTCATCGAGTCGGCGGTGAACGGAAGCTGGCCGGTCAACAATTGAAACAGGCTAACACCCAGGGAAAACAAGTCCGAGCGTCCGGTCACAGTTCGTCCCTCGAGCTGCTCGGGAGACATGAAGGACGGTGTGCCGAGCACGATGCCGGTGCGGGTCGCGCCCGAGTCGGTGAGGCGCGCAATTCCAAAATCGGTGATCTTCAGCACGTCGGCCGCTTGATCGTACATGAGATTCGCGGGCTTGATGTCCCGATGCACGACCTGCTGCTTGTGCGCGAAGGACAGGGCCTGAGCCGTGCGCGCAATGAGCTCGAGCGTCTTGCGCGGCTCGAGCAGCGTGCTCGAGGTCGCGTACTCGCTGAGGTGCCGCCCCTTGAGAAATTCCATCGCGATGTAGGCGAGGCCGCGCTCCTCGCCGACGTCATAGATCGTGACGATGTTCGGGTGATTGAGCCGTCCGGCGGTCTCCGCCTCGCGGAAGAAGCGGGTACGCGCCTCGGCGAGCTCGGCATCGCTGAACTCGCTCGCGAGCGGGATCGCCTTGATCGCGACGCGGCGATTGATCGCGGTGTCGAGCCCGAGATAGACGATGCCCATCGCGCCGCGCCCGATCTCGCGCTCGATCTGGTAGCGCCCGAGCCGCTGCGGCTCCTCGGCGGGTGCGCTGCCCGCGGGGCGCGCCCCTTCGGCGGGCCGTGCCGCCTCGCGCGCCCGCGCTGCGGCTGCGCTCGGGGCGGCGGTCGGCGGCGGCGTCGCGGGACTTTTTGCCGCCCTGCGTTGACCCGCGGCGGCCCCGCCCGCGGCCGACGCCGGGGCGGCGGGCGCCGGGGCGGCGGGCGTGGCGCGGGCCCGCTCGGCATCCATCAGCCGGCGCAGGCGCGGCGCGACGTCGCGATAGGTGTTGTCGATGCGCGCCAGGTGCCGGTAGATGGCGGTCGCCTGCACGGCGCGCCCGCGCGTCTCGAGCGCGGTGCCGAGCGCGTACAGGTCGGCGAGCACGGTGGGGCTCGGCTTGCGCGCCTTGAGCTCGGCAAAACGCTGCTCGAAGTTGTCGAGTATGCGTGCGGTATCGGTCGGCTGCAGCGGCGCGCTTCTCGAGGCCGTGGCCGCGGGGGTCGCGGTGCGGCCTCGGAGCAGCAACACGCTGCCCGCGGACAGCAGCACGGGTCCCGGGATCCACAGCCAGGGGCTCAAAGTGGTGAGCCCCCGGAGCATCAACTCCGCGACCAGCGTCGCCAGTCCCACGACTGCGGCAATCAGCCCGACTTTACGCATGCAATAGACATAATCCCCACCAGGAAGCGCAGGAGTATAGGGGATCGGGCCGGCCCTCCTGCAATGCTAAGCTCACAGATTCAGCGAGGTAGACGAGTGGCGAAAGCGAGAGAGGTGTTCGTTTGCCAGAGCTGTGGTGCGCTCTCTCCCAAATGGCAAGGACAATGCCCCACCTGCGGTGAGTGGAATACCCTCGCCGCCGAGGCGCGCAGCGGGGGCGCCCGGGGCCCTGCGCATCGCGCCGCACATGCCGAGCCCGTCACACTCGATGCCGAGTCGCTCGCCGAGCAACCGAGATATACCACAGGCTCCGCCGAGCTCGATCGGGTGCTCGGCGGAGGCCTGGTCGCGGGCTCGGTGAGCCTGATCGGGGGCGACCCCGGCATCGGCAAGTCCACCCTCATGCTGCAGGCGGCCGCCGCGCTCTCGCGGGCCGGTGCGGTGCTCTATGCGAGCGGCGAGGAATCGCTCAAGCAAGTGGCGCTGCGCGCGCGCCGGCTCGGCCTCGGCCAGGCCTCGGTCCGTCTCGCCACCCTCACGCAGCTCGAGGAGGTCGTCGCCTCGGCGCAAGATCTCAAGGCGCAGGTGCTCGTCATCGACTCGATCCAGACGATGCACTCCGAGCGCGTCGAGGCGGCCCCCGGCGCCGTGTCGCAGCTTCGAGAATGCACGGCCGAGCTCGTGCGCTTCGCCAAGAGCAGCGGCACCGCGGTGCTCCTCGTGGGCCACGTCACCAAGGAAGGGCAGATCGCCGGTCCGCGCGTGCTCGAGCACATGGTCGACACGGTTCTTTACTTCGAGAGCGACACCGGCAGCCGTTTTCGGGTGCTGCGATCGGTGAAGAACCGCTTCGGCGCCGCCCACGAAATCGGCGTGTTCGCGATGGCGGAGCAGGGGCTGCGCGAGGTGGCGAACCCTTCGGCGATCTTCCTGTCGCGGCACGCCGAGCCCGTGTCCGGCAGCATCGTCACGGTGATGCGCGAGGGGACGCGCTCGCTGCTGATCGAGGTGCAGGTGCTCGCCGACGCGAGCCTCGGCGGCAATCCCCGGCGGGTCGCGGTCGGCATCGACGGCAACCGGCTGAACATGCTGCTCGCGGTGGCGCACCGGCACGGCCATCTGGCGCTCGGCTCCCAGGACGTGTTCGCGAACGTCGTCGGCGGCGTGCGTCTCGGCGAGACGGCGGGCGATCTGGCGATCGTGCTCGCTGCACGCTCGAGTCTCGAGGATGTCGCGGTATCACCCGCGCTGATTGCCTTCGGCGAGATCGGTCTCGCGGGCGAGGTTCGCCCCGTGCCCTTCGGCGAGGAGCGATTGCGGGAGGCCGCGAAGCACGGCTTTCGCACCGCCGTCGTGCCGGAGGCGAACGTGCCGCGGCGCGCGCTCGAGGGAATGAGCGTGGTCGGTGTGCGCCGTCTCGAGGAGGCGTTCAAGGCCGTGTGACGCAGCGACCGGTGGACGCGGCCTTGCCGCTGCGGCGGACCGTGGCGCCGTTGCCGTCGCGGCCTTCCCGTTGCGGTGCCGGGCGGTCTCGCCCCGCGGCGCCGATCGCCCTGTCAGTGTCCGCCCGCTTGCAGGAGCGCCGTGGCGATCTCGTCCCGGTGCGCGGCGCGTGCGGCCTCGAGCGGGCTCACGCCCGAGGCATCGCGCGCATCGGGGTCGGCGCCGTGGGCGAGCAGGTAGTCGACTGCGCGCCGCTCCCCACGCAGCGTCGCCAGCATGAGCGCCGTGCGACCGCGGGCATCGCGCGATTCGAGATCGGCGTGCTCCCCGAGCGCGCTCTCGAGGCCCTCGAGGTCACCGCTCGCGGCCGCCTGCCGCAGGCGGATATTGGGATCGATGCGGGTCTGCAACGCACCCGAGGCGCTCCGTGCGCCGCCCGCCACGACGCCTTCGCGAGCGGCGCCTTCGCGAACGGTGCTCGCCTGGGCCGCCACGTCGCTGCGCGCGGGCGCGGGCGGGCTCGCCGCGGCGAGGTTGCTCGAAGCTCCCGGAGCGGCTGCGGCGCGATCGCTCGCGCTCGAA
>DATGIA010000102.1:0-56455 GCA_035307465.1 Steroidobacteraceae bacterium
ATCGGCGCGCATGAGCGCGAGTCTCCCGCTCGAGTCCATCCCCGAGATTCTGCAGCCGGCGCTGCTCGGCCTCTGGGAGCAGCTTGCACGGTGCGCAGGGTGGTCCGAGCTCCTCGGTGAGCTCGGCGAAGCACGCCTTCGCGAGCTGCCGCGGGTGCTCGCCGCGAGCGAGTTCGCGGGCGCGGTGCTCATTCAAGACCCGCAGGCGCTCGCCTGGGTGAGCGCGCACTTCGAGCCCGAGGCGGCGGCGCAGGCCGCGCGCCGCTACGAGGCCCGGGTCGCCGCGGCCGCTCCGCCGGAGGGCCAGCGGTTGCTGCGCGAGTGGCGACGGCGCGCGCTGCTGCGCATTGCCTGGCGCGACCTTCAGGGTGGGGCGCGCGTCGAGGAGACGCTCGCGGATCTGTCGCAACTCGCGGAGGCCTGCGTGCGGGCGAGCGCGGCGTGCGCCCGCGCTCATCTCAACGGGCTGTTTGGCGAGCCGCGGGGGCCGCAGGGCGAGCCGGCCTCGCTCATCGTGCTCGCCATGGGCAAGCTCGGCGGCGGCGAGCTCAACTTCTCCTCCGATATCGACCTGGTGTTTTTGTACTCGGAGCGCGGCTCGACCGAGGGCGCGCGCTCGCTCGACAACGAGGAGTACTTCAACCGTCTCGGCCGCGAGATCATCCGCCTCATCGATGCGCCCACCGAGGATGGCATCGTCTTTCGCGTCGACATGCGGTTGCGCCCCTTCGGCGACTCGGGCCCGCTGGTCGTCAGTCGCGCGGCGCTCGAGGACTATCTGCAGCAGCATGGACGCGACTGGGAGCGTTATGCGTGGATCAAGGCCCGTGCTCTGCTCGGAGCGCAGGCGTACGAGTCGCTGCACGCGGAGTGCGTGCGCCCCTTCGTCTACCGGCGCTACCTCGATTTCGGGGTGTTCGACTCGTTGCGCGAGATGAAGGCGCTCATCGAGCGCGAGGTTGCGCGGCGCGAGCTCGAGGATGATCTCAAGCTCGGACGCGGCGGCATCCGCGAGCTCGAGTTCATCGTGCAGTCGCTGCAGCTGGTGCGCGGCGGGAGTGACCGGCGGCTGCAGACGCCTTCACTGCTGACGGTGCTGCCGCTGCTCGCCGACTCGAAGCTCCTGTCGAAAGCCGAGCTCGATGCCCTGCTCGCGGCCTATCAGGTGCTGCGCAAAACGGAGAACGCGGTGCAGATGATCCGCGATGAGCAGACCCACCGTCTGCCCGCCGACGCGCTGGACCGCGCCCGGCTGTGCCTCGCGCTCGGTACGGATGACTGGGCGAGCGCGCTCGCGCGCATCGATGCGGCGCGCGACACCGTGGCGCGACAGTTTCAGGCGCTGATCTTCGGCGGCCGGGAAAGGGCGCAGGAGGATGCGGGGGTGCTTGCGTGGCTCGACTCGGAGGAGATCGAGCTCGGCGATGAGCTGGCGGCGCTCGGCGTGCCTGCAGCTCACCTCGGGGCGGTGGCCGCGCAGCTCGAGACCTATCGACGGGGCGCGCCCTATCGGCGGCTCGATGAGGCGGGACGGCGGCGGGTGCACGTCATCCTCGCCCGGCTGCTGGCCGCATCGACGCGCCAGCAGTCGCCGGATACCACGGTTGCACGGGTGCTCGGGGTTCTCGAGGCGATCGGCGCACGCTCCTCCTATCTCGCGTTGCTCAGAGAGCAGCCGCGTGCCCTCGACCGGCTGATCGAGGTGTGCGCGCAAAGCGGCTTCCTGGCGCGCCAGATCGCCGACTTCCCCCTGCTGCTCGATGAGCTGATCGATTCGAAGGCGCTCGAGGAGCTGCCGTCGCGTGCTGGATTCGAGCGGCAGCTCGCGGCGCGCATCGAGCGGGTGCCGAGCGAGGAGCCGGAGCGCCAGGTCGAGGCCTTGCGCCAGTTCCAGAAGGTGGCGGTGTTCAACGTCGCGCTCGCCGATGTCACCGGCCGCCTGCCGCTCATGCGCGTCAGCGACCGGTTGACGGACATCGCCGAGCTCATTCTCGAATGCTGCATGGGTCTCGCCTGGGTGCAGATGACCCGCACCCACGGCGTGCCTTTCTGCGGACCCGACGAGGCGCACGCGAGAGTGGTGCGTGTCGCGGTCGCGGGCTACGGCAAGCTCGGCGGCCTCGAGCTCGGCTATGGGTCGGATCTCGATCTCGTCTTCCTGCACGACTCGAGCGGCGAGTGGCAGCAGACGCAAGCCGCGAAGCCGATCGACAACGGTCTGTTCTTCCTGCGTCTCGGCCAGCGCATCGTGCACCTGCTGACGATGCACTCGGCGGCCGGGCGCCTCTACGAGGTCGACATGCGCCTGCGGCCGAACGGCAAGGGCGGTTTCCTGATGACCGGCATCGAGGCGTTCGAGCGCTACCAGATGCAGGAGGCCTGGACCTGGGAGCATCAGGCGCTGCTGCGTGCGCGGGCGGTGGCCGGTGATGCGCAGCTGCGGGCTCGATTCGAGGAGGTGCGCCGGCGCGTGCTGAGCCGTGCGATCCGGCGCGAGCGGCTCCGTGAGGACGTGCTGGAGATGCGCCGGCGCATGCGCCGCGAGCTCACGCAGGCGAACGCCGGAGAGTTCGACCTGAAGCAGGACGAGGGCGGCCTCGCGGACATCGAGTTCCTGGTGCAGTACCTGGTGCTCGCGGCCGCCGCCCCGCATCCGGAGCTCCTCACTTACAGCGACAACGTGCGTCAGCTCGAAGGGCTCGCTCGGGTCGGAGTGCTCGACTCACCGACCGCCGAGTGGCTGAAGGAGGTTTACATCGGCTATCGTACCGTGCTCCATCACCAGTCCCTCGAGGGCGGACCGCGGGTGGTGGAGGCGGGCGCGCACGCGCAGGCGCGCGCCGGCGTGCGCGAGATCTGGCGGCGGACCTTCGAGACGGAGTAGGCGATGGCGACGATGGACGAGACCGACGATTCACGGCTGCCGCTGATCGAGCCGAATGCTCAGCATCAATACAGCGTCACGGACGACGACCTGCCCTTGTCGTGCCCCATGCCCGGCATGCATCTGTGGAACTCGCATCCGCGGGTCTATCTCGCCATCGAGCAGACGGGCTGGGCGAAGTGCAATTACTGCGGGGCCGAGTACACGCTGGTACGCGGGCCGCACGAGGTGATCGAGCCCGGTCAGTGACGGGCCGGCCGTCGCCGGTGCCAAAGGCGCCTCGCCGCCCGCGCTCAGCGGTAATCGCGGTAGGATTTCTCCTCGACGAGGGCCGAGCCGAGGCGCAGGTTGATGCGCCGCTTGATCGCGGCACGCTCGTCATTCTCGATGTAGACCGCGCGCGCGAGGCGAATGAATTCGGCATCGAAGCTGCGCGCACGCTCCTTCTCGCGGATCTCGTCCTCGATGCTCCAGAGCCGCTCGTTCACCGCGAGAAGCGCCTCGACGTCGGCGGCGACGTCGGATTGTGCATAGCGCGACTCGCGCCAGGTGCTCTCGAGCGACTCGAGCTCCCGCCGCACGTTGTCGAGCTTGGAGGGATCGGCGATGCGACGCGACTTGATGCGCAGGATGGTGATCTTGTCGAGCACCTCGCCGGGCGAGAGAGGCACCTTGATCTCGTTCATGCGGGCATCTTATCGTAGCCTTGAGCGCAGTGACTCGAGGCTCCCCATGGATGCGCTGAAAGAATGAATCACGGGAGTGACCGTCGCAAGGTCACCGCGCGCGGAGCAATGCTCATCGACTCGGATCTCGATTGGACCGGATTGGGCGAAAACTCGCCGTTCGAGACGGCGAGTGGCCGCCCGGTTGCGGCGAGCCGCGGGCGCGGCGCAGCCTGGTTCCTCGAGGCCGGAGGGCGGCCGTGCGTACTCAAGCACTATCGGCGGGGCGGGCTCATGGCACGGGCGCTGCGCGACCGCTATCTGTGGCTCGGCGAGGCGCGGGTGCGCTCGTTCGCCGAGTTCGAGCTCCTCGCGGCCTTGTGTGCGCTCGCGCTGCCGGTGCCGCGCCCGCTCGCGGCTCGCTATGAGCGTGCCTGGGGCGGCCTCATCTATCGCTGCGACCTCATCACGGAGCGCATCCCCGATGCCCGGCCGTTGAGTGAATGGTTGAGCGAGGCAGCGTTGCCCGAGGAGCGGTGGCGCCGCATCGGCGCGACCGTCGGCAGGCTGCACCAGGCGCGGGTCGATCATGCGGATCTCAACGCTCACAATCTGCTCATCGATCATCAGGGCCTCGTGAGCGTGATCGACTTCGACCGCGGCCGCGTGCGAGGCGCGCCGGGTCGCTGGATGGGTCGCAATCTTGCGCGCCTCGAGCGCTCACTGCACAAGATTGCTCGCAGCCTGCCCGCCGAGCGCTTCACACCCGTGACGTGGAGCTGGCTGCTCGCCGGCTATGCATCCGGCTGAACGCTGAGCCCATGCGCTTCATCTACACGGCGCTGATCGAGCTGCTGGCGCCGCTCGCCTTCACCCTCACGCTGGTGCGGGGCCTCAAGGATCGCGGCTACTGGGAACGCGGCTACGAGCGCTTCGGCTTCGGTCGCACGCGCAGCGGGCCCCCCTGTCTGTGGCTGCACGCCGTGTCGCTCGGCGAGGTGAACGCGGCTGCGCCGCTCATCAGGGCGCTGAAGGCCGCTCACCCCGAGGCACCGCTCCTGCTCACCAGCGCGACGCCCGCGGGCCGCGCCCGCGCGCGCGCGCTTTTCGAGAGCTGCGCCGAGGTGCGCTATCTGCCCTACGACACGCCGGGCGCCGTGCAGCGCTTCCTGCGCCGCACGCGTCCCGGCATTGCCCTGATTCTCGAGACCGAGCTGTGGCCGAACCTCATCGCGGCCTGCCGGCGCCGCGGTATCGCCGTGGGGCTGGTGAGCGCCCGCATCACGTCCCGCTCGCTCCGCCGCTACCGGCGATTTGGCGCACTGTTCCGTGACTCGCTCGCGGGGCTCGCATTCATTGCTGCACAGAGCGAGGCGGATGCCGAGCGTTTCCTCGCGCTCGGCGCGCCGCGCGCCTCGATGCACGTCACGGGCAATCTGAAGCTCGAGCTCGAGCCGGACGCGGCGCTGCGCGCGCGCGGCGCGAGGCTGCGCGCGGTGATGCTCGGCGGCAGACCGACCTGGGTGGCCGGCAGCACCCATGAGGGCGAGGAGGAGCAGGTTCTCGAGGCGCATCGGGCGGTGTGCGCCGCTCTGCCAGATGCGCTGCTGGTGCTGGTGCCGCGGCATGCGCAGCGCTTCGAGCGCATTGCCGAGCTTCTTGCCCGCCGCGGCCTGTCGTTCGACCGGCTGAGCGCGGTCGAGGCGGTGCGGCCGGGCTCGCAGGTCCTGCTGGCCGACCGGATGGGAGAGCTCATGGCGCTCTACGCCGCCGCTGACGTGGCCTTTGTCGGCGGCAGCCTGGTGCCCGTCGGCGGACATAATCTGCTCGAGCCCGCTTCGCTCGGCGTTGCGGTGCTCACCGGACCGCATACCTCGAGCAACGCGCAGATCGCCCGCGGCTTGCTCGAGAGCGGCGGCGCCCGTCTCGTCTCGGATTCGGCCACGCTCGCGGCCGAGGTGCTCGCCCTGCTCAGGGACCCCGAGCGCCGTGAGGCGCAGGGGGCGGCGGCGCGCGCTTACCTCGAGCAGCAGCGCGGCAGTCTGGGGCGCCTGCTCGAGCTGCTCGAGCCCTGGCTCAAGGCGGTTGCGAAGGGCTCGGGGGCGCAGGGGTCGGCGGCGTAGCGCTCGGCGGGGCCGCGCCCGGCGGCGTAGCGCTCGGTGGGGCATCCGTGAGCAGGGCGTTCAGTCGAGCCAGGCTCTGCTCGGAGAGGATGCCGGCCGCTTGCTGCAGATGCAGCACGTTGATCATGTAATCGTAGCGGCTGCGCGAGTAGTCGGTCGTTGCCTGCACCCACTGACGTCGCGATGCGAGCACGTCGACCGCGGTGCGAGTGCCCGCCTCGTAGCCCGCCTCGGTGGCGTTGAGCGCGATCGTGTTCGACTCGACGGCGCGGCGCAGCGCCTTGACGCGTGAGATCTCGGACAGCACGCCGAGATAGGCATCGCGTGCATCATGCTCGGTCTGTCGCGCGACGCGCTCGACGCGCTCCTTCGCGGCCCGGTGCTGATAGACCGCCTGACGCACCTGGGAGGAGACGGCTCCGCCCGAATAGAGCGGGAAGGTGAATTGCAGCCCGATGATGTTCTGATACTGGTCAGTGCTCGTGCTGCCGTACGGCGTCTCGTTGGCGTTGGTGTACTCACCGCCGAGGGTCGTGCGGTAGCGGCTTCCGACCAGATCGAGGCTCGGCAGGTGGCCTGAGCGTGCGGCGCTGACGTTCTCGCGGGCGATGTCGGCGGCCAGACGGCTCGAGACGAGAGAGAGGTTCTGTTGCAGAGCCATTTCCACCCAGCGCTCCTCGCTGCTCGGCTGCGGATCATCGAGCACGAACGGCTCGATCGGACGCGCAAGATGATCGAAGAGGTCGCCCGTGATCTCGCGCAGCAGTTCCTGCGCGGAGGCGAGCTGGCGCTTCGCTGCGATGACGGCGGCCGCCCCGCTGTCGTGTGCGGCGCGCGCCTCCTCGACGTCCGTCACCGCGACGTAGCCGACTTCATAGCGCTTCTCGGCCTGCTCGAGCTGGCGATTGACGGACGCCAGGTTGGCTTCCTGCGCATCGATATCGTCCTGCGCGGCGAGCACGTCGAAGTAGCGCTGCGCGACCCGCGCCATCAGATCTTCCTGAGCAGCCTGATAATCGGCCTCGGCCTGCGCGACCTGCGAGTCGGCACGGCGCAGCGCCACCCAGTTCTGCCAGCTGAAGAGGCTCTGCCGCAAGTCGATTCCGTAGTGATGGGTCGTGGTGGTGACGCGACCGTTGAAGGGAAATGCCTCGGAGACGTTGCGGCCGCCGACCTGCACGGTCTCGACCTGGTTCGAGCTGCCCTTGTCGCGCTCCTGCTGCGCCGTACCGTTGCCATTGAGCTGCGGCAGGAGGCCGGCGAGCGCCTGCGGCTTCGACTCGAGCGCCGCAAGCCGATTGGCCTCCGCCTCGCGCAGCTGCGGGTCGTTCTGCAGCGCCCGCTGGTACACCGCCAGCAGGTCGGCACCGCGCGCCGGCGCGGCCTTAAGGAGCCCCGCGCCCAGGGCTGCGCCCGAGCACACAACGACGAGGAGCAGCGATACCGCTCGCATGGGTCGGTGCTCTCAGTAGCGCGGGATGGCGGGATCGAGATCCCGCGACCAGGCGAGGATGCCGCCGGCCAGGTTATAGACCGAGGCGAATCCCCGGGTGTTCAGGTAGTGAGCGACCTGCGCACTGCGCCCTCCGGAGCGACAGATGACCACGGTGGTGCGCTTGGGATCGAGCTCGCCGATGCGCTGCTCGATCTCCCCCATCGGAATGTGCAGGACTGCGCTCGGGACCGGCGCGATCTCGAGCTCCCAGCCCTCGCGCACATCGAGCAGGGTCATGCTCTCGCCCGCCGCACGGCGTGCGGTGAACTCGCCGGGCGTGAGCTCCTCGACCATCAAAACACGAAAGCTGGAGCGGCCGGCGCGTGGATGAGCGGCTCGATCACGGTCTCGAACAGGCTCTCGCGGGTCCATTCCGTGTCATCCACCCGCCGCACCCGGATCGCATTCATGATGGGCGGCGTTCCCACCACCACGAACAGGCGCCCACCGAGCGTGAGCGCGCGCTCGAAGCGGCGGTCGTACACGGGCATCGACCCGGTGAGGGCAATCGCCTCGTACTCGCCCTGCGGGGTCCCATCAAAAGCGTCTCGAATCTCGAGCTCGACGCGCGCACGGCCAGCGCTTTCGGGCAGCGCGCGCAGGTTGGCCGCGGCCGCCTGGGAAAGCTCGGTCTTGATCTCGAGCGAATGGATGCGTGCCGCGAGCAGGCTCAGGCAGGCGGCCAGGTAGCCGGTGCCGGTGCCGACCTCGAGCACGCGGTCCGCCGCGGTGATCTCGAGCGCCTGCAGGATGCGGCCCTGCAGATTGGGCGCGAGCATCGTCTGTCCGCAGCCGATTGGCAGCGCCGAATCGGAGTAGGCGAGCTCGCGATAGTCCCTCGGCACGAACAGCTCGCGCGGTACCTCGTACATCGCATCGAGCACCCGGGGGTCGAGCACCTCCCAGGTGCGCACCTGCTGATCCACCATTTGCTGCCGAGCTGCCGAACTATCCATAATTTCTGCAAGAGCGATTGGACTGATGATTATGGTCAATTTCGCCAGGCGATGCCATGGCCGTGCGCTATTCTCCCAATGCGATGAATCGAGACGCGCCCAACCCTCGAGGGGCATCACCAACAAGCGGCGTCCGAAGGTGTCGTTATCGAGGTCGGAGTGATTTCATTTCCGGTGTTGCCGTGGATCCTGACCTCCGCCTTGCTGGCGGTGCTGGCCGGAGCGCTGTTGCTCAAGAAACGGCAGCGTCGGCGCGCGGTGAGCGAGATCTCGGCGCAGATTGCCCAGCTCGCCGGCGATCCCGGCAAGCCGCATCGGCTCGCGATCGATTCTGATCAGTCGGAGCTGGGCGAGCTCGGCTCGAAGGTGAACGAATTGCTGGAGAATCTCGAGCAGCGCGGTTCGCGCCTGCGTGATCGCGAGCAGCTCTTCGAGCGGCTCGTCGAGACCGTGCACGATGCCGTGCTGATTCACCGCAAGCACATACTGTTTGCCAACTCGCGTTTCCTCGCGCTGCTCGGCGCGAGCGCCGGGCAGGTCATCGGCAAACCGCTCACCGCGTTCGTCGCGCCGGAATATGTCGAGCTGGTGGAGAGCAACATCCGCCGGCGCTTGGCGGGCGAGGCCGCCGCGGAGCGCTACGAGGTCGAGCTGGTCGGCACCCACGGCGAGGTGACACGCATCGAGCTGTCGAGCACCCTGATCGACAGTGCCGGGGAGCCGGCGCTGCTCCTCACGGCTCTCGAGATGCTCCCCCGGACGACCGAAAGCGACAGCGCGCCCAAGTCACGCGCCATGGTGACGCTCGATGCCATGGGCGAGAGCGTCATCACGGTCGATGCGGAGGGGCGCATCGACTATTTCAACCAGGCGGCCGAGACCTTGCTCGGCCAGAGTTTCAACCAGGTCGTCGGCAAGACCTTCTCCGAGGTGGCCTCGCTGGTCGATGAGGCCGATCGTCGCTCGCTCGGGGATCCGGTGCGCAAGGCGCTCGCCACCGGCGGGCGCATCACCATGGGCAAGCGCGCCGTGCTCGTGCCGACGAACGGTGCCGTCGAGCGCTCCGTCGAGATCAGCGTGACGCCGCTCAAGAACGACGCCGAGGAGATCCTCGGCCTGGTGCTCGTGCTGCACGACACGAGCGAGCTGCGCGGCTTCACGCGCCAGATGACCTACCAGGCGAGCCACGATGCGCTCACCGGCTTGGTCAACCGCCGCGAGTTCGAGCGCCGGCTTCGCGAGGCGATGGACTCGGCACAGACGGGCGATGCGACGCACGCGCTGTGCTATCTCGACCTCGACCGCTTCAAGGTGGTGAACGACACCTGCGGCCACACGGCGGGCGACAACATGCTGCGGGAGATCGCCACCATCCTCAAGGAAGCGGTGCGCGACTCCGACACGGCC
Source organism: Steroidobacteraceae bacterium (assembly GCA_035307465.1). Lineage (GTDB taxonomy): Bacteria > Pseudomonadota > Gammaproteobacteria > Steroidobacterales > Steroidobacteraceae > Bog-1198. Next base: position 9,531 of record DATGIA010000102.1, read on the forward strand.
GGGCGCATCGGCGGCGATGAGTTCGCGCTGCTGCTGGTCGGCTGTCCGCTCGAGAAGGCGCGCCAGATCGCCGATGACGTGGTGCGCGCAGTCGACGACTATCGCTTCGTGTGGAAGGACAAGATCTTCAACGTGGGCGTGAGCATCGGTCTGGTGGAGATCGGCCGCGGCGGCGGCTCGATCGAGGACATCATGAATTCCGCGGACTCGGCCTGCTACGTCGCGAAAAAGCAGGGCGGGGTGCACGTGCACGTCTACTCGGCGCGCGAGGAGGCGAACGCGCGCCACAGCGGCGAGATCCACTGGCTGCAGCGCCTGCAGGCGGCCCTGCGCGACAACAAGTTCGAGCTCTATTACCAGCCGATCGTGCCGGCGCGCGGCAAGAATGGCGGCGGCCCGGCGCTCGAGGTGTTCGTGCGCCTGGAGTCGGAGAACGGCCAGCCGGCGAGCAGTCCGAGCGAGTTCATACGAGCCGCCGAGCGCTATCGGTTGATGCCCCACGTCGATCGCTGGGTGGTGCAGGCGGTGCTGTCCGCGCTCGGGCGGGGCGGGCTCAAGGTACCGCCCGGGCGCAGCGTCGCGATCAACATCGCGGGACAGACCCTCGCCGATGCCGAGTTCCTCGAGTTCGTCGTCGAGTGCTTCGATCACACCGGCGCGCATCCGGCGGAGATCTGCTTCGAGGTCTCGGAGAGCGCGGTCGCCGCCAATCTCGATCACGTGCGCCGCTTCATCGCCGTGCTGCACGGCATGGGGTGTGAGTTCGCGCTCGATGATTTCGGCAGCGGCCTGTCCTCGTTCTCGACGCTGCGCACGCTGCCGATGGACTACCTGAAGATCGATGGCTCCTTCATCGCCAATCTGGCCGCCGATACGGTCAACCAGGCCATGGTCGGGGCGATGATCGAGCTGTCACGCACGCTGCACTTTCGCATCGTCGCCGAGCAGGTCGAGGATCAACTCTCGCTCGACACCGTGCGCAACATGGGCATCGACTTCGTGCAGGGCTATTTCATCGGGCGCCCGCAGCCGCTCTCGGTCACACCGACCCCCTCCCAGGTCTAGGAGCCTGTCTCCTGCAGTCCCGCCGCGCCACCGGCGGCGCTTATAACCGCCCGGCAGGCGCCCATAACAAACTGCGCTGGCAATTGCGGTGCGCTTGGAGTGAAAATCGGCGGCATCACCGCTCCGCCAGGTGCCCCATGCCCATCTACGACGACAACACCAAGTCCATCGGCCACACCCCGCTGGTGCGCATCAACCGGCTCGATGCGAGCTCCAATGCCACGGTGCTCGCGAAGATCGAGGGGCGCAATCCGGCCTATTCGGTCAAATGCCGCATCGGCGCCGCCATGGTGTGGGATGCCGAGGAGCGCGGCACCCTGCGCCCGGGGATGTCGATCGTCGAGGCGACCAGCGGCAACACGGGCATCGCGCTCGCCTTTGCGGCCGCCGCCCGCGGCTATGGCTGCGTCCTCACGATGCCCGACACCATGACCCTGGAGCGGCGCAAGGTGCTGATCGCCTTCGGCGCAAAGCTCGTCCTCACGCCCGGCGCCAAGGGGATGAAGGGCGCCCTGGCCAAGGCCGAGGAGATCGCCGCGGGCGATCCCTCGAAGTACGTGCTCATGAAACAGTTCGAGAATCCCGCAAACCCCGCCATCCACGAGAAAACCACGGGCCCGGAGATCTGGGAGGACACGGGCGGTCGGATCGATGTGCTCGTCTCGGGCGTTGGCACGGGCGGCACGCTCACCGGCGTGTCGCGCTACATCAAGGGCACCCGCGGCAAGAAGATCCTCACCGTCGCGGTGGAGCCCACGAATTCGCCGGTCATCAGCCAGACCCTCGCCGGGCAGGCGCCGACGCCCTCGCCCCACAAGATCCAGGGAATCGGTGCGGGCTTCATTCCAAAGAACCTCGACCTGTCGCTCGTCGACCGCGTCGAGCAGGTGAGCAACGAGGAGGCGATCGCGGTCGCGCGGGCGCTTGCGCGCGAAGAGGGATTGCTGTGCGGCATCTCGTGCGGAGCGGCCATGGCCGCGGCCCTGCGACTCGCGAAGGAGCCGGCGCAGAGCGGCAAGACGATCGTGGTGGTGCTCCCCGATGCCGGTGAGCGCTACCTCTCGGGTGCGCTGTTCGAGGGGCTGTTCGAGGACGTGGAGAAGATGCAGGCGGTCGCCTAGGGCCTGTCGACAGGCCCTGCCCGCCGCGGCTGACCCCCATGACTCGAAAAAGCGCTTAAGGCCATGGCCGTCGCCACACCCCGCACCCGCGCCACGGCGATCGAGCGCCTGAGCGAGGAGCTGCTCGAGAGCTACCTGAGCGACGAGCGCGGGCGGCGCATCTCGCGCCGCTATCTTCCCTCGCGCGAGGCGATCGTGGAGGTGCTCGAGGGGCTGCTCGAGCTCATGTATCCGGGCTACTTCGGGCGGCGCGATCTCGATCAGGAGAATCTCGCCGCCCATGTGCTGCAGGCGGTGGCCGCCCTCGTGCCCAAGATCGAGCGCGAGGTGGAGCATTGTTTGTGCTACGGACGCGAGCGGGAGGTGTCGCGCCCGGAGTTCAGCGAGTGCGCACCCCGGGCGCGCGAGCTCACCGAGCGGTTCATGAGCCGATTGCCCGGCATCCGGGCGCTGCTGGTGCGCGACGTGCAGGCGGCCTTCGATGGAGACCCGGCCGCCACCAATCTCGACGAGATCATCCTCGCCTATCCGGGCGTGCTCGCGGTGAGCGTGTATCGCATCGCGCATGTGCTCTACGAGCTCGGCGTGCCGATGATGGCGCGCATCATGACCGAATGGGCGCACTCGAAGACCGGCTGCGACATCCATCCTGGCGCGCGCATCGGCCCGGCCTTCTTCATCGATCACGCGACCGGTGTCGTGATCGGCGAGACCAGTGACATCGGCGAGGGCGTGAAGCTTTATCAGGGGGTCACGCTCGGCGCGCTTTCCTTCCCGCGCGACGCAAACGGCGCGCTCATCCGCGGGCGCAAGCGTCATCCGACGGTCGAGGATCGCGCGACGCTTTACGCGAATGCAACGGTGCTCGGCGGCCAGACCGTGATCGCTGCCGACAGCGTCATCGGCGGCTCGGTGTTCCTCACCCGCTCGGTACCGCCGCGCTCGCGCGTGTCGCTCAAGGAGCCGGATCTGCGCGTCGCGTCGCGCGACAGCTCGAACGAGCCGGACGCGCTGTACTTCGATATCTAGCGCGCGCCCGCTTTCGCGCTCACCCGCCTTCGCACATGTCGATGAACCCGATGCCGGCGATCTTCTTCGGGCATGGCAACCCGATGTTTGCGCTCGAGCGCAATGCCTACACCGAAGGCTGGCAGCGCATCGCCGCCCGCATCCCGCGTCCGCGCGCCATCCTCTGCATCTCGGCGCACTGGTACGTGCCCTTCGCGGCGCTCACCGGTCAGCGCGCGCCGCGCACGATCCACGATTTCGGGGGCTTTCCACGGGCGCTCTACGAGATACGCTACCCGGCTCCCGGAGACCCCGCCCTCGCGGCGCGCGCACGCACGCTCCTCGAGGGCGCGGCGCAGGTCGAGGACACCTGGGGTCTCGACCATGGCACCTGGTCGGTGCTGCATCATGCGTACCCCGAGGCGGACGTCCCGGTGGTGCAGCTCAGCATCGATCAGCGACAACCCGGCCGGCATCACTATGAGGTTGGGCGGCGCCTGGCCGCGCTCCGCGGCGAAGGGGTGCTGCTCATGGGCAGCGGCAACCTGGTGCACAACCTGCACACCTATGCCTGGGGCCGGCACATCAGCGGGCCCTACGATTGGGCCACTCGATTCGAGCGGCAGGCTCGCGAGCTCATCGTCGCGGGACGCCACGAGCCGCTCATCGACTATCAGGCGCTCGGCCCCGACGCCGAGCTCTCCATCCCAACCCCGGACCACTATCTGCCGCTGCTCTACGTGCTCGGCGCCTGCGCGCCGGGCGAGCCGGTGAGCTTCCCGGTCGAGGGGATCGACGGCGGCTCGATCTCGATGCTGTGTGTGCAAGTCGGCGTTTGAAGGCTGAATCGGGCGGGCGGGCGGGCGCTGCGCTTCAGCGACGCAGCAGCTCGTCGATGTGCTGGCGAACCTCCGAGAGTGCGTAGGGCTTGACGATGACCCGTCGCATCTTCCCCTGCGGGAGGCGCGTGACCAGACCCCGGTCCGATGAGGTGACGATCAGCGGAACTTCGGGAAACTGCCGCTCCATCCATCCGGCGAGCGTCAGTCCGGTGCGACCGCCGGACATCGAGAAATCCGTCACGAGCAGATCGATCCTCGTATTGGAGGCGAGGAGTGCGAGCGCCTCGCGGGCGCTGCCGGCCTCGATGGTCCGACATCCGGACAGGCGCAAGTACTCTGCGGTCCGGGACCGCAGCGGAACCTCCTCCTCGACCAGCAGCACGACGGGCTGCCGCGACTCCTCCTCGAGTCGGGGTGGATCTCCGGGGTCCGCTTTCAGAGCGAGTTACCTCAGGAGTCTGTCCTACGGCCGCTTCAGGCTCTTGCGCCGCTCCAGAAGCGACCTGATCCGTGCCTCGATATCGCGTGCCTGGTAGGGCTTGCGCACGATGCCGTTCTGCTCACACAGCTCGACCGACCTCTCGGCGGCGCTGCCGATGCCGGTGGTCAAGATAACATCGACATGCGGGTAGGTCTGTCGGAGGCGTTTGGCCAGCGTGAAGCCGTCCTCCGTCCCGGGCAGCTGCACCTCGACAAACACGCAGTCAAGCTGCAGGCCGCCGGCGAGCGCGGCGTGCACGTCCTGGGCGATCGCGCCTTCGAGCACCTGATATCCACAGCCCCGCAGATGATTCGAGATGACCATGCGAACCAGCACATCCGGTTCCACCACCATGATCAGTGGTTTTGTTTGTCGAGGCCTCATGCGCGTACTGTAGGCAGGCGGGCGTGGCAATGCCCTCAGCGCATGGTGCAACGCGGGGCAAGTGTCGTCTGACGCGCGCCGCAGGCCGCGGCGGGGCTGTTTCCGGAGCGGGGACGCCGTGGCCGCAATGCGGGCACGGCAGCACATCACATCCTGCCGAGCAGCGGCACCATCAGCAGCGCCACGATGTTGATGATCTTGATGAGCGGGTTGATCGCGGGACCGGCCGTGTCCTTGTAGGGATCGCCCACGGTATCGCCGGTGACGGCCGCCTTGTGCGCATCGGACCCCTTGCCCCCGAAGTGGCCTTCCTCGATGTACTTCTTGGCGTTGTCCCAGGCGCCACCGCCGGTGGTCATGGAGATCGCGACGAACAGGCCCGTGACGATGGTGCCGATCAGCAAGCCGCCGAGCGCCTGGACCCCGGAGCCGGGACCCATGAGCCAGTTGATCACCAGTACGAGCACGATCGGCACGACGATCGGCAGCAGCGACGGCACGATCATCTCCTTGATTGCTGCGCGGGTCAGCATGTCGACGGCGCGCGAGTAGTCGGGCTTCGCGGTGCCTTCCATGATGCCCTGAATCTCGCGGAACTGCCGGCGTACCTCGTTCACCACCGCGCCGGCCGCCCGGCCCACCGCTTCCATCGCCATGGCGCCGAAGAGATAAGGGATCAAGCCGCCGATGAACAGGCCGATGATCACGGCGGGATTCGACAGGTCGAATGCCGTGGCATGACCGAGTGAATCCTGCAGCCGGTGGGTATAGTCCGCGAACAGCACGAGCGCCGCGAGCCCCGCCGAGCCGATGGCATATCCCTTGGTGACCGCCTTGGTGGTGTTGCCGACCGCATCCAGCGGATCGGTGACGTCACGCACCTTCTTCTCGAGCCCCGCCATCTCGGCGATGCCGCCCGCATTGTCGGTGATCGGCCCGTAGGCATCGAGCGCCACGATCATGCCGGTCATCGACAGCATGGCGGTGGCGGCAATCGCGATGCCGTAGAGGCCGCCCAGCTGATAGGAGGCCCAGATGCTCAATGCAACCGCGATCACGGGGAGTGCGGTGGCCTTCATCGATACGCCGAGACCCGCGATGATGTTGGTTGCATGGCCGGTCTGCGATGCGCTCGCCACGTGCTTGACGGGACTGTACTCGGTCGCGGTGTAGTACTCGGTGATGACGATCATCGCGGCCGTGAGCGCGAGGCCGACCAGCGAGCACAGCCAGAGCGAGGTCGCCCTCGCGCCCATGACCTGCTGCGAGACGAAGTAGAATGCGACGGCGGACAGCACGCCCGAGACGACCACGCCCTTGTAGAGGGCGTTCATGATCTTGCCGCCCTCGCGCGTCGAGACGAAGAAGGTGCCGACGATCGAGGAGACGATGGAAATCGCGCCGAGCAGCAGCGGGTACAGCACCCCGCCTGCGCCGAGGTCCGCGCTGTACAGGCTGCCGAGCAGCATGGTCGCGACGAGTGTGACCGCGTAAGTCTCGAACAGATCCGCGGCCATGCCGGCGCAGTCGCCGACGTTGTCGCCGACGTTGTCGGCGATCACCGCGGGATTGCGCGGATCGTCCTCGGGAATGCCCGCCTCGACCTTGCCGACCAGGTCTGCGCCGACGTCGGCGCCCTTGGTGAAGATGCCGCCGCCGAGCCGCGCGAAGATGGAGATGAGCGAGCCGCCGAACGCGAGACCCACCAGCGCGCGCAGCGCGCCCTCGGCATCGCCGAGCACGCGCAGCATGCCGAGGTAGTAGCCTGCAACGCCGAGCAGCCCGAGCCCGACGACCAGCATGCCGGTGATCGCCCCGCCGCGAAACGCGACGCGCAGCGCCGCGTTGATGCCGTGCGTGGCCGCCTGCGCGGTGCGCACGTTGGCGCGCACCGAGATCGACATGCCGATGTAGCCGGCGAGGCCGGAGAGGATCGCGCCGACCGCGAAGCCGCCCGCGGTTGCCCAGTTGAGCGCAAAGCCGAGCACGAGGAACAGGATGACGCCGACCAGCGCGATGGTGCGGTACTGACGGTTGAGGTACGCATTGGCGCCGGCCTGGATGGCGGCGGCGATCTCCTGCATGCGGGCGTTGCCCGCGGGCTGCGCGAGGATCCAGCGCACCGACAAGGCGCCGAACACGATCGCGAGGATGCCTGCGCCGATGGCGAGGTAGAGGGCGTTCTCAAGGGTCATGGGCTTGTTTCAACTATGGTTATTAGGGTTAAGTCAGCCGAAAATCATATCACAAAAGGGGTCCGCAATCGCTTGCGGACGCCGACGCACTTGAGGCGCGCATAGCACGGCAAGCCGCGCTGATAAGGCGGATAGTCCTCACCGCCGATCAGCGGCGCAAGGTAGCGGCGAGCTGCCGCGGTGATGCCGAAGCCGTCCTCGGTGATGAAGTGGCGCGGCACTTTTTTCTCCGCGTTGGCGATTGCCGCCAGCGGCGCCTCGCCGATGCTCCAGCGATAAGGCGAGTCGGACTTGCGCACGATGGTCGGCATCACGGCGTTCTTGCCGGCGAGCGCGAGCTCGACGGCGGCCTTGCCGACCGCATACGCCTGATCGACGTCGACGCGCGAGGCGATATGTCGGGCGCTTCGCTGCAGGTAATCGGCGACGGCCCAGTGGAACTTGTAGCCGAAGGCCTCCTGGGTCATCTGCGCGACCACGGGCCCGACGCCGCCGAGCTGCGCATGCCCGAAGGCGTCGCGTGTGCCCGCTTCGGCGAGGAACTTGCCGTCGGCGCTCTTCACGCCCTCCGACACCACCACCACGCAGTAGCCGTAGCCCTCCACGCATTGCTTGACGCGGGCCAGGAACGCCTCGCGGTCGAAGGTGATCTCCGGAAACAGAATGATGTGCGGCGCATCGCCGGGCTTCTCGCCGGCAAGACCACCCGCCGCGGCGATCCAGCCCGCGTGCCGTCCCATGACCTCGAGCACGAACACGCGCGTCGAGGTGCGCGCCATCGACAGCACATCGAGTGCGGCCTCGCGGGTCGAGACGGCGATGTACTTGGCCGCCGAGCCGAACCCGGGGCAGCAGTCAGTGACTGCGAGATCGTTGTCCACGGTCTTCGGCACTCCGATGCAGGTGATCGGAAAATCGAGATGCATGCCCATCTCCGAGACCTTGTGCGCGGTGTCCATCGAGTCATTGCCGCCGTTGTAGAAGAAGTAGCGGATGTCGTGCGCGCGGAACACCTCGATCAGGCGCTCGTACTGCAGGCGGTTCTTGTCGAGGCTTGCAAGCTTGTAGCGCGCCGAGCCGAAAGCTCCACCCGGCGTGTGGCGCAGCGCCGCGATGCTCGCGCGGCTCTCCTTGGAGGTGTCGATGAGGTCCTCGGTGAGCGCGCCGACGATGCCGTGACGACCCGCATAGAGCTTGCCGATGCGGCTGCGGTGGCGGCGCGCCGCCTCGATGAGCCCGCAGGCCGAGGCATTGATGACGGCGGACACACCGCCGGACTGGGCATAGAAGGCGTTCGGGGGGGCTTTGCGCGGCATGCGGCTCACCTGGGGTTTCGAAAGGCGGCGTGAAAAAACGGCGAGTATACAAGCGGCGGGCGGCTTCCCGGGACCGCGCCGGCCGCGCGCGCTCGTTTGACCGCCGGCGCGGGCGCGGGTAGGTTAGCGCGCTTTCGAGCGCCGGAGGCCCCTGACATCATGCGCATCGTTCTGATGGGAGCTCCGGGCTCGGGCAAAGGTACCCAATCACAGCGGCTGGTGGAGGCGCACGGGGTCCCGCAGATCTCCACCGGCGACCTGCTGCGCGAGGCGGTGGCCGGCGCTGCGAACGCCGCCACCGCGACCGAGCTCGGCCTGCGCGCCAAGACGGCGATGGAGGCGGGCAAGCTCGTCGATGATGCCATCGTCCTCGGCATGATTCGCGAGCGCCTCTCGCAGCCCGACGCCGCGAAGGGTTTCATCCTCGACGGCTTCCCACGCAACCTCAGGCAAGCCGAGGCGCTCGAGACGTTGCTCGCCACGCTCGGCAGGCCCCTCCAGGCGGTGATCTTGCTGAACCTCAATCTCGGCATCCTGTTCAAGCGGCTCACCGGCCGGCGCATCTGCCAGGACTGTGGGCGGGTGTTCAACGTCTACACCTCGCCCGCGGGCACCCCGCCGCACTGTCCGAAGTGCGGCGACCACCCGCGCCTGTTGCAGCGGCCGGACGACCGGGAAGAGGTCATCGGCAAGCGGCTCGAGGTGTTCGAGGCGCAGACCAAGCCGCTCATCGAGTACTACCAGAAGGCGGGATTGCTGCACACGGTCGATGCGGACGCGGACGTCGAGACGGTGTTCCAGCGCCTCGAGAGCGTGATCGCGGCGCTCGAGGCCGGCTGAGGCCGAAAGAGCGCCGCTCCGCAGCCCCGTTGCCGTCTCGCGCTCACTCGAGCGCTTCCAGCAATTTTTCACCGATCACCGCGCGGCGCCAGCCGCTGAGCACGCCGACGTCGCGCTCACCCGCGAGCAGCGTGCGCAGCTCGGCACGCGTTGCGAGCAGCTCGGGGCTCACCTTGAGCTCGGCTGCGCGCTCATCGAGTCGTCGTGCCAGGCGCTGGAGCGCTGCCTTCTCCTCCGGGGTCGGCGGCCCCCGGCGCACGGGCTCGAGATCCCCGGGTTGCGGCTGCGCGCGCAGCGCCTCGAGAATCGCGTCGATGTCCCCCGCGTCGAGCTCGGCAAGCTCGCGCACGGCCGGCAGCGCCGCCCGGTCGGCGGCCCCGCGTTGTGCCAGCTCGATGAGCAGCGCATCGCTCAGGATCCAGCCCCGCGGCAGGTCGCGATCGAGCGCGCGTTGCTCGCGCCAGGCCGCGAGGCAGCGCAGCCGCGCGACCGCGACGGCCGGGAGGGCGCGTGCGCCCTTGATACGCTTCCACGCCTGCGAGGGATCGGGGAGGTATTGACGGGGATCGGCGAGGGCGGCGCAATCCTCGAGCAGCCACTGCTCGCGGCCCAGGCTGCGCAGCCGCTCGCCGAGGCGAGCGGCGAGCTCCTCGAGATAGCGCACATCGTCCGCCGCGTAGAGGAGCTGCGCGTCGCTGAGCGGCCTTCGGGACCAATCGGTCCGAGTCTCACCCTTGGCGAGTGTGACCTCGAGGAGCGTGCGAACCAGCTCGGCATAGCCGAGCTGCGGTCGCATGCCGATGCAGGCCGCCGCGATCTGCGTGTCGAACACCGGCGTGATGAGGCGCGAAGTGCGCACATGGTAGGCCTCGAGGTCCTGGCGCGCCGAATGCAGGATCTTGCGCACGTTCGGGGCGGCGAGCGGGCCGGCCAGCGGCTCGAGCGTATCGTTGCGCAGCGCGTCGATGCACCACACGCTGGAGGAGGCGGCGATCTGCAGCAGGCACAGGCGCGGAAAGAAGGTGCGCTCGCGCAGAAATTCGGTATCGATCGCGAGCGACTGCTGCCGCTCGAGCGTTTGCGCCACGCGCTCGACCTGCTCCCCTCGATCGATCCAAACGGCCTCGGGCACGCGTCTCCACCGTGTACAATTCTGGTCGAACGATTATGACCCATCCGAGCGATGCTGCGACTCGCGAAGGCATTTCTGGACATTGCACTCTGGCGCAAGTCGCCCGCACAGCTGCCGGCGTCCGCGTTCCTGCTCGGCCTCGTGGCATTCCTCGTCGCGCTGCTCGAGATCATCGCCGGGCTCCTGCCGCCGAACCCGTCGCACCGTCTGCTCACGCGGGTCGCTCTCTCGGTCGGACTGCCGCTGCTGTTCACCTGGGTGGTGCTGCGCATCGCGCATCGCCCGCAGCGCTTTTTGCAGACCGGCAGCGCGCTGCTCGGCATCGCCGTCTTCGCGCAGCTGCTGATCTACCCGATCGGCGCACTGCTCGAGTACGTGGGCGCCGATCGACTCATCTCGCTGCCGCTCGGCCTGCTGCTGTTCCTCGGCATGCTCGGCTACCTGTTTGCGTGTGCTCACATCTGGCGCATGGCGCTCGATGCGGGCGTCGCGCTGGGCGCCGCCGTGAGCATCGGTTATCTGCTCCTGTCGATGGCGCTCGAGCAGCGATTCCTCACCCAGAGCTAGGCGCGGGAGCAGCCCACATGACAGGATCCTGAAATCCATGCACGTGCACATCCTCGGCATCGCGGGCACTTTCATGGGGGGTGTCGCCGCCCTGGCGCAGGCGGCCGGACACCGCGTGACAGGATCCGATCTCAACGTCTATCCGCCGATGAGCGATCAGCTGCGCTCGCTCGGAATCGAGTTCGTCGAAGGTTACGCCGCGGAGCAACTCGAGCCGGCACCGGACATCGTGGTCGTCGGCAATGCGCTGAGCCGCGGCATGCCGGTCATCGAGGCGCTGCTCGACCGCGCTCTGCCGTACACCTCGGGCCCGCAATGGCTCGCCGAGCAGGTGCTGCGCGGGCGGCACGTGCTCGCGGTCGCGGGCACTCACGGCAAGACGACGACCGCGAGCATGCTCGCCTGGATCCTCGAGCATGCGGGGCACAACCCGGGCTTTCTGATCGGCGGTGTCGCGGACAACTTCTCGGGCACCGCGCGCCTCGGCACGGGCGAGGCCTTCGTCATCGAGGCGGACGAGTACGACACCGCCTTTTTCGACAAGCGCGCGAAGTTCGTGCATTACCGCCCGCGCACCGCGATTCTCAACAATCTCGAGTTCGACCACGCGGACATCTACCCCGACGTCGCCGCCATCCGGCGGCAATTCAACCAGCTCCTGCGCACCGTGCCGGGCGCGGGATGCGTGATTTTCAAGCTGGGCGATCCCGAGCTCGCCGCGACTCTCGCCGCCGGCTGCTGGACGCCCCGCGAGTCCTTCGCGCTCGATTCGAGCACGGCGAGCTGGAGCGCGCGCCGGGATTCCGGCTCGAGCGATCAGCGCTTCACGGTGCTGCATGAAGGCCGGACGGTCGGCGAGATCGCCTGGTCGCTTCTCGGGCGACACAACGTCGAGAATGCGCTCGCCGCGATCGCGGCAGCGCACCACGCGGGCGTCGCACCCGCCGCGGCGGCCCGGGCCCTCAGCGAGTTTCGCGGCGTCAAGCGGCGCATGGAGGTGCGGGGTGTCGAGCGCGGCGTCACCGTGTACGACGATTTCGCCCATCACCCGACCGCCATCGAAACGACGCTCGCGGGGCTGCGCCGCGCGCAGCCGCAGGCGCGTATCGTCGCGGTGCTCGAGCCGCGCTCCAACACGATGAAGCTCGGCGTGCACAGCGCGCAGCTCGCGCCCGCGCTCGCCGCCGCCGATCTCGTGTTTCTCTACCAGCCGGCGCAGCTCGGCTGGGATCCCGGCGCCGCGCTCGCGCCGCTCGGCGCGCGGCTGCGGCTCGGCACGAACGTCGAGGGGCTTGTGCAGGCGCTCGAGAAGGAGCTGCGGGCCGGCGATCAGGTGCTCGTCATGAGCAACGGCGGCTTCGGCGGCCTGCACGAGAAGCTGCTCGCGGCACTGCGCGCGCGGCCCGCTTGAATGAGCACGCTGCCGCTCTTTCCGCTCGGACTCGTGCTCTTTCCCGACGGGCCGCTGCCGCTGCGCATCTTCGAGACGCGCTACCTCGACATGGTGAAGCGGTGCCTGAAAGGCGGGGAGCCGTTCGGCGTGGTGTTGATTCGCGAGGGAGCGGAGGTCGGCGCCGAGGAGCCGAGGATCGAGAGCGTGGGCACCAGCGCGGAAATCACCGACTTCCACCAGCTCAAGGACGGTCTGCTCGGGCTCTCCTGCGTCGGGCGGCGACGCTTCCGCATCCGCGAGCGCCATCGGCAGACCGACGGCTTGCACGTGGCGGAGGTCGAGTGGATCGAACCGGAGCCCGTGATGGCGGTTCCGCAACGGCATGTGCCGCTCGTCGAGCTGCTCAAGGCCGTTCTGCCCGAGCTCGGCGGTCCTTACGCAAAGATGCCGGCGCGGCTCGATGAGGCGGCCTGGGTGGGTCACCGGCTCGCCGAGATCATGCCGATCCCGCTCACCGACAAACAGGTCTACCTCGAGCTCAGCGATCCGGTCGAGCGGCTCGACGGGATCGCGGAGCTCGCACCGCGCGCCGCGCGCGCATAGGGCACCCATACCGGGCGCGTGAGCCACAGCCCGAGCATCAGCAGCGCCGCCCACGGCAGCAGCCAGTAGCCGAGCAGACCGTCGTATCGGCCCACCCAGGGCGCATAGGGGCTTCCCGAGCCGGGCACGGTGCCGAGCTGCAGGATGCGCAGCACCATCACCCAGCCGGCGTGCAGGCCGAGCGCCACGGCGATATTGTCCGTCCAGATGCGCGTCGCGCTCAGGATCAGGCCGACCGCGAGCCAGGCGAGGAATGCATCGCCGACCTCGAGCGGATGCGCCCACGGAGAGAAGAACGTCGCGAGGATCACGAAGCCGCTGCCGGGGCCGACGGCCTGCGCCGCAATGGGGGTGCGCGCATAGAAGTGCAGCAGCGCGAACAGCGGCGCGGTGAGGAGCGCCGCGGCAAGCGGTCCCGACTCGCGCGATATGGCGGTATGCAGCGCCCCGCGCATGACGGTCTCCTCGATCAGCGCGACTGCAATCCCCGAGCCGAGCCCGCTGAGAAGCCAGCGCAGCCAGACCGCGATGTGGCCGAGCTGCGCAGGATCAGACCACAGGCGCAGGTGAGCGCGCAGGAGAAACAGCGCGCCGAGAGCGGCACTCAGCGCACCGATCAGGCCGAAGAGCAACGCCACGCGCAGGAAGCGCGGCCGGGGCAATCCGTAGCCGAAGTCGCGCCGCGCCGTCAGACCGAGGCGCCGGCAGTACACCACCAGCACGAGCCCGAGCACGAGCAGCGTGATGCGATTGGCGATGCGATGAAAGGGCCACGGGCCGCCGAGAAGCTGGACGAGCTCGAAAGCCGGGTACGCGAGGAGGGCCCCCGCGAGCGCCGCCACGCAGAGCGAGGCGAGGAACCCGAGGAAGGCCCGCAACTTAAGCGCCCTCCAGGCCGTTGCCGGGCCGACGCGGCTCGCTCACGTCACTCAGGGCGGGCTCCATAGCGTGAGCAGGGCCTAGCGCGAGTGCAACGCGTCGAAGGCGCGGCTCGCGGCGGTGATCGTGGCGTCGAGATCCTCTTCCGTATGCGCGGCCGACATGAAACCCGCCTCGAACGCCGAGGGGGCGAGATAGACACCCGCCTCGAGCATGCGATGAAAGAAGCGCTTGAAGAGCTCGACATCGCAGCCCACCGCCGCCTCGAAGGACTCGATGCGCCTCTGCTCGGTGAAGAACAGGCCGAACATGCCACAGACATGATGGGTGGCGAGCGGGATGCCGGCGCGGCTCGCCGCATCGGCGAGACCGCGCACCAGCGTCTCGGTCGACTCGAGCAAGCGCGCGTGAAATCCAGGCACCGCGATCAGCTCGAGCGTCGTCAGCCCCGCGATCATCGCGACCGGATTCCCGGACAGCGTTCCCGCCTGGTAGATCGGCCCGAGCGGCGCGAGCCGCTCCATCACATCGCGGCGCCCGCCGAGCGCGCCGACGGGCATGCCTCCGCCCACGATCTTGCCGAGCGTGGTCAGGTCGGGGCGCACCGCATAGAGCGCCTGCGCACCGCCGAGCGCGACGCGAAAGCCCGTCATCACCTCATCGAAGATGAGCAGGGCACCCACGCGGTCGCACTCCGCGCGTAACGTCTCGAGGAAGCCGCGCACCGGCGGCACGCAATTCATGTTGCCCGCGACGGGCTCGACGATGATGCACGCGACCTTGCTGCCGATCTGTCGAAAAGCATCGCGGACCTGCTCGGCATCGTTGTAGCGCAGCGTCACCGTATGGGCCGCGAGGGCCGCCGGCACGCCGGGCGAGGAGGGGATGCCCAGGGTGAGAGCGCCGGAGCCGGCCTTGATCAGGAGCGAGTCCGAGTGACCGTGATAGCAGCCCTCGAATTTCACGATCGTGTCGCGGCCGGTGAAGCCCCGCGCGAGACGAATCGCGCTCATGGTCGCCTCGGTTCCCGAGCTCACGAAGCGCACCCGCTCGATCGAGGGCATGAGCTCGGTGACCCGGCGGGCGAGCGCGGTCTCGAGCTCGGTCGGCGCGCCGAACGACAGGCCGTCGGCCGCCGTGCGCTGTACCGCCTCGATCACCGTCGGGTGGGCGTGCCCGACGATCATCGGGCCCCAGGAGCCCACGTAATCGATGAAGCGCCGCCCGTCGGCCGCCTCGAGGTGCGCGCCGCGGGCGCGTCTCACGAAGATGGGCTCGCCGCCGACACTCTTGAATGCACGCACCGGCGAGTTGACCCCGCCCGGGATGTACCTGCAGGCCTCTTCGTACAGACTCACGGCAAACACTCCTCGATCATCATGCCAGCGCGGCGGGCGAGTGCGGCCCGAGCGCGGCTCAAGCACGGCCCAAGCACGGCCCAGCGCGGCCGGTCACGCGAGCGCGGTCGCCGGCAGCTCGAGCTGCACCTCGAATCCACCCCCCGGACGGTTGGCGGCGCGAGCCGCGCCGCCGTGCGCCTTGAGGACCTGTGAGGTGATGGCGAGGCCGATGCCCTCACCGCCGCTATCCCGATCGCGCGATTCGGCCACCCGATAGAAGGGCTCGAATATACGCTCGAGATCGCCCGGCGGCACGCCGGGTCCGCGGTCGCCGATGAGAATCGAGAGACCTTGAGGGGTGCGCTCGACGCTCACCTCGACCGCAGTCCCGTTCGGGCTGTAACGCACGGCGTTGCGCAGGACATTCTCGATGGCACTGCGCAGAAGCTCCCGGTTGCCCTGGACGGTGGCGTGCGCCATCCCTTTGAGCTCCACGCGGCAGTTCTTGATAGCGCCCTCGAAGCTCGCGTCGCGCACCACCTCCTCGAGCACCTCGTCAAAATCGAAGCTCTCCCGCTCGAAGAGCGCATCATGGCTGTGCAGGCGCGCGAGCTTGAGCACCTGGCCGATGAGCCCGTCGAGACGCTCGATCTCGCGCTCGAGCCGATCGAGCTGACGCTGCGGATCGCCGCAGGGCTGACGCGCCAACCCAAGCGCGACGCGCATGCGTGCGAGCGGTGAGCGCAGCTCGTGCGAGATGTCGCGCAGCAGCTGCGTGATCGTGTCGCGATTGGCCCGCAGCCGGTCGGCCATCGCATCGAAATCCCGTGCCAGCACGGCGACCTCGTCGTGACGCGACTCCAGACCGGCGCTCACACGCACGTCGAGGTTCTCGCTGGCCAGGACCCGCGCGCCCGCCTGGATGCGCCGGATCGGAGCCGAGAGATGCTGGGCGAGCCACCAGCTCGCGAATGCGCTCACGAGCAGTGCAATGCCGAGGATGGTCAGCGAGATCGCCGGCAGGCTCAGCGCGCCGAAGATACTCGGCCGCCGTGGCACCAGCAGCACCGTATAGGTCGCGCCGTCCGGTCCCACGATCTGCGGCGCGGTCCGCTGGGGGCGAAAATTGCCCGGCGGCGCCGGGGGAGCGGGAGATTCCCCGGAAGTCTCCCGGCTGATGAAATCGAGGCGCCGGGCGGCGCTCTCCGACAATCGACGTCCGAGAATGTCCCGGCCGTCGGGGCCGATGATGTAGATTTCCCGGTCCGGGATGGACCGCTGGTTGCGGGCAAGCCAGGTCTTGAGCGCGCTGAGGCCTCCCTTCTCGAGCACCGCGGAGGCTTGCATGGCGATCGTCGGTCGGCGCAAGGTCTCGACCGACTCATACTCGCGCTGCGTGATCAGAAAGGTGATCAGGATGCTGCCGCCGACGATGAGCGCCATCGCCAGCCAGAACAAGGTGAAGATCCGCAGGAAAAGGCTGCGCACCGTCAGGCCCAGGTGAGGGTGTAGCCCGAGCCGCGCACGTTCTTGATCTCGGGATTGCGGCCGACCTCGAGCCTGAGCTTGCGCCGCAAGTTGCTGATGTGCGTGTCGATGCTGCGGTCATAGGGCACGAGCTTGCGGCCCAGCGCTTGCTCGGTCATCGACTCGCGCGAGATCACCCGGCCCGTCGAGCGCATCAGCAGCTCGAGCACCCGGAACTCGGCGCCCGTGAGCGAGACCGGCTGATCGGCGACGCGCACTTGGTGCGTGCCGGTGTTGAGCACGATGGGACCGACGGTGAGCTCATCCGGGGCCCCGTCGCGGGGGCGGGTGCTCGAGCGGCGCAGGACCGCTCGAATCCGCGCAACCAGCTCGCGCGGATTGAAGGGCTTGCTCAGATAGTCATCCGCCCCGAGCTCCAGACCGACGATGCGGTCGACGTCATCGCCGCGGGCCGTCAGCATCAGGATTGGTGTGTCGTGCGGCGCGCCGAGCTTGCGCAGTACGTCGAAGCCGCTCACCGAAGGCAGCATCACGTCGAGGATCACGATCTCGAAGTGATGGCTTTGCAACTGGGCGAGCGCGTCGCCGCCGTCATGCACCGTGGCGACCTCGAAATGCTCGGCCTCGAGATACTCGACCAGCATCTGACAGAGCTCCTTGTCATCGTCCACGAGCAGCACGCGCGGCGCGCGCGAGCGCGTGGCGTCAGCGGGAGTCGAGGGCTGGCTGGTCATGGCGCGTACTCGGGCATCGGGCGATGACGCAAGTTTCGCAGAAGATTGCGTGCGTGTTCGGGCGCGACGCCGGATTGACAAATCTTTGCAAGGTGCTCACGCAACATTGCGTCAACTGACGCCGGATGCACGCCGTTCTTCCTTACACTGACCATCACGGTCTATCGAGGAGACGCTGTCCATGAGTAGATTACGACAAATCGTTCCGGCGCTCTGCCTGGCCGCCTCGCTGGGCGGGGTTGCCGCCTATGCCGCCACCGACCCGCCCGCCGCGCCCTCAGCGGACATGCCGTCCGCCCGCGATCACGGGCGCCATGGCGGTGCGCTCGGCGAGATGGGCTTCGTGCTGCACAAGCTGAATCTCACCGAGGAGCAGAAGGGCACGATCCGCTCGATGATGGCGGGCCGGAAGAGCGAGCTCGAATCGCTGCGCTCGAGCATCAAGAGCAATCACGAGGCGCTCGCCACGACCTCGCCGGACGACGCCAATTACGGGGCCCTGGTTGCGCAGGCGCAGAAGAACGCCGCGCAACGCATCACCCTCATGAGCACGATGTGGAAGCAGGTGTATGACACCGTGCTCACCGACGAGCAGCGCAAGGCGATCCCGGGCATCGTCGCGGCCGCCCAGGCGCGGCGGCAGGAGCGGATGGAGGCGTGGCGTGCCCGGCACCCGGCGCCGCCCGCGGCCGCGCCGGACTCTGCGCCGGCGCAGTGATCGGCGTCTCGGGCGAGTGCGGGTTCAGCGCTGTACGGCGCTGAACCCGTCCTTTTTCAGCAGCGCCAGCACGCTGTCCTTGCCGACCAGGTGCGCGGTACCGACGATGATCAGGTGGTTTTGCCCATCCTCGAGCAGCGACTCGATGCGCGCGATCCACTTGCGGTTGCGCGCGACGAGGAGCGACTGGTAGAGGATCGGATCCTTGCCGAGCTCGCTCGTCATCTCGTGCTCGAACCAGGCCGTATCGCCCCGCTGCCACGCGTGGACCATCTGATCCACCTCCCTCGGCAGCTCATGCGCCTCCTCGAGACTCGTCAGCAGGTAATTCGACTGCGCCTCGAGCGGCAGGCTCTGGAATGCCGCGATCTGATCGTGCGCCGTCTCGAGCCCGTCGATGCGCTTGCCGTCGCCGCGCGCGCGGCCGAGGAAGTACAGATCGATGCCCGATTGGGGCTCGAAACCGAGCTGGGCGAGTTGCAGCTGCGCGATCGCCTCGGCGGCGAACCAGGGCGCGAAGGCATCGAACGGCGCGAGGTCGAGTCCGATCGAGCCTGCAAGGCTCTGGGCCCGGCTGTAACGCTCGGCGCCCAGGACCGAAGCGAGAGTGCGGCCCTCGGGGAGCATCGCGCTCGCGAGCATCTCCGATTGCACGTCGCTGCCCGCATCGGCGAGGTTGATCTCGAGCGTGACGGTCTGCGCGGCGCGGTACGCGTCCTGGATCACCTCGGGCAGCGGATAGTCGGTGGGCCGCAGGATGTGCACGGAGCCGAGGAGATAGACCGTGTTGTGCCTGCCATGCAGCTCCCACAGCGCATGGAGCGGCGTGTCGGCGTGCGCGGCGCCGATGCCGCCGAGGAGCGCGAGCAGCAGCGCGGCGATGCGGCCATGACGGTACAGGCCAGTCATTCCCTGCATTTGCGCGCGTCTAGCGAGCCGCGGCCGCGTGCCGCAGGGGCATTGCCTCGAGCCAGCGCACCTCGGTCACGATCGATCCATCGCGCCTGAGCTCGAGAACCCGGTAGGCGGGCGGGCGTGAGTCGACGGCATAGCGATCGCTCGAAGGTAAAAATTGCGCTCCGGTCGAAGGTGTCGCGAAGAGCTTCACCTGGCCCCGCTGCCCCTCGAAGGTCTGGTGCACGTGGCCCCAGGAAACGGCCCGCACGTGCGGGTGGGAATCGAGGATGCGCCAGAAATCCTCGGCGTTCGCGAGCCCGATGCTGTCGAGCCAGCGGCTGCCGATCCTCACCGGGTGATGGTGCAGGCAGATCAGCGCGTGCGCGCTCGAGCGGCGCAGCGTCGCGTCGAGCCTCGCAAGCTCCTGCGCGGCGAGGCGACCTCCAACGTGGCCGGGATCGCAACTGTCGAGCATGATGATCTGCCAGCCGTCTTCGGCCAGATGGCCGCCGATCTGGAACGGCGGCGCATCGAGCGCGCGCGCCATCGCCTCGGGCTCGTCGTGATTGCCCGGAATACACAGCACGGGCTTGCCGACCGAGCCCAGGATGCTGCGAAAGCGCGCGTACCCGCTCGGATCGTCCTGCACGATGTCGCCAGTCACCAACACCGCACGGAAATCCGCACCCTGCGTGAGCGCCTGGTCGAGAACCTCGCGCAGGCTCGCCGCGGTCTCCACGCCGCGCAGCGTGCCGCTCGCGCTTCCATACAAATGCGGATCGGTGATCTGGAGAAGGTGCATCTTCAGAAGCCTAGCAAAGCAGCCCCGGGAAGGACGGTGAACTGGGTCATGACCGCGGCGCCGGCGAAGCTCATACGGAGTAGACGGCGATTGTGTGAACACGTTCCCCGGAGTGCGTGAAGGATTTGCGCAAAACGACGATTCGCGCACTCCTCGGCGCGGTCGTTGCTGGCGCCGGTCGCTTCGGGGAGAATACTGCGCCCCGTCCGACGGAAGACTCTCCCATGCCCACCCGCCGCGAGCTCGCCAACGCCATCCGTGCCCTGTCGATGGACGCCGTTCAAAAGGCCAATTCGGGCCACCCGGGCGCGCCGATGGGCTTGGCCGACGTGGCCGAGGTGCTCTGGCGCGAGGTGCTTAAGTTCAATCCGGGCAATCCGGGGTGGTGGGATCGGGATCGCTTCGTCCTCTCGAACGGGCACGCCTCGATGCTCCTGTACTCGGTGCTGTACCTCACGGGGTACGCGCTGCCCATCGAGGAGCTGAAGAACTTCCGTCAATGGGGCTCAAAAACTGCCGGCCACCCGGAGCGCGAGGTGCACCTCGGCATCGAGACGACGACCGGTCCGCTCGGCCAGGGCCTCGCGAACGCGGTCGGCATGGCGCTCGCGGAGCGCGAGCTTGCGGCGACCTTCAATCGCCCGGGGCACGAGATCATCGACCACCACACGTACGCTTTCTGCGGCGATGGCTGCCTGATGGAGGGTATCTCGCACGAGGCCTCCTCCTTCGCCGGCGTGCAGAAGCTCGGCAAGCTCATCGTCGTCTACGACGACAATGGCATCTCGATCGACGGCAAGGTGAAGGGCTGGTTCGGCGACGATACCGCGATGCGCTTCGAGGGGTACGGCTGGCACGTGATCCGCGCCGTGGACGGTCAGGACAGTGCGGCGATTGCGGCGGCCTTCGCCGCCGCACGCGCCGAAACCGCACGGCCCACCCTCATCTGCGCGCGAACCGTCATCGGCTGGGGCTCGCCGAACAAGGCCGGCACGGCGGCGATGCACGGCGAGGCCATGGGGGTCGAGGAGGTGGCCGCGACGCGCAAGCAGCTCCACTGGAGCTCACCGCCCTTCGAGATTCCCTCCGAGATTCGCGCGGCGTGGGATATGCGGGAGAAGGGGGCGCGCCTCGAGGCGCAGTGGCGCGCCCGCTGGCAGGCCTATCGGGCGGAGTTTCCGGCCCTCGCCGTCGAGCTCGAGCGGCGCCTCAACGGCTATCTGCCGAAAGGATTTGCGGAGCTGACCGAGGGGTTCATCGAGCGCACCCAGACGGAGGGCAAGGTGCTCGCGACGCGGCAAAGCTCGCAGGCCGCACTCAATGCGCTCGGACCGCTGCTTCCCGAGCTGCTCGGCGGCTCGGCGGACCTCACCCCCTCCAATGGCACGCTGCGCAAGGACTCGGTGATCCTCGATCCGAGCGTACCGGGCGGCAATTACATCCATTTCGGGGTGCGCGAGTTCGGCATGTCGGCGGTGATGAACGGCATCGCCGCGCACGGCGGGCTCATCCCGTACGGCGGCACGTTCCTGGTGTTTTCCGACTATGCGCGCAACGCCGTGCGCATGTCCGCGCTCATGCGCCTGCGGGTTATCTTCGTCTATACGCACGACTCGATCGGCCTGGGCGAGGACGGTCCCACCCATCAGCCGATCGAGCATCTGGCAAGTCTCAGGCTGATCCCGCAGCTCGAGGTGTGGCGTCCCTGTGACGGCGTCGAGACCGCGGTCGCGTGGCGCCTCGCGCTCGAGCGCAGCGACGGCCCGACCTGTCTGGTGCTGACGCGCCAGGCGGTGAACCACCAGCCGCGCAACGCCGCTCAACGCGCCGCGATCGAGCGCGGCGCCTACGTGCTCATCGACGCGGAGGGACCGCCCGAGGCGATCGTGATCGCGACCGGCTCGGAGGTCGGCATCGCGGCCGATGCGGTGCGCACCCTCGCAGCCCGCGGCACGCGCGTGCGTCTGGTCTCGATGCCGAGCAGCACCACCTTCGATCGCCAGGATGCGGATTATCGGAACGCAGTGCTGCCGCCCGAGGTCCAAAGGCGCGTCGCCGTCGAGGCCGGCGCCCGAGCGGACTGGTGGCGCTATGTGGGCTTGAGCGGCCGCGTGATCGGCATCGATCATTTTGGCGCATCGGCGCCGGGCAAGGAGCTGCTCAAGCAGTTCGGCTTCACACCCGAGAAGGTGGTCGAGGCCGTCGAGCAGACGCGACCCGCTTGAGGCTCTGCGCGCCGGGAGGGGCCGGCCGATTGGCACATTCCTACGAGAAGAGGACACATCCATGACGATCAAGGTGGGCATCAACGGGTACGGGCGGATCGGACGCAACATCCTGCGGGCGCTCTACGAGGGGCGCCACCAGTCGCAGGTGAAAATCGTCGCGATCAACGATCTCGGAGATGCCAACACCAACGCCCACCTCACCCGGCATGACACGGTGCATGGCCGCTTCCACGGCGAGGTGCGCGTCGAGGGTGATTCGATGGTGGTGAACGGCGATCGGATCCGGGTGGTTGCGCAGCGCGACCCGACCAAGCTCCCTTGGGGGGAGCTCGGGGTCGAGGTGGTGCTCGAGTGCACCGGGCTGTTCACCAGCAAGGCGAAGGCCTCCGCGCATCTCACGGCGGGCGCGAAGAAGGTGGTGATTTCGGCGCCCGGTGGCGAGGACGTCGATGCGACCATCGTGTACGGCGTGAACCATCAGAGCCTGCGCTCCTCCCACACGGTGATCTCGAACGCCTCCTGCACGACCAACTGTCTGGCGCCGCTCGCCAAGGTGCTGCACAGCGAAATCGGCATCGTGGCCGGCGTCATGAACACCATTCACTCCTACACCAACGATCAGGTACTCACCGACGTCTATCACTCGGACCTCAGGCGCGCGCGCTCGGCCACGATGTCGATGATTCCGACCAAGACGGGGGCGGCCGCGGCGGTCGGGCTGGTGCTGCCCGAGCTCAAGGGCAAGTTCGATGGCTTCGCGATCCGCGTGCCGACCATCAATGTCTCCCTCGTGGATCTATCGTTCACCGCGGCCCGTCCGACGAGCGTCGAGGAGATCCACCGGCTGGTGAAGGCCGCGGCCGAGGGTCCGATGAAGGGGATTCTGGCCTTCAACGATCAGCCGCTGGTGTCGGTCGACTTCAATCACGATCCCGCATCCTCGACCTACGACGCGACGCTCACCAAGGTGATCCAGGGGACCCTGGTGAAGGTGTGCGCCTGGTACGACAACGAGTGGGGATTCTCCAATCGCATGCTGGACACCACGGTCGCCTGGTCGCAGGCGAGCTGATCGATGGGCCGGCGTGAAGGCGCGCCGAAGGAGTGGCTATGAAGATCAGGAAAATGGCGGATCAGGCCCTGTCGGGCAAGCGCGTGCTGATTCGCGAGGACCTGAACGTGCCCATCAAGGACGGCGAGGTCACGAGCGATGCGCGCATCCGGGCCGCGCTTCCCACGATCCAGAGCGCGATCGATGCGAAGGCGCGGGTGCTCCTCATGTCGCATCTCGGCCGCCCCGAGGAGGGACATTTCAGCGAGGAGTTCTCGCTTGCGCCCGTAGCCGAGCGGCTGACCGAGCTGCTCGGCGTGAAGGTCCAGCTGAAACGCGACTGGCTGCAGGGCGTCGAGGTGGCCCCGGGCGAGGTGGTGCTGCTCGAGAACGTGCGCTTCAACAAGGGTGAGAAGAAGGACTCCGAGGAGCTCTCGCGCAAGATGGCGGCGCTCTGCGACGTGTATGTGATGGATGCGTTCGGCACCGCCCATCGGGCGGAGGCGAGCACGCACGGGGTGGCCCGATTTGCGCCGATTGCCTGTGCGGGTCCGTTGCTCGTGAGCGAGCTCACGGCGCTCGAGACGGCGCTCGAGAAGCCCGCCCGTCCGTTGCTGGCGATCGTGGCCGGATCCAAGGTGTCGACCAAGCTCACGGTGCTCGAGGCACTGCTCGCCAAGGTCGATCAGCTGATCGTCGGCGGCGGCATCGCCAACACCTTCCTCGCGGCGCTCGGACGCAATGTCGGCAAATCGCTCTATGAGCCCGACATGCTCGATATCTGCAAGCGGCTACTCGAGCAGTGCAGACAGCGCGACATCGTCATTCCGATGCCGACGGACGTCGTGGTGGCGACCGAGTTCTCGGCCAAGGCCGAGGCCGATGTGAAGGCGGTGAGCGAGGTCGCCTCGAACGAGATGATCCTCGACATCGGTCCCGATTCGGCCGAGCACCTGGCGCGTCTCGTGGCGGTCGCAGGGACGATCCTCTGGAACGGGCCGGTGGGTGTGTTCGAGTTCGATCAGTTCGGCGAAGGCACCCGCGTGCTTGCGAACGCGATCGCCCGCAGCAAGGCGTTCTCGCTCGCCGGCGGCGGCGATACGCTGGCGGCGATCGAGAAGTACGGCGTCGAGGACGGGATCTCCTACATCTCGACCGGGGGCGGCGCATTCCTCGAGTTCGTCGAGGGCAAGAAGCTGCCCGCCGTCGACATTCTCGAGCAACGCGCCTGATCGGGGAGCATCTCCTTTACATGAGCCACCTTTTGACATGAGCTACGTGCTGCGCCGGACCAAGATCGTCGCCACCTTGGGCCCCGCAACCGACGATCCGAAGGTCCTGGGCGACATGGTGCGGGCCGGCGTCGACGTGGTGCGGCTCAATTTTTCCCACGGCACGGTCGCCGATCACGAGCGGCGGCTGAAGATGCTGCGCGAGGCGGCCCGCGCCGCGGGTCGCTACGTGGGCGTGCTGGGCGATCTGCAGGGGCCCAAGATCCGCATCGAGCGCTTCGCCGCCGGCCGCATCGAGCTCGCCGATGGGGCCGAGTTCACGCTCGACGCCTCGCTCGCGGCCGACGCCGGGAGCGTGCGCGCCGTCGGCATCACCTACAAGGAGCTGCCGTACGACGTGCATGTCGGCGACGTGCTGCTGCTCAACGACGGGCAGATCAGCCTGCAGGTGGCGGCGGTCGACGGTCCGCGCATCCGCACGCGCGTGCTCGTGGGCGGCGAGCTCGGCAACAGCAAGGGCATCAACCGCCAGGGCGGGGGGCTCACGGCCGGCGCGCTCACCGACAAGGACCGCGAGGACATCCACGTCGCCGCCGCGCTCAAGGTGGACTACCTGGCGGTGTCCTTCGCGCGCGATGCGGCCGACGTCAACGAGGGACGCGAGCTGCTGCGTGCCGCGGGCGGTCACGCGCTCATCTGCGTGAAGATCGAGCGTGCCGAAGCGATCCGCAATCTGGCCGAGGTGGTGCGCGCCAGCGATGCCGTGATGGTCGCGCGCGGAGACCTCGGCGTGGAGATGGGCTTTGCGGAGCTCGCCGGTCTGCAGAAGCAGATCATCCAGGAGGCGCGCCATCAGAATCGGGTCGTCATCATCGCGACGCAGATGATGGAGTCGATGTGCGTCAACACGATCCCGACGCGCGCCGAGGTCTCGGACGTCGCCAATTCGGTGATGGCCGGCACCGATGCGGTGATGCTGTCCGCCGAGACCGCCGCCGGCAAGCATCCCGCCAAGGTGGTGGAGGCGATGGCGCACATCGTCATCGGCGCCGAGAAGTACCAGGATGCGCACGTGAGAGTGCGCCAGCGGACCAGCGGCTATTTCAGCCGCGCCAACGAGGCGATCGCGGCGGCCGTCATGTACACGGCCAATCATCTGCACGTCAAGGCCATCGTCGCGCTCACCGAGTCGGGCGAGACGGCGCTGTGGATGTCGCGCGTGCGCTCCGACATTCCGATCTACGCCTTCACCCGCCAGGAAACCACGCGATGCCGCGTCACGCTGTACCGTGGCGTCTACCCGGTGGCTTACGACGTCACCGACAAGGATCGCGAGCACTTCTACTTCTCGATCTTCCGCCTGCTGCTCGATCTGAAGCTGGTGATGGAGGGGGATCTCATCATCCTCACCAAGGGCGAGCTTTCGGGTGTCGCGGGCGGCACCAACTCCATGCAGATCCTGCAGGTCCAGCGCAAATAGCGCAACGGAGCGTTCCAGCGTGCCAGCCATTTTCGAAGGAACCGACCGCTACATCGCCACCGAGGAGCTGATGGCCGCGGTCAACGCGGCGATCACGCTCTCGCGACCGCTCCTCATCAAGGGAGAGCCGGGGACCGGCAAGACGCTGCTCGCCTCGGAGATCGCCCGCGCCCTCGGCAAACCCCTGTTCGAGTGGCACATCAAGTCGACCACCAAGGCGCAGCAGGGACTCTATGAGTACGACGCGGTTGCCCGATTGCGCGATTCGCAGCTCGGCGATGCGCGCGTCGCCGACATCCGGAACTACATCGTGCGCGGCAACTTGTGGGAGGCCTTCGATTCGGTGGAGCAGCCGGTGCTGCTCATCGACGAGATCGACAAGGCGGACATCGAGTTTCCGAACGACCTGCTGCGCGAGCTCGACCGCATGGAGTTCTACGTGTACGAGACGCACGAGACGGTCCGTGCGCGGCACCGTCCCGTGATCGTCATCACGAGCAACAACGAGAAAGAGCTGCCGGATGCGTTCCTGCGACGCTGCTTCTTCCACTACATCCGCTTCCCGGACGAAGCGACCATGACGCGCATCATCGACGTGCACTTTCCCGATCTGAAGCGCGAGCTGCTGCACGAGGCCCTGGCGGCGTTCTTCCGGGTGCGCGAGACGCCGGGCCTCAAGAAAAAGCCGACCACCTCCGAGCTCCTCGACTGGATCAAGCTGCTGGTGGCGGACGAGGTCTCTGCGGAGGCGCTGCGCAGCAGCGACACCAAGACGTTGCTGCCACCGCTCTACGGGGCGCTGCTCAAGAACGAGCAGGACGTTCAGCTCTTCGAGCAGGTGCTGTTCCTGCATCGACGGAATGCTCGTTAAGTTTTTCCTGCTGCTGCGCCGGGCCGGCGTACCGGTATCGATCACCGAGCTGCTGACGCTGCTCGAGGCGCTCAAGCGCGGCCTCGGGGACGCCAGTGCCGAGCGCTTCTATTACCTTGCGCGCACGTGTCTGGTGAAGGACGAGCGCTACTACGATCGATTCGACCGCGCCTTCGCCGCCCATTTCAAAGGGATCGAGCACTCCTTCGCCCAGCTGATGCGCGAGCTGCCGCCGGACTGGCTCGCAAGACTCGCGCTGCGCGATTTCAGCGCCGAGGAGAAGGCGCAGATCGAGGCACTCGGCGGCTGGGACAAGCTCATGGAGACCTTGCGGAAGCGGCTCGAGGAGCAGCAAGGCCGCCATGAGGGGGGTAGCAAATGGATCGGCACCGCCGGCACCTCCCCGTTCGGCGCCTACGGCTACAATCCCGAGGGCGTGCGCATCGGCCAGGAGGGCTCGCGACATCGCAGCGCCGTCAAGGTGTGGGATCGGCGCGAATTTGCGAACCTCGACGATGGCGTCGAGCTCGGCACGCGCAACATGAAGCTCGCGCTGCGTCGCCTGCGGCGCTTTGCGCGGCGCGGGGCGCCCACCGAGCTCGCGCTCGCGGACACGATCGATGCGACCGCGCGCGCCGGCGGTTGGCTCGACATCAAGATGGTGCCCGAGCGGCACAACGTCGTGAAGGTGTTGCTGCTCCTCGACGTCGGCGGCTCGATGGACGATCACGTGCGCACCTGCGAGGAGCTGTTCTCGGCGGCGCGCAGCGAGTTCAAGCATCTCGAGCACTTCTACTTCCACAATCTGCCCTACGAGGCGCTGTGGCGCGACAACCGCCGCCGTTTCAACGAGCACGTGGGCACCATCGAGCTGATGCGCACCTACGCCGCGGACTACAAGCTGATCTTCGTCGGCGACGCGACCATGAGCCCCTACGAGATCAACCACGCGGGCGGCAGCGTCGAGCACTGGAATGAGGAATCGGGACGGGTGTGGCTCGAGCGGCTCACCCGCCACTATCCCGACTTCGTGTGGATCAATCCGCAGCCGCTCTCGCACTGGCGGCACACACCCTCGATCACAATCATTCGGGAACTGCTCGAAGGACGGATGTATCCATTGACGCTCGCCGGCCTCGATGAGGCGATCGACGCGTTGAGCTAGGGAGGGCCGGTCGGCGGCCGAGTCCGGCGCCCGTGGAGGCCAGGCCGGTGCCTCAGGCCCCGCGCCGCGCCCAAGGCTGTGCTTGCTCGAGCTGCCGTGCGAGCCCGAGCAACAGCCCCTCCTCGCCGTGACGTGCGCTGAACATGATGCCGATCGGCAGCCCGCTCGAGCTCATGCCCAAGGGCACGCTCATCGAGGGCTGACCGGTGACGTTGGCGAGCGCCGTGAAGGGGCTGAAGCTCGCCATCTCGCGGCGAAAGACGGACAGGTCCGCGGGCGACAAGGAGAGCAGCCCGAGCGCGATAGGCGGCTTGGCGAGGGTTGGCGAGAGCAGCACGTCGAAGCGCTCCTGCAGCTGCGCCACCGAAATGGCGGCTCGCTGGAACGCATCGTTTGCATCGACGAGCGCGAGCGCCGGCAGCTTCGCGCCGGCCTCGGCGTGTCCCCAGGTGATGGTTTCGACCTCCTCGCGGCCGACGGGGCGGCCGCGGGCGAGTCCCTGGTCCCGCAGCGCCTGAGCGACGATGGTTTGGATGATCACCAGCAGCCCCTGGTTGAGCGCGGGAGTCTCGAGCGCGAGCGACAGCTCCTCGGTGCAGTGTCCGAGCGATTCGCACAGGCGCGCCGCGGCGCGCGCTGCCGCGCTGCATTCGGGGTCGACGGCGACGCCGGTCGGTGCGAGCACGCACCCGATGCGCAGCGGCGAGCGCGGCCGCTCGAGCTCG
The DNA here is from genome assembly GCA_035307465.1 of Steroidobacteraceae bacterium. Lineage (GTDB taxonomy): Bacteria > Pseudomonadota > Gammaproteobacteria > Steroidobacterales > Steroidobacteraceae > Bog-1198. Next base: position 38,088 of record DATGIA010000102.1, read on the forward strand.
GCGAGGAAGCTGCCGTGGCGCGGCGGGGGCGCGCCGTAGCGCGATCCGCGCTCGGGACCAGCGGTCGCATCGAGCAGCGCCGCGCTGTCGCGCACGCTCACGGTGAGCGCGTGCGCCGTGACCAGACCGAGCCAGCGCTCCGTCGCCCCGGGGCCCATCGGCATGCGGCCGCGCGAGGGCTTGAGTCCGAACAGCCCGGTGCAGGCGGCCGGAACACGGATCGAGCCGCCGCCGTCGGACGCGTGCGCCATCGGCACGATGCCCGCCGCCACGGCGGCGGCCGAGCCGCCCGAGGAGCCGCCCGTCGTGCGATCGAGATCGAAGGGGTTGCGCGTGGGGCCGAACGCCGTTGACTCCGTGGTATAGGTGAGACCGAGCTCAGGAGTGGTGGTCTTGCCGAAGATCACGAGCCCCGCGCGCTTGTAGCGCGCCACGAGCTCGCTGTCCTGGGCGGCGACCGGGCCGTCTTTAAATGCGCGGCTTCCCGAGCTCGTGATCGTGCCCGAGAGCTCGGCGCCGAGATCCTTGAGGAGGAACGGCACGCCGTGAAATGGCCCGTCGGGAAGTCCCGCGGCGATCTGCGCGCGCGCATGCTCTTCGTGCCGATGGGCGATGCAGTTGAGGCGCGGATCGAGCTCCTCGACGTTCGTGAGCGCCCAGGCGAGCAGCTCCTCGGGCGAGACTTCCTTGCGGCGCACGAGCTCCGCGAGCCCGAGCGCGTCGTAACCCGAATAAGCGGTCGACCTCGCGAAAGCCGTGACCGGCATCAGCGCTTCCCGAGCGCGTCGTGGCGCGTGAGCACTTGCGGATAATCCGGGCGAAAGTGCTCCGCGAGCTTCTCCGCGATATAGACCGAGCGATGCTGACCACCGGTGCAGCCGATCGCGATGGTGAGGTAGCTGCGATTTGCCTGCGAGAATTCGGCGATGCGGCGGGTGAGGAAGTCGGTGAGGGCGCCGATCATCGCGCCGACGCTCGGGTGAGCGCTCAAGAACTCGACGACGGCGGGATCGGCGCCCGTCAGATGTCGCAGCTCCTGCTCCCAGTACGGATTGGGCAGACTGCGCACGTCGAACACGAAGTCGGCATCGCCCGGGATGCCATGCTTGTAACCGAAGGATTCGAACATCAGCGCGAGGCGTCCCTCGCGACGCTGGTCGAGGCGCTCGCGCAGCCGCTCGCGCAGCGAGTGCAGACCCATGGCGGAGGTGTCGATCACCAGATCCGCCGCGCTCGTTATCGGCTCGAGCAGCTCACGTTCCTGGGCGATGGCCTCGCGAAGGCTCACCCCGGCGCAGACCAGAGGATGCTTGCGCCGGGTCTCGGCGTAGCGCTTGAGCAGCACCTCGTCGCTCGCGAGCAGGAACAGGATCTCACAGCGAATGCCGCTGCGCCGCAGCTCCGCGGCGAGCGCCGGGATGGTCTCGATCTCATCGGGCGGATTGCGCGCATCGAGTCCCACGGCCGTGAGCGGATAAGCCTCCCCGCCGCGCACGGTATGGGCAATGAACGGCTTCAAGAGCGCGGCCGGTATGTTGTCCACGCAATAGAAGTCGATGTCCTCGAGCAGGTGCAGCGCGCCGCTCTTGCCGGAGCCGGAGAGCCCGCTGACGATGATGAGTCGCAAACCCCGGCCTCGCGCGCGCCCGATCCGGCGCTACGGAGCGGAGCGTGTTTTCAGCACCTCTCCGGCATGATGATCGTTTGCCTTTTCCTTGTGCTTCTTCACGCAGCGGTCGAGCTTGTCGGTGAGCGCATCGATCGCGGCGTACATGTCGCCGTCGGTGGCGTCGGCGTAGATCTTGGTACCTCGCAGCATCAGGGTGGCCTCGGCCTTGTGGCGCAGCTTCTCGACGGTGAGGACGCAGTGCACGTCGATCAGGTGCTCGAAATGACGGGAGATCCGCTCGAATTTCTTGTTGACGTAGCCGCGGAGGGCGGGTGTGACTTCCACATGATGGCCGCTGAGATCGAGCTGCATGAGGTTCCTCCTTCTACTGTACCTTTACGATGCGTAAGCCTTTACGATGCGCGGGCCGCAGCGCGCTTCCGCTCATTCGACGGAGCGATCTGCATGCCCTCGCGATACTTCGCCACCGTGCGCCGCGCGACGGGGATGCCTTCCTGCGAAAGGATCTCGGCCAGCTTGCTGTCGCTCCACGGATTTTCCGGGTTCTCCTGCGAGATGAGCTTGCGAATCTTGGCGCGGATGGCCGTCGAGGACATCTCCGTGCCGTCGGCCGCAGCGACGTGACTCGAGAAGAAATAGCGGAACTCGAACACGCCGCGCGGTGTGTGCATGTACTTCGCGGTGGTGACCCGCGAGATGGTCGATTCGTGCATCTCGACCGCCTCGGCCACATCCTTGAGGATCAGAGGCTCCATCGCCTCCTCGCCATACTCGAAGAATCCGGTCTGCCGCTGCACGATGCAGCGGGCAACCTTGATCAAGGTCTCGTTGCGGATCTCGAGGCTGCGCATCAGCCAGCGAGCCTCCTGCAGCTGAGTGCGCAACATCGCATGGTCGGGTGCGCGCGAGATCAAGCTTGCATAGCTTTGATTCACGCGCACGCGCGGCACCGTGGCCTGATTGATCTCGACGACCCAGCCGTGCTCGGTGCGCCGCACGAAGACGTCCGGGATGATGTACTCGGCCTGCGACGGATTGACCGCCGCGCCCGGGCGCGGATGGCAGGAGCGCACCAGAGCGAGCGCCATCTCCAGATCGTTCTCATTGCAGCGCAACTGACGGCGCAGGAGCGCGAGCTGTTGATTCGCCACGAGGTCGAGATGCTCGAGTGCGACGCGGACCGCGATGTCGCGTGCGGGAGTGTCGGGATGCAGCTGTCGCAGCTGCAACGCGATGCACTCCCCCAGGGTGCGGGCCCCGACGCCGGCAGGCTCGAGTGATTGCACCACGGCGAGGGCCCGCTCGACATCCTCGAGGCTCGCCTCGATCTCGGGCCTGAGACTCGCGCGGATCTCCTCGAGGTCATCGAGCAGGTAGCCGTCATCGGTGATCGCATCGGCGATGACGCGTGCGATGGCGAGATCGATGGGTGAGAGGCGCCCAAGCTCGAGCTGCTCGACGAGCTGCTCCTGCAGCGTCTGTCCGTGCTGGTCCGAGAAATCGCTGCTGCGGTCATCGTCGCCCGACCAGGGGGTGTCGGACGGTCCGCTCGTCTGCTCGCCCCAGGCCTCATCGGCGATCTCGACCTCCGGTGCGGCGCGCTCCTCGCGCGACTCCACGGCGGCCGCATGGGCTTCGAGCTCGGTGTATTTCTCTTCGCTCGTAGCCTCCTCGTGCGCCACCGCGGGTACGGGGCTCTCGAGCTCGTCCTCGGCCTCGAGCATGACGTTGCTCTCGAGCGCCTCGCGCACGTGTGCCTGCAGATCGAGCGAGGGCAGCTGCAGAAGCCGGATCGCCTGCTGCAGCTGCGGGGTCATGGTCAGCTGCTGGCCGATCCGAAGCTGCAGGCTTGGCTTCATCATGGGTTTTTGCGAGTCCAAGTCTACAGACGGAAGTCCTGGCCCAAGTACACCTCACGGACCTGCGGGTTGGCAAGAATCTGGTCCGCAGAACCCGAGGCGAGCACGGTGCCCTGGCTGACGATGTAGGCCCGCTCGCAAATCCCCAGGGTCTCACGGACATTATGGTCGGTAATCAGCACGCCGATGCCCTTTCCGGATAAGTGCTTGATTATTCTTTGGATATCAGCGACAGACAACGGATCGACGCCGGCGAACGGCTCATCGAGCAAAATGAACTGTGGATCCGCGGCGAGCGTGCGGGCGATCTCGACGCGCCGCCGCTCACCCCCGGACAGGCTCATGCCGAGGCTCTCACGCACGTGTCCGATGTGCATTTCGGCCAGCAGCTCCTTGAGCCGGGCATTGCGTTGTGCCTCATCGAGTCCGGGTCGCGTCTCGAGGATCGCCATGATGTTCTTGGCGACCGAGAGGCGGCGGAACACCGAGGGCTCCTGCGGCAGGTAACCGAGGCCGAGCTGCGCGCGCCGGTGCATCGGCAGGCGGCCGATGTCACGATTGTCGAGAAAGATCTCGCCGTGCTCGAGGCGCACGAGACCGACGATCATGTAGAAGGCGGTCGTCTTGCCGGCACCGTTTGGACCGAGGAGACCCACCACCTCGCCGCTTTCCACCTCGATCGAGAGGTCGCGAAGGACCTGCCGGGAGCGGTAGCTCTTGGCGAGGTTGAGGGCGCGCAGCACGCTCATGGTTTGGCGGGTGGCGGGGCGATGATGATGTGCACGCGCTTCGAGCCCTGCTCGGCGGCGTCGGCAATGATGCTCTGCGCCAGGATGTTGTACTTCAGCGATTCACCGCGGATCTCATTCTGCCCGTCGCTGAGCCAGGCGTTGTCCACCAGACGCACCAGGCTGCGCGATGAGTCATAGTCGATCGTATCGGCGCGCCCCTTGGCGAGCTTGCCGGTCTTCTCGATGCGTTGCTCGAATTCGGCCGGTCGACCATGGGCGGTCGCCTTGCTGAGCAGCTTGTTGCGGAAGTTGATCTCGGCGTTGTCCGCCGTGAGCACACCTTGGTCCATCGTGATGCGGACGTTGCCGCGGAACAGCCATACGCTGTTGTCGAAATTCAATCCCGAGGCCTGCCCGGTCGCCTGACCCTGATCGGCGGTCACGGAGGTGTTGCCCTGGGCGATGCGCACCTTGCGGAACAGGACGTTGTTGCTCTTGAGATCGAGCTCCGAGGACTGCGCATCGAGCGAGATGGTCTCGTGCGGGCGCGAAGCGGCCGCGTGCGCCGGCGCGGCCGCCCGCGCCAGGTCGAGCCCCGCGAGGCAGGCGAGCCCGAGCGCGACGAGCAGCCGCAGGCGGCTACGGTTGGAAGCGGCCATTGACCTTGGATTCCAGATGCAGGGTGCGGTCTTTCAAGTTGGCGACGAGTCCCCGGGCCGTCAAGGTGTGAGCGCCGAACTCGACCCGCACGTCACTCGGTGTGCTCGCGATGCCCTGCGGGACGTCGTAGCGAAGCGTCTCCGTGTGAATCACCGCGGTACCCTGATGCTCCGTGCTCTGACCCTGGATGCGTACATTCCCGGCCACGTCGACCACGTTGCCGCCCGGCTCGACGTGCGCGGTGTCGCCGAACATGACCCAGGCCTGGCCGTTGGGCGCCTGGTAATCGAAGCGCACATGATAAAGCGCGACCTCCGGTCCGTGATCGATCTGATCGATGCGCTCCGCCTGGATGCGCAGGCTCGGGTCCCCCGATAGATCGTAGTCGGTGAGCGTCGCGCCCTTGAGATAATAACCCGGCAATGCTGCCTGCACCTCGGGCGGCACGACGCCCCGCCGATGCGGGCCGCTCAGGATCCAGGTGCTGATCGCGAGAGCGGCCACGGCCAGGAAGGTGAAGATGCGGATCAGCATCAGCGTGCCGTTGCGGTTCCCCGCGAGCGCAACAGCTCATCGGCGAGCTCGCGCACCGCGCCGCGGCCGCCGGGCGCGCGGCTCACCCAGTGTGCCGCCTCGAGCACCAGCGGATGCGCATCGGCCACCGCGGCGGCCAGCCCAACGCTCGCCATCAGCGGCATGTCCACGGTGTCATCCACCATGCACGCACACTGCAGCGGGTCGACGTCGAGCTCCCGGGTGAGATCCTCGAGAGCCCGGACCTTGTCGCGACAGCCCTGGATCACATGGGGGATGCCGAGCTCGCGCATGCGCCGGGTGACGGCGCGCGAGCGGCGCCCGCTCACGACCGCGAGCGCGATGCCGCTGACGGCCAGCAGCTTGAGGCCGTGACCGTCGCGCACATGGAAGGTCTTGAGCTCCTCGCCGCGGGCGGAAAAGTAGAGCAGTCCATCGGTCAGCACTCCATCGACGTCGAGCAGCAGCAGCTCAATGCGCGCGAAGGGCGTTGCGGTCCGCGCCTTCAAACCACACCGGCGCGCAGCAGATCGTGCACATTCAGCGCGCCCACCAGCCGCTCCTGGGCATCGACGACGAGGAGCCCGGTGATGCGATGCTTCTCCATGAGCAGCACCGCTTCGGCGGCGAGCGTCTCGGGCTGCACCGTCTTCGCGTGCCGCGTCATCACCTCGCTCATCCGCGTTCCGTGCAGATCTGCGGCGCGATCGAGCGCGCGCCGCAGATCTCCGTCGGTGAACACGCCGAGCACACGCTGCGCGCCATCGACGATCGCGGTCATGCCCAGTCCCTTGCGCGTGACCTCGATCAAGCCCTCGGCGAGCGCGGTATGCGGCGGCACGCTCGGAACGTCGGCGCCGCTGCGCATCACGTCGGCCACCCGCAACAGCAAGCGCCGCCCGAGCGTGCCGGCCGGATGCGAGCGCGCGAAATCCTCCTCGGTGAAGCCGCGCGCCTTGAGGAGCGCCACCGCAAGCGCGTCACCGACGGCGAGCGCGGCCGTCGTGCTCGCCGTGGGCGCGAGATTGAGCGGACAGGCTTCGGCCGGTACCCGCAGATCGAGGTGCACGGTCGCGATGCGCGCAAGCGCCGACTGCGCGTTGCCCGTGAAGGCGATGAGCGGCACGCCGAGGCGCTTGATCGCCGGCACGATCCTGAGAATTTCCTCCGTCTCGCCGGAGTTGGAGACGACCAGCACGACGTCCTCGCGGGTGATCATGCCCACATCGCCGTGGCTTGCCTCGGCGGCGTGCACGAAAAAGGCGGGCGAGCCGGTGCTCGCAAGCGTGGCGGCCAGCTTGCCGCCCACGTGGCCGGACTTGCCCATGCCGACCACGACGATCCGGCCGCGGCACTCGAGACAAATGCGGCAAGCGCGTGCAAACTCTGCGCCCAGGCGCGGCATCTGGGCCTGTAATCCCTCGATTTCGACCTTGAGCGCCTGGCGGCCAAGCTCGGCGAGGTTTTCGTCCGTATAGTCGAGATCCACGGCGCAATGATACAACTTGCGGGGCGCCGGACTTGAGAGGAAGCAGCCATGAATGCATCAGAGGTGTGCGGATTGATCGAGCGCGGCCTGGCGGGTGCCAAGGCCTCGGTGAGCAGCGAGGATAACGTGCACTTCGAGGCGGTGGTCATCGCCCCGGCGTTCGCCGGCAAGCGCCCGCTCCAGCGCCATCAGCTGGTCTATGCGACGCTCGGCTCCGCGATGGGCAGCGAGATCCATGCGCTGGCTCTCAAGGTGTACACGCCGGACGAGTACGCGAGCCTCGATCGTGGATAAGCTGCAGATTCAGGGCGGCATCGCGCTCGACGGTGAGATCCGCATCTCGGGCGCGAAGAATGCCACCCTGCCGATCCTGGCCGCCTGCCTGCTGGCCGACGGCCCGGTCACCGTATCGAACGTCCCGCACCTGCAGGATGTGACCACGATGATCGAGCTGCTCGGGCGCATGGGCGTCTCCGTCACCATCGACGAGAAGATGCGCATCGAGGTCGATGCCTCGACCATCAAGGAATATTTCGCTCCCTATCAGCTCGTGAAGACGATGCGGGCATCGATTCTGGTGCTCGGCCCGCTGCTGGCCCGCTTTGGATTCGCGGACGTGTCCCTTCCGGGCGGCTGCGCGATCGGCGCCCGGCCGGTCAACATCCACGTCGCGGGGCTGCAGGCCATGGGGGCCGACATCCACATCGAGAATGGCTACATCAAGGCCCGCGCCGGGCGCCTCAAGGGCACGCGGCTCGTGCTCGAGACGGTCACCGTCACCGGGACCGAGAACCTCATGATGGCCGCGGTGCTCGCCGAGGGGCGCACGGTGCTCGAGAATGCCGCGCGCGAGCCCGAAGTGGTCGATCTCGCGCAGTTCCTGACGTGCATGGGTGCGAAGATCAGCGGCGCCGGCACCGATCGCATCGAGGTCGAGGGCGTGGAGCGGTTGAGCGGCACCGCCTACGAGGTGCTGCCGGATCGCATCGAAAGCGGCACATATCTGGTGGCGGGCGCCATCACCGGCGGACGGGTGCGGATCAAGCATACCCGCCCCGAGCATCTTGATGCGGTCATCGCCAAGCTGCAGGAGGCCGGAGCAAGCGTCGCCGTGGGCGACAGCTGGGTGGAGGTCGACATGCGCGGCCGCCGCCCGCGCTCGATCGACATCCGGACCGCCCCCTATCCCGCCTTTCCCACCGATATGCAGGCCCAGTTCGCGGCCCTCAATGCCGTCGCGAGCGGCGTCGGCACGATCATCGAGACGATTTTCGAGAACCGCTTCATGCACATGCTCGAGATGCGGCGCATGGGGGCCGAGATTCGCCTCGAGGGCAATACCGCCATCATCAAGGGGGTCGATCGGCTTACGGCCGCGCCGGTGATGGCGACCGACCTGCGCGCCTCGGCGAGCCTCGTGCTCGCGGGACTGGTGGCGGACGGGCGCACCGAGATCGAGCGCATCTACCACATCGATCGCGGCTACGAGGCGATCGAGGAGAAGCTGCAGCAGCTCGGCGCGCGCATCCGGCGCATCCCGAACGCCGCGCGCGCCTGATCCGGCGCCCCGTCGAGCGCGGGCGGCGCGCTCATCAGCCGGGTATGCGCTGCGAGGGGCGGGTCGGGCGCTCGACGATCTTCATGTGCAGCCGGAATGCCTCCTGCCCGTGTCGTCCGGCGAGCTCGACCTCGGCACCGGGTGAGAGCGCCGCGAGCTTGCTCACGAGATCCTGTGAGCTGCGCACCGGCTCGCCATCGAGCGCGGTGATGAGGTCGCCGGGTCGCATGCCGGCATCGAACGCGGGGCTGCGCACCAGGATGTTCACCACCGTGACCCCGCCGCCATTGCCGCCGAGCTGGGCCGACTGCTCGGGCGTGAGATCCTGCGGCACGAATCCGAGCCAGCCGCGCACGACGTGCCCGTGCGCGATGATCTGCTCCATCACGCCGCGCACGAGGTTCACCGGGATCGCGAAGCCGATGCCCTCCGGCCCGCCGTACGCACGGTTGAGCACCGCGGTGTTGATGCCGACCAGATCTCCCTGAGTATCGATGAGCGCGCCGCCCGAGTTGCCGAGGTTGATGGCCGCATCGGTCTGGATGAAGTTCTCGAAGGTGGCGAGACCCAGCTGGCCGCGGCCGGTGGCGCTCACGATGCCCTGGGTGACGGTCTGACTGAGGCCGTAGGGGTTGCCGATGGCGAGCACGATGTCGCCGACCCGCAGCGTGTCGGAGCGTCCGATCGGCATGACCGGCAGGTCGCCGATGGAAAGCGAGAGGATCGCCAGGTCGGTGTCCGGATCCTGGCCGACGATCGCGGCCTCGGAGATGCGCCCGTCGGCGAGCTGCACCCGGATCGAGTCGGCATTGGCGATCACATGCTGATTGGTGACGATCGTGCCCTTCGCATCGACGATCACGCCGGATCCGAGGCTGCGCTCGACGCGCTGTCGGTAACTCGGCCAGTAATCGCCGAAGAACTGATCGAGCGGGGCCGGTTGGCTGCGCTCGGTGACGAGTCGGGCGGTATAGATGTTGACGACCGCGGGGGCGGCGCGCGCCACCGAGTCGGCGAAGCTCTGCCGCGCGACCGCCGCATGCGCCTGCGGCGCCCCCGCTCCTGCACCATGCTCGGGCACGGTGACCGCGCCGAGCAGCGCGGGTCGCCACCACACGACCAGAAACGCGACGGCCAACCCGAGCACGACGGCGCGCAGCATGAACCCCACCATCGCGCGCGTTCTTCGCACTCCGCCTCCTTACGAGGGCTCCGCAGGGACCTGACGCAACTGTGTATAATGCGCCCGCATTATTCCTCGGGAAACACTACCGCCACAGGGGTTTTCGTGAAGATTTGTCAACTTTTCCGGCCTCGCGACCGCCATTTCCCCTGCGCTGAAACGCACGAGGCGCGATATGGCTGACCCGATCGGACCGCAGGCCGAGGAGATCGATCACAGCCGCCGGCGACTGCTCACGGCAGCCACCGTCGCAGGAGGTGCCGTCGGAATGGCGTTCGCTGCGGTGCCCTTCATCGCCTCCTGGGAGCCGAGCGCGCGCGCACGGGCCCTCGGAGCGCCGGTCGCGGTCGACGCCTCGAAGCTCGAGGAAGGGCAGATGCTCAAGGTGGTCTATCGCGGTCAGCCGATCTTCATCGTGCGCCGGAGCAAGGCGGTGCTCGCGAAGCTCGGCAATCACGACGATCTGCTCGCGGATCCGAGCTCGCAGGACTCCACCCAGCCGGTTTACATCAAGGATTCGGGTCCCGCGCGCGCTCGCAATCCCGAGTACTGGGTAGGCTATGCGGTTTGCACGCACCTCGGTTGCTCGCCTCTCGGAGCGTTCCAGCCGGACGATGCGTATCAGCTATCGGGCATCAATCTCGGCAACAACTGGCCGGGCGGCTTTTACTGTCCATGCCACGGCTCGAAGTACGACATCTCGGGGCGCGTGTTCAAGAGCATGCCCGCGCCGAAGAATCTCGCCGTTCCCTCTTATACCTTCAACGGCGATGCCCACATCGTCATCGGCGAGGATGAGACTCCGAAATCCGGTTGACGACGACTGCGTCGGCGTCCATGAGAATCCGAACGAACAGAGGTTGAGCGATGGCAGCAGCACCCCAATCCACCGAGGCCCCGAAGGGCTTCCTGGGATGGATCGATCGGCGTTTTCCACTCACGGCGCTCTGGAAGAGCCAGGTGGCGGAGTATTACGCGCCGAAGAATTTCAACTTCTGGTACTTCTTCGGCTCGCTCGCCCTGCTCGTGCTGGTGAATCAGCTCATCACGGGCATCTGGCTCGCGATGGATTACAAGCCCTCCTCGGCGGAGGCCTTCTCCTCGGTCGAGTACATCATGCGCGACGTCGACTGGGGCTGGCTCATCCGTTACATGCACTCGACCGGCGCCTCCGCATTCTTCATCGTCGTCTACCTGCACATGTTCCGGGCGCTGCTCTACGGCTCGCATCGCAAGCCGCGTGAGCTGCTGTGGATCTTCGGCTGCCTGATCTTCGTCGCTCTGATGGCCGAGGCCTTCATGGGCTATGTGCTGCCCTGGGGCAACATGAGCTACTGGGGCGCGCAGGTGATCACCTCGCTGTTCGGCAGTCTGCCGATCGTCGGCGGGGCGCTTCTCGAATGGATCCGCGGCGATTACGTCATTGCCGATGCGACGCTCAACCGCTTCTTCGCGCTGCACGTCGCCGCACTGCCGCTCGCGCTGCTCATGCTGGTCGCGGTGCACCTGATGGCGCTGCACGAGGTGGGCTCGAACAACCCGGACGGCATCGAGATCCACGATCACCGTGACGCGCAGGGCCGTCCTCTCGACGGGATTCCCTTCCATCCCTATTACACGGTGAAGGACCTCGTGGGAGTGATGGGCTTCCTCATCATCTTCTTCGGCATCATCTTCTTCGCGCCCTCCTTCGGCGGCCTGTTCCTCGAGTCGGCGAACTTCGAGCCGGCCAATCCGCTGCAGACCCCGCCCCATATCGCGCCGGTCTGGTACTTCACCCCCTTCTACGCCATGCTGCGGGCGGTGCCTTCCTTCGCCGGTACCCAGGTGTGGGGCGTGCTGGTCATGGGTGCCTCGATCGTCGTGCTGTTCTTCGTCCCCTGGCTCGACCGATCGCCGGTCCGCTCGATCCGCTACCGCGGGCCGATCTACAAGATCATGCTCGCAATCTTCGTGGTGTCGTTCGTCATCCTCGGGCTGTGCGGGCTCAAGCCACCCGCGGGCATCTATCCGCTGCTCGCCAAGATCTGTACGGTCTTGTATTTCGCATTCTTCTTGCTGATGCCCTGGTATACGAGGATCGACCCGGTGAAGCCTGTGCCGGAAAGGGTGACGGGATGATGTCGAACCGCTGGATCATGGCGGCCGCACTGACGGCTGCGTGCTCGACGCTTGCGTCGGGCCCGGTGCGCGCTCAGGAAGAGGGCGGGATCGCGGTGGAGTCAGCGCATGCCGACATCAAGGATGCCCAGTCCCTGCAGCGCGGCGCGCGAAATTTCATGAACTACTGCTCGGGCTGCCACTCCCTGCAGTACCTGCGCTACAACCGCATGGGCAAGGATCTGCAGATTCCCGAAAAGGATCTGCAGCCGAACCTCATGTTCACCTCCGAGAAGCCCTTCGACACCATCGTGAGCTCCATGCCGGCCGAGGATGCCGCGACCTGGTTCGGCAAGCCGCCGCCCGATCTGTCGCTGATGGCGCGCGAGCGGGGACGCGATTACATCTACTCGTTTCTCAAGGGCTTTTACGTCGACGGCACGCGACCGTGGGGCGTCAACAACATCTATCTGCCGAACGTCGCCATGCCGCACGTGCTCGCCTCGCTGCAGGGCTTGCAGAAGCCCGAGTTCAAGAACGAGCCCGATGCGAACGGCAACGCCCACATGGTGCTCTCGGGCGCCCAGATGATGAGCCCCGGTGCGATGACGCCGGAGGAGTATGATCGCTTCGTACGGGACATCGCCAACTTCCTCGACTACGCGGGTGAGCCGATCAAGGCCAAGCGCGAGTCGCTTGGCGTGTTCATCATGTTGTTTCTGCTTGCCGGCTTCGCGCTCACCTGGATGCTCAAGAAGGAATACTGGAAGGACGTGCACTAGTCTTGGGTTGAGGCGCTGGAGATCTGCATTTGTCGCTAGGAGACCCTGGTCGTGGCACGTCGCTCGGTGATGACTTTGTTTTCCGCGGCGACGGATCCGTGGAGCCACCGGACGCGTCTGGTGCTGGCCGAGAAAGGCATTGCAATCGATCTGGTCAACGTGGATCCCAACAAGCTGCCTGAGGATCTGCTCGACCTGAATCCGTATCACAGCGTGCCGACGCTGGTTGACAGGGATCTCGTGCTCTATGACTCCCGCGTCATCATCGAGTATCTCGATGAGCGCTTCCCGCATCCGCCGCTGATGCCGATCGATCCGGTGACCCGCGCCCAGTTTCGCGTCGCGCTGTATCGCGTGGAGCGCGACTGGTATGCGCTCGCGCACGACATCGAGGCGGACCCGCAGAGCAAGACGGCCGGGCACAGCCGCAAGGTGCTGTGCGAGGCGATCTGTGCGAGCGCGGAGGTCTTCAAGGCGAAGCCGTTCTTCCTGAGCGATGAGTTTTCGCTGGTCGACGCGAGCATCGCGCCGATCCTGTGGCGCCTGCCGTTCTTCGGCATCGAGCTGCCTCCCCAGGCACAACCGATCGTCAAGTACATGAACTCGATCTTCGCGCGCCCGGCGTTCCGGCTCGCCCTCACGGCGCCCGAACGGGAGATGCGTCATTGAAGCCGCGCCGGCCGTATCTGCTGCGCGCGCTGCACGAGTGGATCACGGATAGTGGTGAGACGCCGCACATCGTCGTCGATGCCTCCGCCGAGGGCGTCAACGTGCCGCGCCAGTACGTCAAGGACGGCAAGATCGTGCTCAACGTGAGCTTCAACGCAACCCAGGGGCTCAAGCTCGGCAACGAGGGTGTGACGTTCGAGGCGCGCTTCGGCGGCGCGGCATTTTCCGTCTCGGTGCCGGTGCGCGCCGTGCTCGGCATTTACGCGCGGGAGACCGGCCAGGGCATGATCTTTCCCGAGGGCGATGCCGACCCCGATCCCACCGACGCGCCGACGCCCTCCCCGCCGAAAGCGGGGGCCGCCCCCGGCGCCCCCGCGGCGAAGCGGCCGAAGCTGCAGGTCGTCAAGTAGATCACCGGGCGCAATCGATCGGCCGCGGAGCGCGGGTGGCCGCCGCCTGCTGTTTATGCGGGCTCCGTGCATGGGCGAGCGACGCGCCGATGAGCGCCGGGCTCGGCAGCTATCCGATGACGCGCGATTCATCCGGCACGGCCTGGCAGCCGGATGACTCCGCGCACGAGGGCATTCACCTCGAGGCGGACGACTGGATGCTGATGAGCGACGCATTGCTCGATGCCGTGCACGATCGTCAGCAGGGTCCGCGCGGCGGTGAGAAGGATTTCGTGTCGGGAATGGCCATGCTGATGGCGACACGCCCGCTCGACTCCGACGACATCGTGCGCTTGCGCACCATGCTGAGCCCCGAGCCCGCGATGGGGAATGCGGGATATCCGCTGCTGCTTGCGACCGGCGAGACGGCGAACGGCCGCACGCCGCTCATCGACCGCCAGCATCCGCACAACCTCGTCATGGAGCTGTCGGGCAGCGTTGCGCATCGGCTCGACGGCGGGCAGAGTCTGTATCTGTATGCCGCTCTGCCGGGCGAGCCTGCGTTCGGACCGCCCGTGTTCATGCATCGTGAGTCGATCATGGACGACCCTCAGGCACCGATCAGCCATCACTGGCTCGATTCGACCCACGTCACCAACGGCGTGCTCACCTTGGGTTACGTGCACGAGGACTGGAAAATCGAGGTGTCGCGCTTTCACGGCCGCGAGCCCGATCAAAACCGCTATCGCATCGAGCCGGGTCCGCTCGACTCCACCGCGGCGCGCCTCGCATGGAATCCCCTCGCCGCGCTTTCGCTGCAGGTCTCGTGGGCGCATCAAGTGAGCGCCGAGCAACTGGCCCCCGCCGAGAACGAGACGCGCGCCACGGCGAGCGCGATGTACACCGTGCGGCTGCCGAACGGCGGTGCATGGGCATCGACCGCCGCCTACGGCTATCGCCGACTCACCGCGCCGTACGGTCACGATCCGGACGGAATGATGGTGTTCCTGCGCCTGAAGGTGGACTGAAGGCCGAGCGGTCCGAGTGGCGGCGACCCGAGGCTCACCCCGCCGCCGGGCGAAAGGCATCGCGGATCCAGCTGAGCTCGAGCGTGCCGCCGGCATGGCGCTCGATGCCGATCACATCGAAGCGCACGCGCATCGAACGCAGCGCGGGTGTGCGCAGCAAGATGTAGCGCGCGGCCCGGAGGAGCGCGCGACGCTTGCGCGCGCTCACCGAGCCGAGTGCCCCGCCGTAGTCGTGCGCGCCGCGCCGCGCGCTCGCGCGCTCGCGCATGCGCACCTCGACGATCACCAGCAGCTCGCCCTCACGGCACAGCAGGTCGATCTCCCCGCCGCGGCAGCGCACGTTGCGCGCGAGGACCTCGAGACCGCTGCGCCGCAGATGGCGAGCGGCCAGGACCTCGGCAGCCGCACCCCGGCGGGCGCGATCGAGGCGGGCCGCGACGGCATGCGGGGGGAGATCATGAGGCGCGCGCATGGTGGGAGAGAATAGGCGGTGCGTCCGTCGGGCACCGCACGTCCGGCGGACGTAAACGCACAGAAACGCGTGCCGGAGGCGGGGCGAAGAGCCGTGACGGGTGCCGGTGACGGGTGCAGGGGCCGGGTGCAGGGGCCGGGTGCCGGTGCCGGGTGTGGGGGCCGCCGCTACAACAGCGCCGGCACGCCGTTCCTGATCTGCGCCCAGTCGAGCTCGCGGTGAATGCGGTTGCGCGCATCGAGATAGAGCTTGCCGGTGACGCCGGTCATGCGATTGCTCTCGCTCAAGGAGTGCGACTTGAGCTCCGGCACCAGGCGGAAGGCGTCGAAGCCGAACGCATAGAGCCGGTCGCGGCGCGCAGTGCGCGCGGGCCACGCGGCGCGCACCGCATCGCGGATCTGCGAGGTCACCGGATCGGCCGAGACCATCCAGGGCATGTCGGGAAAGGTGAGTCCATCGAGGTCGACGTTGGCGCTCGGATCGGGCTCGAAGCTGTCCGAGGTCGAGTAGGGCGGCACGTCACCCGCAAAGTTGAACTTGAGCTGGGGCACGATGAGACGCGCGGCGCCCGGCGTGGCCGCTGCAATGAAGATGAAGTCGACGTCGCTGCGATGGGTGGCGGGCTCGCCCTTGACGGCATGCACCTGCAGCACCTGCTTGATGAGGTCGGAGAAGTCCGCGCGCGCACCCTCGTAGGGGGCGAAGTCGAGCACCGTCCCGCCGTGCTGCGTGAGCTCCTCCGAGAACGCCGCGCCGACGCGCGTGCCCCACTCGTTGCCCGCGACGATCGCGACGCCCTTGAGCTTGCTCTCCTGGATCAGGCGCTGCGCAACGGTGCGCGCCTCATCCTCGGGGAGCAATGCGAACTGATAGAAGCCCTTCGGCGCGTTCTCGGCGTCGGCGAGATAGTTGAGCGCGAGGAGCGGGGTCTTGCCGGAGTCGAGCGGCACGACCGCGGCGACGTCCTCCTTGGTGAGAGGTCCGACCACGAAGCTCGCGCCCTCGCCGATCGCATGCTGATAGGCGCCGGCGACCGTCTCGCTCGCCACGTCGTAGATCTTGAGTCGCGGGCGCGAGGCGGGCTCCTGCTCGAGCCACGCGGCGATGAAGCCGTCGCGCACCGCAACGCCCACCGGCTCGGCGCGTCCCGAGAGCGGCAGGAGGAGCGCGATCTGCTCGGGATACTCGGTGGCTGCGAGCATCTGGCTCTGCGGCACGGTGAGCACGTCCTCGGCCGGGTGCTGCGGGTAGGCACGCTTCCAGGCGGCGAGCGCTGCGGCCGCGCGCGCAGGATTGCGGCTCATCTCGACCGCGACCGGCCCGAGCGCGAGCCAGCCGGCCACGACCGGATCGGTCTTCGGCGGAAGCTTCAGGGATTGTCCACGCTCGGCCGCCGTGCGCTCAAGCGCATAGAGCTCGCCGCGACTTGCCTTGAGCGCACCCGCGTCGGCGAGGTAGCGCTCGCGCTCGACGAATGCCCGCGTGCCCTCGACGGGGTGGCCCGTCAGAAAGGCGCTCTTGCCGCGGATCCACCAGTAGTTCTGCGCAAGCTCGGGCTGCGTGGGCACGCCGATGGTGTCGAGCTCGCGCAGCGTGCGCGCGCCATCGCCCTGCGCGAGCGCGATCTCGGCGGCGACCAGCGCGCGCGAGACCGGCAGCTTGGTGCGCGCCTCGGGGGAAACCGTCGCGAAGGCGGACTCGGCGGCGCGCACGTCGCCGGCGAGCACCCACTGCTCGGCAGCGAGCAGCGCGTAGTTGTCGTGATCGGCGGGCGAGCTCTGCGCGAGCTCGGCATAGTCGCGTGCCGCATCCGCATGGTGCCCCTGGGCGACGGCGCGCCGCGCCTGGTCGAGCGTCGAGGCGGGTCCGGAGGGAACGGCCTGCAGCAGGCTGCAGCCCGCGGCGATGAGCCCGAGCGCGAAGGCGAGTCCCGCCCACCACCGTAGACGTCGTCCGAGCACTGTCCTACTCTGCATCGCTTCGTGCGCCTCGAATGGGAGGCCGATGGGCCTCGATGTGATGAGGCGGGAATTATAGTGACAAACCGCGCCGCAGGTCGGCTGTACGTGGTCGCGACACCGATCGGCAATCTCGGTGACGTCAGCGCGCGCGCCATGCAGACTCTCGAGCACGCGGCGCTCATTGCGGCGGAGGACACCCGTCACACGGGCGCGCTCATGCAGCACCTGGGCGTGCGCACACCCTTGAAATCGCTCCACGAGCACAACGAGCGCGCACGCGCGCCGGAGTTTCTCGCGCGCCTTGCGGCCGGCGAGTCGATCGCGCTGGTGAGCGATGCGGGCACGCCCGCCATCAGCGATCCGGGATTCGAGCTGGTGCGCGCCGCGGCGGCCGCCGGCATCGAGATCATCGCCGTGCCGGGGCCGTGCGCGGCCATCGCGGCGCTCTCGATCGCGGGGCTGCCGACCGATCGGTTCTGCTTCGAGGGCTTTCTGCCGGCCCGCGCTGCGGCGCGCCGCGCGCGCCTCGCGGCGCTCGCGAGCGAGCCGCGAACGCTTCTCTTCTACGAGTCCCCGCATCGCGTGCGAGCGATGCTCGAGGACGCAGCGGGCGCACTCGGGGCGGATCGCCCGGCGGCGCTCGCGCGTGAGCTCACCAAGATTCACGAGTCCGTGTATCGCGGCAGCTTGAGCGCGCTCGCGCAGCGCGCGGGCAGCGAGCCCGAGCTCGCTCGGGGCGAGATCGTGCTGGTGGTCGCCGGTGCACCGAGCACGCCCGCCGAGGCGGCGGGCGCCGCATCGCACGGCGGCCTGCTGGATCAGGTCTTGAAGCCTCTGCTCAAGGCACTGCCGCTGCGCCAGGCGGCCGAGCTCGCCGCGGAGATTGCAGAGGTGCGGGGCAACGAGGCTTACAAGCGCGCGCTCGAGCTCAAAGAGGCGTATGGTGCGCGCTGAGTCGGCCAGGCAGTCGCTGTGTGCTTCGGTGCACAGAGGAAAGTCCGGGCTCCACAGGACAAGGTGCCAGGTAACGCCTGGGGGGCGCGAGCCCACGGAAAGTGCAACAGAAAGATACCGCCAGGCACCGCGCAAGCGGTGCCGGTAAGGGTGAAATGGTGCGGTAAGAGCGCACCGCGCGACCGGTAACGGCCGTGGCACGGCAAACCCCACCTGGAGCAAGACCAAATAGGGAAGCACGCGGCGGCAGCGCTGCATCATGTGGTCCGCATGGCTTCCGGGTAGGTCGCTTGAGCTGCGCGGCGACGCGCATCCCAGAGGAATGACTGTCCACGACAGAACCCGGCTTATCGGCCGACTCTTTTTTCT
>DATGIA010000103.1:0-3498 GCA_035307465.1 Steroidobacteraceae bacterium
GTCATGCGTGCCGATGGCCGCGAGTTCGTCGTAGACGGAGTGAGCGATGTCAGCTGGCGCGCCATCGCAGTTGCGAGCAAGCCCGCACCGTACTCGCCGCACCGCGAAGCTCCGGTGCCCGGTGACAACGTGGCGCTCGTGATCCGCGACGGGGCGAGCCGACGCTCGGCAGTCTATGCGCCGGGTCTCGGGTCGATGGAGGAGGCGGTGTGGCGCGAGATGCACGCGACCGATTGCGTGCTCGTCGACGGCACATTCTGGCGCGATGAGGAGATGATTGAGCTCGGCTTCTCGAAGAAGCGGGCGCGCGAGATCGGTCACCTGCCGCAGAGCGGCCCGGGAGGCATGCTCGAGTGGCTCGAGCAGCTGCCGCCATCGACGCGCCGTATCCTGATCCATGTGAACAACACCAATCCCATACTCGATGAGGATTCGCCCGAGCGCGCCGAGCTCACGCGGCGGGGCATCGAGGTTGCCTGCGACGGCCAGGAGATCGAGCTGTGATGACGGTGACGGACACGGGCAATCCCTGGACGCGCGAGGAGTTCGAGCAGCGGCTGCGCGAGAACGGGCGCGCTTATCACATCCATCATCCTTTCAACTTGATGCTCAACACCGGCAAGGCGACGCCCGAGCAGATCCGCGGCTGGGTGGCGAACCGTTTTTACTACCAGATAAATATCCCGGTGAAGGATGCGGCGATCCTCGCCAACTGCGACGAGCGCGCCGTGCGCCGTCACTGGGTGCAGCGTATCCTCGATCACGATGGCTACGGGGATGACCCGGGGGGAATCGAGGCGTGGCTGGGGCTCGCCGCGGCGGTCGGGCTCGAGCGAGGGCGGGTGGAGAGCCTCGCCGACGTGCTGCCGGGGGTGCGCTTCGCGGTGGATGCTTACGTGAACTTTGCCCGTCGCGCGCCCTGGCCGGAGGCGGTATGCGCCTCGCTCACCGAGCTCTTTGCCCCGGAGATTCACCGCCAGCGGCTCGCCGGCTGGCCCGAGCACTATCCGTGGATCGATCGCGCCGGCCTCGGCTACTTCCAGAGCCGTGTCAGCCTCGCGCGCCGCGACGTCGAGTTCGGACTTGCGGTGACGCTCGAGCGCTTTACGTCACGCGCCGCGCAGCAGCGCGCGATCGAGATCCTCAAGTTCAAGCTCGCCGTGCTATGGCAGATGAACGATGCCATGGCGCTCGCCTATGGAGTCGCCCAATGAGCGAGCTCGCCGCCAGCTGCCGCCCCACGATCGCCTCCGGCAAGCGCCTGCAGTGGGAAGCGGCGCAGGAAGCGCACGTGCTGCTCTACCCGGAAGGCATGGTGAAGCTCAACGGCAGCGCCGGCGCCATCATGAGCCGCTGCGACGGCATACGCACCCTGGCCGACATCGTCGCGGACCTCGAGCGCACCTATGGCGTCAGTGGACTTGCCGAGGACGTCAACGCCTTCGTGACGCTCGCGGTCGAGAAACAATGGCTGGAGCTGCGCGAATGAGCGCCATCGCCGCCGCCGGCGAAGCGGCCCGGGGCGCCGCGGCTGACAACGCGGTGGGCAGCAGCGCGCGACCGGTCGGCGTACCGCTGTGGCTGCTGCTCGAGCTCACCTATCGCTGCCCTCTGCACTGCGTCTTTTGCTACAACCCCACCGAGTTCGACCGTACCGGAAGCGAGCTGGAGACGGCTGACTGGTTGCGCGTGCTCGCCGAGGCGCGAGCGCTGGGCGCGGTGCAGCTCGGTCTCTCGGGAGGCGAGCCGCTGCTGCGCGAGGACCTGGAGACGATCGTCGCGCGAGCGCATGAGCTCGGCTACTACATCAATCTCATCACCTCGGGCGTGGGGTTGACCGAGACGCGCATCGCCGCGCTCAAGCGCGCGGGACTCGACCATATTCAGCTGTCTTTCCAGGACAGTACGCGAGAGATGAACGATTTCCTGAGCAGCACCCGGACCTTCGAGCTCAAGGCAAAGGCCGCGGCTCTCATCCGGCAGTACGGCTACCCGATGGTGCTCAACGTCGTGCTGCATCGACTCAACATCGATCATGTCGAGCAGATACTTGGCATGGCCGAGGCAATCGGTGCGCAGTACGTCGAGCTCGCCA
Organism: Steroidobacteraceae bacterium; assembly: GCA_035307465.1. Classification (GTDB taxonomy): domain Bacteria; phylum Pseudomonadota; class Gammaproteobacteria; order Steroidobacterales; family Steroidobacteraceae; genus Bog-1198. Next base: position 2,096 of record DATGIA010000103.1, read on the forward strand.
ACACGCAGTACTACGGCTGGGCGTGGCTCAACCGCGAGCAACTGTTGCCGACCCGCGCGCAGCTCGAGCGCGCCGAGGCCGTGACGCAGCGGGCTCGTGAACGCGTGGGCGCAGCCATGCAGATCTACTTCGTGGTGCCCGACTATTTCGAGACGCGCCCCAAGGCCTGCATGAGCGGCCTCGGGTCGGTCTTCCTCGCGATCGCACCCGACGGCACCGCCATGCCGTGCCATGCGGCGCGCATGCTGCCCGGACTCGACCTGCCGAATGTGCGCGCAGCAGACATCCGCAGCATCTGGTACGACTCGCAGGCCTTCAATCGCTTTCGCGGCGAGGCATGGATGAAAGAGCCGTGCCGGAGCTGTCCGGAGCGCTCCAAAGACTTCGGGGGATGTCGCTGCCAGGCGTATCTGCTCACCGGTGATGCCGAGAACGCCGATCCGGTCTGTGAGCTCTCGCCACACCATCATCTGGTGACCGAGGCCGTGGCGCGCGCCGAGGAGGCCGCGGTGCGCGGGCGGGAGAAGACGGTCGTGCGCGAGCATGTGCTGCACTTCCGCGATCACCGTACCTCGATCGAGGTTGCGCCGGGTGTCGTGCCCGACCGCAGCTAGCGCCGGCGCAGTGTATTGACGGCCGTGGCAGTCCGTCGAGTCCTCAAGATGGGTGAGCCGCTGCTGCGCGCGGTTGCGCAGCCCGTGACACGCTTCGATGCCGAGCTTGCCGAGCTGATCGCCGATATGGACGAGACCATGCGCGCGCTGCACGGTGCGGGTATCGCAGCGCCGCAGATCGGAGTGAGCCTGCGGGCGGTGATCTTCGAGCTCAAGGACAATCCGCGCTATCCGCACATCGCGCCCGTGCCGTACACCGTCCTCATCAACCCGCTTGTCACGCCGCTCGACGCCGAGCAGGATGAGGGGTGGGAGGGATGCCTCTCGGTCCCGGGAATGCGCGGCCTGGTAGCGCGCCACCGCCGGGTACGGTATCAGGGGTTCGACCCGCACGGGACGCCGATCGACCGCAGCGTCGGGGGATTCCATGCGCGGGTGGTGCAGCACGAAGTCGACCATCTCGACGGCGTCCTCTTCCCGCAGCGGGTGCGGGATCTGCGCGACTTCGGCTTCGAGGACGCGCTCTCCGGCCAGATGACGCCCATGCCTGACTAAACCGGCAGGATGCCGGTTTGAACGCCGGCGCGAGCGGGCGGCCCCGCAAGGGCGAGGCCCCAGGATGGGGCCGAGTACTAAAGAGGCGTAACGATATGAGAAAAGCTGAGGCCATGAGCAAAGCTGAGTCAGCGAGCGAGCGGGCAGCCGGATCCTTCGACGTGAAGGTCACGCCGCAGAAACCCGATACGCAGATCGCCCGTGCGGCCAACATCGGCCGGCTCACGATCGACA
>DATGIA010000104.1:0-10816 GCA_035307465.1 Steroidobacteraceae bacterium
GGGTTGAGCACCTTGAGCTTCTCGTAGGTGAGACCCCAGCGCTTCAGGGTCGCGGGGCGGTAGTTCTCCACCAGCACGTCGGCCTGCGCGGCGAGAGCGCGTACGGCATCGAGCCCTTCGGGTGTATTGAGGTCGAGCGCAACGCTCTTCTTGTTGCGATTCACGCTCAAGAAATAGGTCGCAACGCCGTCCTTTTCCGGCGGGCTCCAGCTGCGCGTGTCGTCCCCGCCGCTGGGCGGCTCGATTTTCCAGACCTCGGCACCGAGATCCGCGAGCGTCATCGTGCTCCAGGGTCCGGCGAGCACGCGGCTCAAATCCAGCACCTTGATCCCATCGAGTGCGCCCATCGCGATTCTCCAACGTCAGCGGTGTTCTGTAGAATGACTCTGCGCGGCTGCCCGGAAGGCGACCGTGGATGATCATTGTAGAGAAGGGAGCGAGCCGTGATGGAGATACCGGGCGGGGCAGGAGCCGCGGTGCGCCTGCGGCGGGGTGAGGCCTTGAAGCTCATCAACACGCACGGCTCGCAGGTGGTCGATACCTGGTGTCTCGCGCTCAGCGATCCCAGCGAGTACCTGTCGGTGCAGCACACGCGCCGCATGCTCGGCCGGCTTTTTCCGAAAGAGGGCGACACTCTCTTCAGCAATCGGCGCACGCCCCTCCTGCTCATCGAGCGTGACACCTCGGGCTGCCGTCACGACATGCTGTTCGCGTGCTGTGATCCCTGGCTCTACCGGCATTACGGCTGCCCTCCGGGCCACCCCAGCTGTCATGACAATTTCCTCGAGGCGATCGCGGCGCAGGGCGTGAGGACGCCGCACGTCCCCGATCCGGTCAACCTCTGGATGAACGTCCCGGTCGCGGACAATGAGCGTCTCACGCTCGAGCCGCCGGTGAGCAAGCCGGGCGATGCAATCGTGCTGCGGGCTCTCCTCGATGCGCTGATCGTGCTGTCGGCGTGCCCGATGGACATCACCCCGGTGAACGGCGCCGATCGCACGCCGCGGCCGGTGCACTACGATCTTCTCACGCACTGAGGGACAGACCGGCCACTCGAGGCGGCGCGCCGGCTGGTGCGATGCCAACGGCCGGGCGCGGCGCGCAAGGAAGCCGAGCGCGGCGCTATTCGCTCTGCGCGTCGGCGCCGCAGTTCATCGCCTTGTCGTTCGCCTTCGGTGGAGGGGGAATCTGCCGGGTCCACCCGGCCGGCAGCTCGAACTGCGTGGGTGCAATAGCACCCGGCCGGATCGCGGTCGTCTCGACGGTGAATGAAGCGAGGGTCGCCATCGGGGGCCCGGCGCTCGCGCCCGCAGCGCCGCTCGCCGAAGCATCGGCAGGCGCCGCCGCGGAGTCTTTTTTCTTGAACATGCTGCCGAAGAGCTTTGACCCCACGGCCGCCGCTGCACCGCCGACGCTGGTCGGTGGAAGCGCGGGCGAGCTCGAGGGCGGGGGCGACCCGCTCGGCTGCGATGATTGGGCCTTCTGCGCCTGGCCGCAGCGCTCGCCACCCATGCTGAAGCTGAACGTGGTCTTCAGCGGCGTTCCCTTCAGGTTCTGCGCCTTGCTCGAGAGCTCCTTGAGCTGATCCGCGTACTGGGCCATGAACTTGCGGACCTGACCCTGCATGATCTCGTCGCTCTCATCGAGTCCCATGCGCTTGAGATATGCGCGCCGGTATTCGCGCTGCTCCGCCAGACCCTCGATCTGATCGGGAGTGAGCCAGACATCGAAGGTGTAGCGAAACTCGCAGATGTCACCGTTCTCGCGATTGGTGCACGTCTGGCCGATGATGATGCTGTGCGCCTGAGTGTCATGGCCCATAATGCTCGCACGCGGGCCATCGTCCTTCACCGTCACGGTGGGCGGGCTCAGATCGCACTTAGAGCGGTCGACGCTCTGCTGCGCCTGCGGCTGTTTCGCCTGGCATTGCTGCAGTTTCGCCATGACCTCCTGCATGTGGGCGCGCGCGGCGGCCCGATCCTCGGCCGTCGGCAACGGGTTCTCGATATAGGTCTTCTTCGCCGGATTGAGGTGCCAGGTGAGGCCCCGATCGAGGCGCGTGATCTCCTCGCTCGTGCCGTGACCGCAGAACATGGACATGAGGCCGCTGCAGTGAAGCTGAGAATCGCGCCGCTCCTTGTCGCTGGTCGTGTATTCGGTGGTGGTGGAATCGATGTTGAATATGCCGCCGAGACCGATCGTGAGCTTTTGTTCCGTGGTCACGTCGGCTCGCGCCGCCGGCAGTGCCAGGATGGCAGCCACCGCTGCACCGATCGATCGCCATCGACTCGATGCAGATCGAGGCAGCAGCGAACGCCCACCCGCCGTCACGATGCTCATATCGAGTCTCCCTTGCGGCCGTCTCCGCGGCTCGAACCCATCTCGGGGCTGCAGTCGATGCTAGGCGCGGGCGTGGAAGTGCGTCAAGTTCCGCTCCGTCCATCCGTCGGGCCGCGCACCGTGAAGAAGATGCGATCGAGCACCTGTCCCTGATCATCGACGAGCGAGAGGTGCCAGGCGCCGGGGCGCGGTGACCAGAGCTGGCCACGGCGCGCCGGGCCCAGAGCCTCGTCGTTGAGGATCAAGTGGAGCGCGGAATGCGCGCCGCGCACCGCGCCGCGCACCGCGATGAGCAGCCGCTGGCGCCGGGGCGGGATGTCCGGATCAAGAGCAAGCACCATGCCGTTGCTCGGGCTCTCGATGCGCGGGCGCGTGGAATCGGGCACGGCGGTGATGCGCGCCGCCGCATCGGGCGCGGTGCCGCTCAAATAAAATTCGTTGCGAGCAGGCTCGACCTCGGGCGAGAACTGCGTGACGCGCACGGCGACGCTCGGGGGCGGAGTGGGTGCTCGCGAGTCGACGCTCGCGTGGAGGAGGATCATGAGGTCGCGCCACACGGGGGCTGCGCCCGTGACGCCGCTCACCTCGCGCATCGAATCGCCTTCGAAATTTCCGACCCACACGGCCACCGTGAAGCGGCGCGAGAAGCCGATACACCAGTTGTCCCGCATGTCCTCGCTGGTACCGGTCTTGACTGCAGTCCACATGGGGGTGTCCAGATGATTGTCCAGACCGAACGTCACGGCGCGCGCACCCGGATCGCTCAGGATGTCGCTCACCACGAAGCTCGCGTCGCGGTCGAGGAGCGATGCGCGGTCGAGCGTTGTGCGCAGCACCGCGGGCACTGCCCCGGTCGGGTTGCTCGATCTCTCGCCCGCGGCGCGCAGCGTACCCGGCGGTGTCTCGTCCTGCGCCGACGCCGGTGTGAGAGTGAGCGGTTGGGCCGCACCGCCTCTCGCGAGCGTGAGGTATGCCTGCGCCTGTTGCCAGAGCGTGACTTCGGCCGAGCCGAGCGCGAGCGAGTAGCCGTAAAAATCGGCCTGCCGCTGCAGGTCCCGATAGCCGAGCTCGAGAAGCCGATCCCGGAAGGGCTCGATGCCGACCAGCACGAGCGTGCGCACGGCCGGCACATTGAGTGAGCTGCCGAGCGCGGTGCGCACGCTCACCAGTCCTTTGTAATCGTGATCGTAGTCCTGAGGCAGGTACACGCCGTTTGGGGTCTCGAGGCTCAGCGGGCTGTCGGCGAGGAGCGAGGCGGCAGTGAGATAGCGTCGCTCCAGAGCGAGCTCGTAGAGAAAGGGCTTCAGCGTGGAGCCGGCCTGCCGCAATGCGCGCACCCCGTCGATCGCCGCCGCGCGCGAATGCGGCCCTCCCGAGCCCACATAGGCGAGCACTTCACCGGTCGCGTTGTCGACCACGAGCGCGGCCCCATCCCGAGCGTTATGCTCCTTGAGCGATCTCAGGTGCGCCGCCAGGATTGCGCGCGCCTGGCGCTGCAGTCCTGCCTCGAGCGTCGTGCGATGCTGCACACCTGGCGCGATGAGGAGCGATTGCGCCAAGACCGGCGCGAGATGCTCCTCGCCGAGAGCATCGGCGGCGCCGTGAGGGGTGCGAGCGATGAGCTCCCGGGCCACCTCGTGGAGCGCCTCGCAGGGGATCGGCGGGGAGAGCGCTGCGGCGCGCGCGCAGGCGCGGCGGCCCAGTTGCTCGGCAGTCGCCGAAGGTTGCGGCAGAAGGGCCCCCAGCACGACGCTTTCGGTGCGCGTGAGTCCGGCCGGTGACTTGCCGGCGAGGATCGCCGAGGCGGCGCCGATGCCCTGCAGCTCACCCTGATACTCGATCAGGTTGAGATATGCCTCGAGGATCTGCGCGCGCGACCACCGCCGCGCGATCGAGATCGCCATGCGCATCTGCTCGAGTTTGCCGAGCACGCCCGCGAGCGAGTGCTCGCGGTGCCGGTGCTCGAGAAGCGAGGCGAGCTGCATGGTGATGGTGCTCGCGCCGCGGCGGCGATGCCGCCATAGCTCATCGCGCAGCGCCCCTGCGAAGCTCCGAGCATCGATGCCGCCATGCTCGTAGAAGCGACGATCCTCGCCCGCGACAATGGCGCTCACCAGCGCGGGTGAGATGACTTCGATCGGCACCCAGGCGGAGCGGCGCACATCGAATCGCAGGCGACGCGAGTCGATGACCACGCCGTTGCGATCCAGCAGCCAGCCATCCGAGGGAACGTAGGCGCCTTTCACGGCATCGAAGCTCGGCACCTGGACGGGAGAGGCGAGAAACAGGACCAGCGCGCTCGTGAGTGCCACGCCCGAGAGGACGAGTGCGCGCGCCGCCCTCATGAGCGGGCGGCGGGTGACGCCGGCACCTGCACCCGGGCGGCGGGATCGCAACGGGGTCTCACTCATGGTGATACAGGCTCGACCGTCACGGGCGCGTTGGGCGTCTCAGCGAACATCTCGGGCGCATACATGGCCTCGATGCGAGTCGCGGGCAGCAAGAAGGTGCCGGGATTGTTCAGGCGCACCGTGTAGTCGACGCTCCAGTGCCCCTTGGGCACGAAACGGTAGTAGGCCCGAAATGCCTCGAAGCGACGCTCCTCGTAGGCGAGTGAGCCCCAGCCGGCGCGCCGCTCGCCTTTCTGCAGCAGCGCCGACTGGCCGCCGAGACCGCTGCCGAGCACCGTCGCGCCGGCGGGAATGGGATCATCCACGACGACCCAGCTCATATCGGACTGCGCCTCGAGATCGAGGTGCACTCGGAGCACATCCCCTTTGCTCAAGACACCGGGCGCGTGCTGCTCGAGGGGGGTGAGCGTGCGTGTCACCTTGAATCCCGTGGACAGCGGCGCCTCGAGCGGCAGGGCGGCCGTTGCCCGCACGAGTGCCCAGGGTGCGCCGGCTCCCCGGTGGGCTATGGCGAGCATCGCGGGCCCCTTCTCCCAATCGAGATGCAAGAGCCCCAGGCGATCGGCATGCGAGCGCGGGTCGTCGGGCGCGAGCGCTGGCGCGGACGTGCGCGCCGGCGCAGATCGGCTCGACGAGGCCGCCCAATCGATGCGTTGCCGTGCCGTCCCGTAGCGCACCTCGGTGGACCCGGTGACCGCCACCGACTCGAACGCGGCGGAGAGCTTCTCCATCGCGAGGATCCCCCAAGCGTTGGCGACCGTCGTATTCCAGTGACCGAACTGCTGGCGACCGAGCGCGCCGCGCACGAGCCGGGGGACATCTTCGCGCCACTCGGGTCGAGCGAGCACGCTCAAGAGCAGCCGGTTGGCGTTCGAGTCCGAGGAGATCATGAGCCACCACAGGGCATCGCTGCGCTCGGTGGAGAAGCTCATGGTGGTGCCTTGAAAGTTGAGCCGCCCTCGCAGGATGCCGAGCGCGGCTTGGATCTTGGCTTGCGCGTCGGGTACCGCGGGCATGCGCTGGAGCGTGCCGATCCAGTCGATCAGGGCGGAGCTCGGCATGAGGTTGGGCTCGAGCCGGATGCTCTCGAGCATCGGGGGCGTCGCGGCATGGTAGCGCGAGAGCGCATCGAGGGCCTGAAGCTTGCGGATCGCGAGGTCGGCGGTCGGCAGGGCCGAGTCGCGAATGATGCGACCTTCGACGAAGCGCGAGAGAGCATTCAGCATGCGCGCCTGATCGGCAGGTGCGATGCCGTAGCCGGCCTCATCGCCGATGGACAGAATATAAGCGGTCAGCCCGTCATCCCCACGCAAGCGCTCGCTCGGGAAGTACTTGAGAAGGCCGTCCTCATCCATGTAGGCGGGGAGCCTTGCCATTACCGCATCCCAATCCGCTCGCGAGCGAAACACCACCGCCCGCGAGGCCTGCTGCTCGAGGCATATGTAGCGATAGAGCGTCATGTACTCGCGCACGCCGTCGAGGTGATCGGCGAGCTTGTCTTGGAGGCTGATCTCGAGGCCGCCGCGACCGGCGATCGCGCCTTTCGGGATCTGCGCTGGGAATACCAGCGGAGAAGCGAGCTGGGCAATCGTCGCCTGATAGGTGCGGACCGGGTAGGCGGGAATGAGCTGCTGGCTCACCTCGAGCTGATCACGCGCAGCGCGATGGCCGTCATCGAGAGCGTGCGCTTCCACCTGCCAGTCGATGCTCGTCTTGCCGATGGGGGCGGTCACGCTCCAGCTGAAATCGTGCGCGCTTCCGGGCGCAATCGTGGCCTCGAGCGCCGTGAGCGCACCCTCGAACGCAGCGCTGCTCGCGCGGACTTGCGCGCTCTGCGACCGATCGGTGGTGTTGCGCAGCGTGAAGGTGGCGGTGTAGCGATCCCCTTCGCGCACCAACGGAGGCAATCCCGGGACGAGAATGAGGTCCTGTGTGGTATGGATCGTCGCCGTACCGGTACCGAAGAGCTGCGCGCCGCTGTGCGCGACCGCGACCAGACGGAACGCGGACAGCGAGTCGTTGAGCGGCACGACGACGCGAGCATGGCCGTGTGCGTCGAGCGGTACGCGCGCCCGCCAGTCGAGCAGGCTTGCGAACAGCCGACGAGCCCGGTCGAGCTCGCGACCCCCGCCGCCGCCTTGCGGGATCGCCTTGCGTCCGTAGTGGCGCTTGCCCACGACCTGCATCTGCCCGGTGGAGGTCCACACCTCGAGGCCGCGCTCGCCCATCATCGCCCCGAGCAGATCCCAGCTGTCGTTCGGCCCAAGATCGAGCAACGCCTCGTCGACCGCGGCCAGCGCAACCTCGGTGCCGGGAGGAAGCGGGGCGCCGTCGGCGCGCGTGACCTCGATGTCGACACTCGCTCGATCGCGGATCTCGTAGACGCTCTTCTCGGGCGTGACCCGCACATCGAGCCGGTGCGGACGCCAGCCGACCTTGATCTGCGCCGTTCCCAGGCGATAGGCGGGCTTGGTGAGATCGACGAGCGCGGTGACCGGCTCCTGCGCAGGAGTATGCGCCGTGCGCCGGCTTGCGGTGCTGCCCGGCGGTGCGGCTGGCTCGAGACGGGGGATGCGCCCGCGGACCGCGAGCACCGAGACGAATACGTTCGGCGCATCCTCGGCGCGAATCGGGACTTCGACGAGCGGGGCGGTACCGTTGAGCTCGGTGACGAACGCACGCAGCACCCCCTCGCGTTCGACGCTCACGAGCGCGGTCGCGTGCCGGAAAGGCATGCGCACCTGAAAGCGCGCGACCTCACCGGCCTCATACTCTTTCTTCTCGGGCAAAAGGTCCATGCGATCGCCCGCGGTGCCGCCGAACCACCACGCTTCGTCGCCGAGCACCCAGAGCGTCGCGGTCGCACCCGCGAGGATTCCGGCTGCATCGTGTGACTCGGCACGCACGATGATCTGACCGGATTCGCCGGGCGCGAGGTCGCACGGCAGCAGGCCCTGCGCATCCGTGACGCCGTCGCAGCTCGCAGCGAGCCGGCGGGTCTCGGTCGTGGTCTCGTAGGTGTAGAAGCCCCCGATGAGACGCTTGCGGTACGAGTAGGCGTTCGAGCGATAGAGCGAGACGCGCACCGGCTGTTCGGCCACCGGCTTGCCCTCGAGATCGAGCGCGAGCACCCGGAAGCGCAGCTGCCCGGGGCTGCCGATCCAGCTTTCGGCGCGAATTCCGAGCGTGAGCGCGGAGGGTACGAGGTGCACGGCGGTCGCCGTCGTCAAGGTCTCGCCGTTGGCATCGGCATACTCGAGCTCCGCGCTGAGGCGCGCGGGACCGGTGAGCTTCGGCAGTCGATCGATGGTGATGCGCTTCGATCCCGTCGCATCGAGCGCGACGGGGACGGTGCGCACCCGATCCCCCGCGCCCGCCTGACGCGCGTCCACTGCGGAATCGAAGTCGAGATCGAAGGGCGTACCGCTCGAGGCCGTCATCCCTTCAATGACGGGCGGGCCGCCGAACTGGTAGTCGGGGTAGCCCTCGATATGAGCGACCTCGGGCTCGATCTGCGTGCGGACCTTCACGGGCATGCCCCCGGCCGCACCGCCCGAAAGGTATTCGAGGTGCAGATCGAGATCGACTTCGCGCGGTGCGACGAGGGATCTCGGCGGCCCCTGGATGCTCGCGCGCAAGGCCGGGAGACGGAACTGCTCGACCTTGAACCGGGCGCTCGGCCCGAAGGTCTCCGAGGAGTCATCGATGAAAATTTCGTAGGTCCCGAGCTTCGCCTCGGCAGGGATCCTCCACTCGCTCGTGGCGACGCCGCTCGCATCGAAGCTTGCCTCGAGCTCGAAGCGCTGACCGCTCCCCGGGTGCAGGATCTCGATCTTATGCTCGCCGGCGGCGCCTGGTGGGACCTCGAGCCCGCTCGCCACATGACGGCGGATGTAGTGCTTCATCGAGACCGTCTCGCCGCCGCGAAACAGGGCGCGATCGAGCACTGTGTGATGGATGCCGGTGGTGCGCTCGGAGCCGACGGGCAGCCCGAACTCGTAAGGGGTGATCCCGCGGCTCCAGCTCGAGACCGTGAAGCTGAAGTCGTCCCGCAGCTTGGCGATGACGAGGAGCGGGGCGCTCCAGGGGCAGGCTCCCTCGCGTGGCTCGCCGAGGGTGCCGGGCACGTTCGCGAGACCCGAGCGGGCGGTGCGCCCCTGCCAGAGCGATTCGCCCGTGCAGTAGTCGGCCACGACCACCTCGGCGTTGGGCACGGGCGCGCCATCGTCGAGCTGCGTCACCCACACGAGCGAGCCTTCTCGACCCCACTCGAAATGCACGGCGAGGTTGGTCACGAGAGCCGCGGTCGAGACGTAACGGATCGCGCCCGGGCCGAGCAGTGAGGCGCCGAGCGCGGGGCTCGCGATCTCGAGCACGTACAGCCCGGGCTGCTTGAGCGGAATGCCAATGACCTGCTCGGGGCGTGATCCGAAAGGCTTCAGCGTGATGAGCTGGGTGTGCTCCGCCGCGCCTTGATGCGCAGCGGCGTCGAAAATCGACTCCGAGCCGGTGGTGTCGCGCCACACCTGGCGGCGGCGGTAACCGAGGGTCACCTCATCATCGTCCCAATCTCGATCCGCGAGCCGCTCGCGGGCGGCGCCGGCTGAGTCATCGGCGCTCTCCCACAGGCCGCTCGGCTGCTCGGCCTTCGCCACTCGCTCGAGCCAGGAGGCGATGCGCACGGGGTCGGCGTCGAGTCGCAGCACCTGGCCGGGCAGGCTCGACACCTGCGCGCGCAGCGTTGGCTCGACGTTGCGCACGGTCACGGGAAGGATTCCCCCTTCACGCGCCTCGAGGATGCCGAACGCGCCCGAAAACTTGATCAGAGGAGCGAACGCATCGACGCGCACCTTGAGCGGGAAGCGTGCGCCATTCTCCAGGCGACGGCCGGCATCATCGACGAGACCGGGGGGCATCGACACGGTGACGGATTGGCGCTCCGGGAAGGGCGGAGCGAAGGAGATCGAGTCCACACAGACCTGCTCAACGCCAGACGGCGAGAGCATGGAAGGGGCGTTGGAGTCGGTGTGGGCACCAGCACCGGCGGCACCGGCGGCACCGGCGGTGGCCTGCAGGCGAGGCTCCACGGGGGCGGGCACCCGGCCTTCGCCACCGGTGGGCGTGAGGCGGACCTGCAGGGCGAGCGTGCGTGGCACCGGGGCGCTGAAAGTCACTTGGATGGGCTGCGTCGGCAAGCAGCCGGCGCGGGGGTTGGTGCGGGTGCACTCGACCTGAGCGGTGAAGGCGGGGCGCACGCGAAAGGCGAGCTGCTGATCCTCCAGGGTCGCCAGTCCGGAGCGGCTGGCGATCCCTGCGCCCCAATGCAGAAGCACCTGGGTCGAGGGGGGGAGCCGGCGAGCGCAACGCAGGACGGTGAGTGCATCGTCGCGATCTTGCTCGAGCGAGCGATTGCGGACGCGGGCGTAGGTGCGGGCGCCGCTCTTCCACAAGAGCGCGTAGGCCTCGTAGCCGAGCGCGGCACGCTCGGCGAGGATACGCTCGCGCTCGGTGCCTTCCAGCACGATCACGGGAATGCGCTCGATGATGCCGTCGATGGCGCACCAGGCGTGGGCTTCGATGGAGGCGGTGGTGGCTGGAGCGTCCAGGCGCAGGATGAAGGTCTGCGCCTCGTCGATCGTGCGCCAGCCATCGGCGGGGACCGAGGCCCGGACCGCCGGGCCGCCGGTGTTGAACGTGAACACGGTGCGGCCGGCGAGAGGGGCGCCTGAAGGTGTGGTGAAGCCGCGTTTGAGGTTGAAGCGGCACCGCACCCCCGCCTCGAGGTCGGCATCGAAGTCGTATACCCAGTTTCGTGGGTCGGCCCAGCGACCGTGGCCGCCCGATGCGCAGCGCACGCTGAACGGATCCTCGAGCCTCGGATCGCCGAGCGCGACCATAGGCGCGGAGAACCGGGCGGTGACCTGGCGGACCCCTCGTACGTAGCCTTCAGGCGTGAACGACTCGACCGTGATGGGGGCGGGCCCAGGCGGTGCGGCGGGCCCGGGCGGTGCGGCGGGCACGGGCGGTGCGGCGGGCACGGGCGGTGCGGCGGGCACGGGCGGTGC
>DATGIA010000105.1:0-31817 GCA_035307465.1 Steroidobacteraceae bacterium
CCCTCATCCTGCCGCAGCGGCTGCGCAAGGCCGCGCAGGCGCTGCGCGGTGATCACGGGCTGCGCCAGGTTTTCAGGCAGACTTTGGCAGCTGAGGTGCGCACGCTCGAGCTGCTCTCCGCCGCGGCCGATCTTGACACACCCGCAGACCTTCGCGCCGCGCGCAGCTTGCGCATGCTTGCGGCAACTCGCCACCTGCGCCGCTGAGTCCTGTCAGCTGCGTGCATTCTGCACGAGTCGATATCCAACCGCCGTCTCGGTGAGCAGATGGCGCGGTTGCGCAGGATCATCCTCGAGCTTCTGGCGCAGGTGTCCCATGTAGACCCGCACATAGTGGCCGTGCTCGGCATGCGAGGGACCCCACACCTCGCGCAGAATCTGCCGGTGAGTCAGCACTTTGCCCGCATTGGCGATGAGCAAGCTCAAGGTCCGGTACTCGATCGGCGTGAGATGCACCGGCACGCCCCCCTTATGGACCGTGCGCAGGCTGAGATCGACCCGCACGTCACCAAACTCGAAAATCGACCCGGGCCCCTCCCCGACCTGTTGCCGCCGACGCGCCGCCGCGCGAACGCGCGCCAGGAGCTCGCCAACGCCGAAGGGCTTGGTCAGATAATCGTCCGCGCCCGCATCGAGCGCCTCGATCTTGTCGTGCTCACCCACACGCGCCGAGAGCACGATCACGGGCATCTTCGACCAGGTGCGCAGGTCGCGCAGGAACTCCATCCCGTTGCCATCCGGCAACCCGAGATCGAGAATCACGAGATCGGGCTTGCGCGTGCCGGCATCGATCAGTCCTTGCCGCAGCGTGTCCGTCTCGTGCACCTGCCAGCCCTCGGCCTCGAGCGCCGTGCGCACGAAGCGGCGGATCTGCCGCTCATCCTCGATCAACAGCGCCACCGGTGACGGCTCAACCATGAACGATTCCCGCCGTGCTCTCCGGGGCCGAAACCGGCGGGGTTCCGAGCGGCAGGTCAAACTCGAACAGCGCACCGCCGCCCGGGCGATGCGAGCCCACAATGCTTCCCTGATGCGCCTCGATGATTGCGCGGCAGATCGCGAGCCCGAGCCCCACGCCCGGGGTCGCCGACTCGCGCTCACCGCGCGTGAATTTCTGGAACACCGCCTCCTCGCGCCCGCGCGGGAGCCCGGGACCGTTGTCGGAGATGCTGACTCGCAGCCGTTCGCCGCGCACCGCCGCGGCCAGCGTCACGACACTACCGGGTGGCGTGTACTTGGCTGCATTCTCGAGCAGGTTCACGAGCACTCTCTCGAGCAGCACCGCATCGAAACGGACCAGCGGCAGATCGCGCGGAATACGGACCTCGACGCGATGCTTGCTGAGCAACGCACGGGTGGCATCGAGCGCAGCGCCGACCACCTCTTCGAGCGGCTGCCACTCGAGATTGAGCTTCACAGCACCGCTCTCGATGCGGGCCATCTCGAGCAGATTTCCTACCAGCGTACTCATGCGTCGCGCCTCATCGCGAATGGCCTGCGCCGTCTCGAGCTGCTCGGGTGCGAGCGGCGGCTTGGTGAGCGCCAGGGAATCGGCGAGTCCGACGAGCACGGTCAAGGGGGTGCGCAGGTCGTGCGAGAGCGCGGCGAGCAGTGAGTTGCGCAGCCGCTCGGACTCCATGCTCACCACCGCATTCTGCGCGAGATCGACGTAGTGCACCCGTTCGAGCGCAATCGCGATGAGAGCCGCGAACGTCTCGAGGAGCTGCCGCTGCTCCGGAATACGAAGCCAGCGCGGGTTGCGCAACTTGACGGCGAGGACGCCTCGCGCGCGCGTCGGAGCTCGCAGAGGCACGTACAGCGCCTCGCTCCCGGGCAGGGTGTCCGTTCCATACCCGGCGAGCTTCCCTTGATCGAAGGCCCACTGGGCAATGCCGATATCCGGCACGATGGTGGCCGCGGGATTGGGCGCCCGTGCCGTGAGTCGCCCGGCCGCATCGGGCAGCAACAGGGCTGCGTGTGCCTGAAAGGTGCGCTCAACCGACTCGAGTCCGATGCGCATCACCTGCTCGATCTGTACCGCACCCGAAAGTGCGCGGGCAATGCCATAGAGGGCTGCAGCGCGTTGCTCGCGATGCGCAGCGACGCGCGCCTGAAAACGCAGTCCCGCGGTCAACTGCCCGGTGATCAATCCCACCGCAAGCATGATGAAGAAGGTGAGCAGGTACTGGGCATCGCTCACGGCGAGCGAGCCCGTCGGGGGCACGAAGAAGTAATCGAACGCGCCGACCGCAAGCACCGCGGCGAGGGCGGTCGGTCCGCGCCCGAACCGCACGGCGACGAGCACCACGGTGAGTATGTAGATCGCGACGATATTCGATCGATCGAAGTGAGTCGCGAGCGGCAGCGACAGGAGGGTAACGGCTGTGCAAACGAGGGCCGCCCAGAGATAGCGCAGGGGCTTGGTTCTGTGTCGCTCCATACCTCCGGCGCGCAGCGCCGCCGCCCGGCTGCTTTCAGCACTCACCGCGCGCGGTGCGCTCCCGATCTCGACCAGATCGATGTCGGGGGCGAGCAGCGCGAGCCGTTGCCCGCTCGAGCGCTGCCACGGCCAGAGCCGGCGATGGGGATCTCGCCCGATGACGACCTTCGAAAGGTTGTGACTGCGGGCGTACGCGACCACGCTTTCGGCCACTGCGGCATGCGCGATGACGGCCGTGGTCGCACCGAGCTGCCGCGCGAGGGTCAGGTTCGCGAGAATGCGCTCGCGACGCATCGGGGGCAGGCGTTGCAGAGCGGGTGTCTCGACGTAGATCGCGTGCCAGTCGGCATTGAGCTGGCTCGCGAGCCGCGCCGCAGCCCGCACGACGCGCTCGGCCGAGGGGTCGGGCCCTACACAGGCGAGTAAGGCGCTGGCGGTCTTCCAGACCGATGCGATGGACTTATCGACCCGATACGCCAGCACGTCGCCCTCGACCCGATCCGCCGTACGGCGCAGCGCGAGCTCACGCAGCGCCATCAAATTTCCACGGCGGAAGAAATGACCGGCGGCCCGCTCGACCTCCTGCGGCAGGTAGACCTTTCCGGACCTGAGGCGCGCCAGGAGCTCATCGGGCGGCAGATCGACGAGCATGACTTCATCGGCCGCATCAAACACGGTGTCGGGCAGGGTCTCGGAGACACGGACGTTGGCGATGCCGCCCACGACGTCGTTCAAGCTTTCGAGGTGCTGCACATTGAGTGTCGTGAACACGTCGATGCCCGCGGCGATCAGCTCCTCCACATCCTGCCAGCGCTTGGGGTGCCTCTGACCGGGGGCATTCGTGTGCGCAAGCTCGTCGACCAGGATCAGACCGGGGTGCCGCGCGAGGGCCGCGTCGAGGTCGAACTCCTGGAGATCCCGGTCGCGGTACGGGACAGTCTTCGCCGCCAGCCGCTCGAGACCTGAGAGCAGCGCCGCGGTCTCGCCCCGACCATGCGTCTCGACGATGCCCGCAACGACATCGCGACCTTCCGCGCGTTGCTGTTGCGCGGCCAGCAGCATGGCATAAGTTTTGCCCACTCCAGCGGATGCACCGAAATAGATGCGCAGTTTCCCGCGGCGTACCCCGCCGTCCTGCTCCGTCAGACGCGCGAGCAGCAGATCGGGATCGGGCCGATGTTCGCTCGAGGTCGGCACCGCTCTATTGTGCGCGATCGAGTGCCTGATTGAGCAATAGAACGTTCACCCGGGGCTCGCCGAAGAGGTGCCATTGCGGACCCTGGGTGTGCTCGAGCACGAGCTCGCGCACACGCGCCGGGTCCATGTGGCGAGAACGCGCGATCCGCGGCACTTGATAAAGCGCCGCCGCCGGACTGATATCAGGGTCCAGACCGCTTGCCGACGCTGTCACGAGATCGATGGGCACCGGCTCCCGGTTGCCGGGATCGGCCGTGCGCAGCGCATCGACCCGAGCTTTGACTGCATCGGTCAGCGCGGGGTTGGTGGGAGCCCAGTTCGAGGCGTTCGAGCCGGCTCCGTTGTAGGCCATGGGCGTCGTGGCGGACGGTCGGCCCCAAAAATAGCGGGCGCTTGTGAAGGCTTGTCCAATGAGCTCCGACCCCACGGGCTGCCCCCCTTGCTCGATCAGGCTCCCGCCGGCGGCATGCGCGAAGAGCGTATGGCCGATGCCCGTCACGACCAATGGATAGACGAGTCCCGTCAGCACCGTCATGAGGACGAGCAGGATAAGGGCCGGGCGCAGGACGTTCATAAGGTCGCTCTCAGATCAGATGAAGCGCGCCCAACGTGAGATCGATCAGCTTGATGCCGATGAAGGGCACGATGAGGCCGCCAATGCCGTAGATCAGCAGATTCCGCCGCAGGAGCGAGGCCGCACCGACGGGACGGTATTTCACGCCCTGCAACGCGAGTGGAATCAGGGCGACGATGATGAGCGCGTTGAAGATGACGGCCGAGAGTATCGCCGAGTGCGGGCTCGCAAGACGCATGACGTCGAGAGTCGCGAGCTGCGGGTAGGTGGTGGCGAACGCGGCCGGGATGATGGCGAAGTACTTGGCGACATCGTTGGCAATCGAGAAGGTCGTGAGTGAGCCGCGGGTGATCAAGAGCTGCTTGCCGACCTCGACGATCTCAATGAGCTTGGTGGGATTCGAGTCGAGGTCCACCATGTTCCCCGCCTCTTTTGCCGCCTGCGTGCCGGAGTTCATGGCAACGGCCACGTCCGCCTGCGCGAGCGCCGGCGCATCGTTCGTACCATCACCGGTCATCGCGACCAGGCGGCCCTCGCTTTGGTACTGACGAATCAACTTGAGCTTCGCCTCGGGCGTGGCCTCGGCGAGGAAGTCATCGACACCCGCCTCGGCCGCTATCGCGGCGGCGGTGAGGCGGTTGTCGCCGGTGATCATCACCGTGCGGATGCCCATGCGCCGCAGCTCGCCAAAACGCTCGCGGATGCCGCCCTTCACGATGTCCTTGAGCTCCACCACACCGAGCACACGGCCCCCATCGGCGACCACCAGGGGCGTGCTGCCCTTGCGGGCAACCTCATCGACCGTGCGCGCCACCCCGGGCGGAAAGACGAAGCCCTGAGACTCGATGTGACGGCGTACCGCATCGGCCGCGCCCTTGCGCACCTGGCGCCCGCCGACGTCCACACCGCTCATGCGCGTCTGCGCCGAGAAGGGGATGAAACTCGCCTCGAGCTGGCTCAAGGTGCGCGAGCGCAAGTTGAAGCGCTGCTTCGCGAGCACGACGATGCTGCGCCCCTCGGGCGTCTCATCCGCGAGCGAGCTCAACTGCGCCGTATCGGCGAGCTGCTGCTCGCTCACGCCCTCGGCAGGAATGAAGGCCGCCGCCTGGCGATTGCCGAGCGTGATCGTGCCCGTCTTGTCGAGCAGCAGCACATCGACGTCGCCGGCGGCCTCGACCGCCCGGCCCGAGGTTGCGATCACATTCGATGCCATCATGCGGCTCATGCCGGCGACTCCGATGGCGGAAAGGAGCCCACCGATCGTCGTCGGGATGAGGCAAACGAGCAGAGCAACCAGCACCGTGATCGTGACCGCATGGCCGAGGCCGGCAACGGTCACGCTGAACATCGAGAACGGCAAGAGTGTCGCCGTCGCGAGCAGGAACACCAGCGTGAGAGCGATCAGCAAAATGGTGAGCGCCACCTCGTTCGGCGTCTTCTGCCGGCGCGCGCTTTCCACCATGGCGATCATGCGATCGATGAACGCCTCACCCGGATTTACGGTCACGCGGGCAATGAGCCAGTCCGAAAGCACGCGCGTGCCGCCCGTGACCGCTGAGAAATCGCCCCCCGATTCTCGCACCACCGGCGCCGATTCACCGGTGATCGCGCTCTCATCGACCGAAGCCACACCCTCGATGACCTCACCGTCCGCTGGAATGACGTCACCCGCCTCGACCAGATAGACATCGCCCTTGCGCAGCTGCGGAGCGGGGCAGGACACGCACTCCCCGTCCCGCGTCGGCGTCTTGAGCTTCTTTGCGAGGATGGCCGCCTTCAGACCCCGGAGCGAGGCGGCCTGCGCCTTGCTGCGTCCCTCGGCGAGCGCCTCGGCAAAATTCGCGAACAGCACGGTGAACCACAGCCAGGCGCTGATCGTCAGAATGAAGTAGCCACGCGCCTCGCCCTGGCCGCGCAGCGCCTGCAGCCACAGAATCGTGGTGAGGATGCTGCCGACGTAGACGACGAACATCACGGGGTTGCGCACCTGCACTCGCGGCGACAGCTTGCGGAATGCGTCGATGATGGCCGGCGTGACCAGCTCGCGATCGAAGAGTCCCGATGATTTGCGTACCATGGTCGCGCCCGCGTTCAGTGCACTGCTTGCAGCTGCAGTTGCTCGATGACCGGACCGAGCGCGAGCGCCGGCACATAGGTGAGGGCACCCACCAGAACGACCGTGCCGACGAGGAGCGCGACGAACAGCAGACCATGCGTCGGCAGAGTGCCACTCGTCACCTCGATGCGCTTCTTGCGCGCGAGCGAGCCCGCGATGGCGAGCACCGGCACGATGAATGCAAAACGGCCGAACCACATGACGATCGCGAGCAGGATGTTGTAGAACGCCGTGTTGGCCGAGAGGCCCGCAAAAGCGCTGCCGTTGTTGTTCGCCGCCGATGAAAGCGCATAGAGAATCTCCGAGAAGCCGTGCGGCCCCGGATTGCCGATGCCGGCCCGGCCCGCCTCGACGAGCACTGCGATCGCTGTGCCGGTGAGCACGAGAAAGGGCGTCACCAGAATGACGATCGAGGTCATCTTCATCTCGAACGATTCGATCTTCTTGCCGAGATATTCAGGCGTGCGGCCGATCATGAGACCCGCGATGAACACCGCCATGATTGCGAAGATCAGCATGCCGTACAGGCCGGAGCCCACGCCGCCGTAAACGACCTCGCCGAGCTCGATGAGCCACATCGGCACCAGCCCGCCGAGCGGCATGAAAGAATCGTGCATGGAATTGACCGCGCCACAGGAAGCCGAGGTCGTGATGCTCGCGAACAGTGCCGAGGCGACCACGCCGAAGCGTGCTTCCTTGCCCTCCATGTTGCCCCCGGGAGCGAGGGCGGTGCGCGTCTGATCGACGCCGAGCGGTGCGAGCGCCGGGTTCGGCTGCTGCTCCGCGTGGAGCGCGACCGAGCTCATGACGACAAAGATCACGGTCATCGCAGCAAGGATTGCCCAGCCCTGACGCGGATCACCGACCATGCGCCCAAAGACCAGGCACAGCGCCACCGGCAGCAGCAACATCGAGATCATTTGCGCGAAATTGGTCGCCGGCGTCGGGTTCTCGAAGGGGTGCGCCGAGTTCGCATTGAAGAAGCCGCCACCGTTGGTGCCGAGCATCTTGATGGCCTCCTGCGAGGCCACCGGTCCGAGCGCGAGACTCTGCGTGCGAGTCGTGACCGGGTGCGTGATCGGCTTGCCGCTCGCATCCTTCACGGGGGCGCCGCCCGCATCGAGCTGCGGGTCATCGTAGGTCTGCGCCTCGAGCGTCTGCACGCTCTTGTAGGGCGCAAGGCTCTGCACCACCCCCTGGCTCATGAAGAACACGGCGAGCAGCAGCGACAGGGGCAGCAGGACGTACAGGGTGCTGCGAGTCGCATCCACCCAGAAGTTGCCCACTCCGGATGCCGAGCGCCGCGAAAAGCCGCGAATCAGCGCAAAGGCCACGGCCATGCCCGTGGCGGCGGAGAGAAAATTCTGTACGGCAAGCGCCGCCATCTGCGTGGCGTAGCTCATCGTGCTCTCGCCGGCATAGGCTTGCCAGTTCGTGTTGGTCACGAAGGCCACGGCGGTATTGAAGGCCAGGTCCCGCGGGACGCTCGTCATTCCCTGCGGATTGAACGGCAACGCATGCTGAATACGCTGCAGAAGGTAGACAAGCAGCATCCCGAGGCCGTTGAACACGAGCACCGCCGTGGCGTAGCGCGTCCAAGGCATGTCGGCCGCAGCATCGATGCCCGAGACGCGATAGATGATCCGCTCGAATCGATCGAGGCCGCCCGGCATCGGATCAGGGC
Organism: Steroidobacteraceae bacterium; assembly: GCA_035307465.1. GTDB lineage: Bacteria > Pseudomonadota > Gammaproteobacteria > Steroidobacterales > Steroidobacteraceae > Bog-1198. The sequence continues at coordinate 8,011 of DATGIA010000105.1, forward strand.
GGGCGATGCGGGTGAGCAGAATCGCAACCGGATACGCGAGCGCAATCAGCAACGCGAGGTAAAGCGCCACCGTCGCGGGCGCGGGCAGACTCATCACTAGAGATCCTCGGCCCGAAACAGCGCGATGATGAGATAGACGAGTAACCCGAGCGCAGTGAGCGCGGCGAGCGCGTTAACCCAGCTCATTTGCGCCGCTCCAGCGCAGCGCATCCCGCGACCAGCCCGAGCGCGAGCGCGACGAAGCCGAGCATCAGAATGAGGAACACGATGTCCACCAGCGCAGTTTGACGTCCGGCGTATAAAAGCGCCGTAAAAAGCGCCGCTTCAGTGGGTCAGGTGAGGAAAATCCCGAAATGCCCGCAGCGTCGTTTCCACCTGCTCGCGGCTCACGTCCAAGTGCGTCACGAGCCGCATCCGTTGAGCGACCGAGGCAATGATGCCACGCTCGGCCAGGTGGCGGCCGAGGGCGGACACCTGAGCTTCCGGAATGCGTACGAAGAGGATGTTGGTTTCAGGCGGTTCCACGGCGAGCCCGAGATCCGCAAGCCCTGCGGCGAGACGTGCTGCGTTCTGATGATCCTCCGCCAGCCGCTCCACGTTGTGCTCAAGCGCATAAAGTCCCGCCGCCGCGATGACGCCCGCCTGACGCATGCCGCCGCCGAGCGCCTTGCGCCAGCGTCTGGCGCGTCCAATCAGGGAGCTCGTGCCGAGGAGCACCGATCCGGCGGGCGCTCCCAGTCCCTTCGAAAGGCACACCGATACGGAATCGAAACCCTCGACCGCTGAGCGCTCATCGATTCCCAGCTTGACGATGGCATTGAAGAGACGCGCCCCGTCCAGATGCGTGGCAAGCCCCCGGCCGCGCACGTAGGTCGTCACCTCGCGCAGGTATTCGCGCGACAACACACGACCGCCGATCGTATTCTCGAGCGCCAGGAGGCGCGTCGGGGCGAAATGCACATCGTCGGGCTTGATCGCGCGCGCGATTCGTGCGAGCGCGAGAGTGCCGTCCGGCTCGTTCTCGATCGGCTGAGGCTGGATGCTGCCGAGCACTGCGGCTCCGCCCTGCTCGAAGCAATAGGTATGTGCTTCCTGACCCACGAGGTACTCATCACCCCGGGCGCAATGCGACATGAGAGCGGCCAGGTTGCTCTGCGTGCCGGTGGGAAAGAGCAATCCCGCCTCGAAGCCGAACCGGTCGGCAACGCGGCGCTGCAGACGGTTCACCGTGGGATCATCGCCATAGACGTCATCCCCGACCTCCGCGGAGGACATGGCGGCCCGCATGCCGACCGAGGGACGAGTGACGGTATCGCTGCGCAGATCAATGGCGTGGTGCACGCCCTAACGATAACCGAATCCGCCCGCGGACGTCAGCGGGAGTTCCAGGGAGCTGACGTTCCGGCCGCGAAGCGCGAGCCGCGTGCAAGCGGCACGCTCGCGCCGCGACCGATCTGCTCCGCGAGAGCACCGCCGCTCGATCGCGGCGTTGAGCATCGGTGGGGAAACCGCACCGCATCCTCGGCTTGGAGCAGGAAGGCCTGCACCGAGTACGACCTCACCGAGGAGCCCGGGCTGACTCGTCCTCAACTGCGAATGATGTCGAGAGGACAACGCGATGACACAACGCGAAGACGGGCGAAGTACGCTCAAGGCGTGTGCGCGAGCTGCGTTTGCGAGCATCGTCCATCCGCCCCGCGGCAGCTCCGGCGCCGCGATGCGCAGCCCGCCTTCAGCCCGATCACAGAAAGAGCGCGAGCGTGCCGCGCGCCCTTCCGCGGGCGGGTCGCAAGCGATCCTCGAGCGCTCGCTTACACCTGCGGCTCGCCTGCGGACATGACATCGCTGACATATCGACGCCGCCGCTCCAACCGCCGGTCGAGCGCGCGCAGCTTCGCGCCCGGAGGCCCTTCAGAGTCAGCCGCTGGCCTGCGGTGCGAGCGAGGCAAGCGGTCCCAAATGCGCTGCGTAACGCCGCCAGCGCCCCACCGAGGAGGCGTAGAGCTTCTGGCGCACCTGCCAACGGCTCGCGGTGATGACGCTGCGCGGCGCGCGATGAAACTCCATGCAGCGCTCATCCCACGGCAGCCCGAGGAACTCGAGCAGAGCGCGCGTCGATGCGCGCTGATCGCTCACCAGCTCCTCATAACTCAGCTCGAACAGCTGCTCGTGCGGCAAAACGCGACGCCAGTGCCGCATGACCCGTTCATAGTCGCGGTAGTACTGCGCGAGGTCCTCGAGATCGTTGGCGTAGGCATTCACCGCCTCGAAGTGCTGAAAGTAGATGGAAAGGCAGGTGTCGATCGGGTGCCGGCGCAAGTGAATGAGTCGAGCGGCGGGCAACGCGGCATGGATGACGCCCGTGAACCAGAAGTTCGCCGGCCACTTGTTCACCACGCGCGCGGCCTGCGAGGAATGACGGCGCAACGTCGCAAGGTATTCCTCGCCGAGACGTGCGAGCGTCTTGGGATCGCGCTCGACCGTAAGGGCACCCGGACGCGCATCCGGGTTGAGAAGGATCTCCCCCGCGTGCTCGCCCCAGAAGGTGAGCTCACCGGCACCGCAGACCGCAGGATGCGAGGCCAGAATCTGCTCGAGGAGCGTCGTGCCCGAGCGCGGCATGCCGACGATGAAGACTGCTCGCTCGGACCCCGGGCACACGCTCCGGACCCGATCGAGCCAGGCGGCGCCCTCGCAGCGAATGAGCCGATCGGTGGCGCGCGTGAGATGCGAGCGATCATGAACGGGAGCGCAGCGCTTCGCGAGCGCATTGGCGCGGGAATAGTGATCGAACGCCGCCGCAGTGTCGCCAAGATCATCGTAATACTTGCCGAGTGCAAAGCAGAGCGGCAGCTGCCGCGGCTCCTGCGCCGAGCCCGCCACACGCAGCGCCGCGCTCAGCCATGCGCCATCCGCCGCGCTCATGCGACGCACCCGCGCGATCCCCGCCCAGCCGGCGGTCGAGTCGCGGTCAAGTGCGATGACCCGCCGGAACAGCTCCTCGGCGCCGCAAAAGTCACCCTCATCCGCCCGCAGCTCGGCGAGCACGAGCTGCGCCTCGCATGATTCCTCATCGAGGGCGAGCGCTGCTCGACACTGCGTTTCGCACGCCTCGCGGCGCCCTTGCAAACGCAGCACCGTGGCCAGCTCGGTGTGCGCAGCGAGCCAGTTGGGCGCGAGCTCGAGCGCACGACCAAAGCACGCCTCCGCCTGCTCCAGTCGTCCCAGGCTGCGCAGCAGCTGCGCACAGCGAAATTGCGCGTCGGGCGAAGAGGGGTCGAGTGAGAGCGCGCGCTCGAGCGCGGCGAGCGCCTCGTCCGGGCGGGCCAGCTTGGCCAGGCTGTAGCCGAGCACCCTGTGGGCCCGCGCCGAGCCGGGCTCGAGCTCAATGGCTCGGCGCGCACACTGAAGCGCCTCGCCATGACGTCCCTCGCGGGCGAATGCCTCACCGAGAATGCAATGAGTGGACGCCCGGTCCGGCTCCTCGATGAGCGCGCGCCGGCAGCTCTCCGCGGCCGCGCCGACGTTGCCGAGCTCGAGTTGCAACTCGGCGAGATTGGTCAGTGTGAGCGCACAGCGCGGGCGCAGTGCGAGCGCCCGCGCATAGCTCGCGCCCGCCTCGGCAAGCCGCCCATGACGAGCGAGCGCATTGCCCAAGTTGAGGTGCGACTCCGCGGCGCGCGGCGCGTATTCGCAGGCGCGTTGCCACGCCTCGAGCGGGTCCTTGCGCTGTGCGCCCCGCGCCACCGCAAGAGCCTGCCAGAGCGTCGCATCGCATGGCCTCGCGCGCAGCTCGAGCACGGCCTGGGTCTCCGCGGCGCTGAAATCCCCCGCCTCGAGCAGCTCCACGACCCGCATGGCCGGCGGATCACCCACACCGGCAGCGCACTCGCCCGGGACGCCGGAGCGCCCGAGCCGTCCGCAGCAGTTTCGATAACGTTTGCCGCTGCCACAGGGGCAGTGCTCATTTCGGCCAGTCATGGCCACCCTCCCCCGAGTGCGCCCCACGATGCTCACCCGCGGGCTATTTTGTCAGCGCTGACACCCGGGCGGCGATTAAATCCAGAAAAAGTATTTAATCGTTGACGCGCGCGGGCGAACGGAGTTAGCCTTTTGCCTGCATCGAGGGGGCTCACAAGAACCTTCCGATGGGGACAAAAAGGCGCGAAACGGCTGTCTGGCCGGGGAAAATCAGTATCACCCGGCCGAAGCGGCCGCCAGGCGCTAGAAACAGATCAAGTTGCTTTCGGGGAGATCAATCCATGTCGAATAGCCGCGAAACGCGGGTCCGTCGGGCCATCCGTTTAGCTCTAATGACAGCGGTGTCAATCGACGCCTCGCTCCTCAGCCACTGGGCCATCGCCGCGGACACCCCGGCGGGCGCCGCTCCGAGTACCAGCACATCCAGTCCCGATGAGCTGCGCGAGATCGTCGTGACGGGCTACCGCGAGTCGGTGGAGTCCGCTCTGAACCGCAAGCGCGACGCGGTGCAGCCGATTGAATCGGTGGTTGCGGAGGATCTGGGCAAGATGCCCGATCAGGACGTCGCTGAATCCCTGCAGCGACTGCCCGGGGTTTCGATCAACCGCTCCGGTGGCAAAGGCACTCAGGTGCTCGTCGATGGGCTGCGTAACAATCTCGTCACCCTCAACGGTGAGGTGCTGCTGACCGGCCGCGAGATCTATGTGTCGGGTGAATCCTCGGGCGGCGGCGGAGCCTCAGGGCTCCAGTACCTCTCCCTCGAGGGCATACCCACCGAGGAGATTGGCGGCGTCGATGTCATCAAGAATCCGACGGCGCAGGATCGCGAGGGTGGCCTCGGTGGCATCATCGACATCAAGACGCGCTCTCCGCTCTCGCAGGACATCGGCCCAAACCTCACCGGCTACGCGCGCGGCACCAAGGCACAGAATGCCGATGGCGGACCGACGCCGGTGGGCGCCTTGGCGGGAGGCTACAAGTTCAACGACAGCTTCGCGGTCACCGGCAGTGTCTCGTACGACGACACCAAGACCCACGATAAGCAATTTCAAGACCAGAATCGCAACCAGTGGCTCATCACCAATACGGCGACCGTCGGCTCGTACGTCGGCAGCCCGATTGCGAGCACCAACATGGTTCTGCCGGGCGGCAAGACCTACATCGATCCGCAGCTCGCCTATTTCACCGACGCGCTCGACCAGATCGAGACCAAGGGCGCCACGATCGGCGCGGAATGGAAGTGGACCGAGGACATCTCGAGCACCTTCAACTGGTTCTTCATCGATGAGGAAGAGACCACCACCAGCTACTCCAACAAGGCTTGGTTCTCGGGCGGCAGCGGCGAGACCAACAAACCCGGCGCACCGGCCTCCTTCCCCGGCATCGACCCGACACAGCCCTACTCGATCGATGGCAGCGGCGTCGTGCAGCAGGGAACGTTCATGGCGAACGATGCTGAAACGGCGACGCTTTACGAAGCAGACCACACCAAGGCCAATAACTTCCAGTTGCTCACGAAATTCACCGGATCGGGCCCGGTGACGGGCGATTTCGGGGTCGCCTATGCGAAGGCCACCGGGGACTACGAGGCGGCCCAAGCGGATGTGGAGCACGGCGCCTATGCCGCGTTCGGTACCGGGCTCAACTCGATTCAACCGGGTGCTCCGGGTTGCAACAACGGCGCCAATAACTGCGCGAACGGCAATCACGGCTATGCCTGGGTCTGGAACAACGGTGGCACGAGCGGTTTGCCCTCGGCGAGCTATCCGAACAACTACGGCTACACCAACGTGCTTTCGAACCCGGCGTACACCCTGTTCAAGTCGAACTGGGCGTGGGCGAACACCAACGACGAGAAGCAGTGGGCGGTCAAGTTCGATGTGCACTTCAAGGCAAACGACCTGGTCGATGTGACCGCGGGCGGGCGCTATCAGGACAACGAAGTCAACTACGTGCACGGCCGCTATCTCGAGAATGGCATCGATCCCTACGGGCTCGGCGGCATTGGCGCGGGCACGGCCGCCGGGAACTGCTGCATCAGCGCCGCCTCGGGCACATGGCTGTACTACCAGGACCCCGGCTACGCGCGCATCCCTTACTCGACGCCGCAGACCAACCCGAATCTGCTCCTCATCTACAACAACTTCGCAAACGGGCCGATCGGCGTCAAAAATCCAGTGACCGGCGGCATGACCGATCCGGCGACCTACCTCAACACGGTCTGGTCGCAGGCCGGGCTCAAGAACGGCACGGAACGATTCTTTGCCGACCCTCTGAACTCCTGGAGGGTGACGCAAAAGACCACGTCGCTGTTTGCCATGGGGGACTCGGCGGACGGCGCGGGGATCTTTCATGCCAATTACGGCATCCGCGTGGTGAGGACCCAGCTCGAGGTGAACGGCTCCCAGACCAATCCCAACGGCTCCACTTACGTTGGTACCGCCTCGTGGAACGGCGTGGATTCGAACGATGTTCCGTTCAGGAACAGCCGCAGCTACACCGACGTCCTGCCGACCTTCAACGTCGTGGTGAATGCGACCGAGCAGCAGAAATTGCGCTTCAGTGCCGCTCGCGTCATGTCCTCGCAGGATCTGCAGCAGCTCGGGTCCGGCCTGCAGTACGGCTACACCCGCGCCGCGCCCGGCGAGTGCCTGCACGGCGCCTCGGTGTGCTTCAAGTTCAACGGCGGTAATTCCGGGAACGCGAATCTCGATCCGTTCCGCGCCTCGCAGTTCGAGATCGCCTGGGAGGACTACTTCGCGCGCAGCGGCCTGGTCAGCGTCGAATACTTCTACAAGGCGGTCGACAATTTCGTCATCACCACGAACGTGCCGACCACGGTGCCCGACGGCACCGGCGCCACGACGGCCAACGTGACGACTCCCGAGAACGGAGGCACGGGCAAAGTCTACGGCTTCGTGCTCGGCGCGCAGTACGCGTTCGATCTGGGCCTCGGCTTTCAGGCGAACTATACGCGGGCCGACTCCTCCACGACTCAGACGAGCTCTTTCGGAGGGGAACTGCCCATACCCGGCGTTTCGAAGAACTCGGTCAATGCGATTGCCTACTTCGAGCGGGCCGGCTTCTCGGCGCGCGTTGCCTACTCCTGGCGCGATGTGTCGATCAACTCGGGCGGCGTGGGCTCCTCATTCGCCTTTCAGGACATCAACGGGGCGTCAAAGATCTACTCCGTGTACCAGGCTGCCTATGGGCAGGTCGACGGGCAGCTCGAGTACGATTTCGGTGCGCACTTCGGTGTCCTGCTGCAGGTGGTCAATCTGGCCGATGCGAAGCAGCACACCTACCTGCAATTCCCGAACGAGCCTTTCACTTATGATGACACGGGGCGACGGCTGTACTTTGGGTTCAAGGGGAAACTGTGATTTTACCGGCCGGGGCGCGCGGGCCCTGAGGGCGGGACTGCAGCCGAACCGAGGGTAGCGCGATGTTGACCGCGCCTTCCTCTCCCTGCGCACGAGACGGCGCGATCAGGGTCCGCGGCTTGAGGGTGTGATTGGAGCGCAGCGGACGCTGGAGATAGCGAGCGCATGTCCGACCTTCTCGACATTCCCGGAAGATCCGGAGCCGCGGGCGCGAGCCCGCGGCGCATCCGCTCCATCGCCATCGTCGGCGGAGGCACCGCCGGCTGGCTCGCGGCCGCGATGCTGGCACGCGCGCTTCCAGGCACGCGCACCGTCATCACGGTGATTGAATCGCCCGACATCGGCACCGTGGGGGTGGGCGAGGCCACCATTCCGCCCATCATCGAGTTGCTGCGCTTCCTCAGCATCGATGAAGCCGACTTCATGCGCCACACCCAGGCGACCTACAAGCTCGGCATCAAGTTCACAGACTGGCGCCATCTCGATCATTCCTACTGGCATCCCTTCGGTACGTTCGGCGCGCCCATCAATCGCCGCCCGTTCTTTCATGGCTGGCAACGCGCCAAGGCGGCCGGCCTGTCACCGCGCTTCAACGACTTCAGTGCGTGTGCCGCGCTGGGCGACGCCGGCAAGTTCCGCCATCCCGATCCCGATCCGGGCTCGCCCGCGGCCGGGCTGCGCTATGCACTGCACTTCGATGCGACGTTGGTCGCGCTTTACCTGCGCACCTACGCCGAGCGCCTCGGGGTGATGCGGCTCGAGCGCACCGTCGCGGGCGCGACGCAGCGGGCGGACGGTTTTCTCGATGAGCTCCGGTTCGCCGATGGCGCGAGCCTGAAGGCTGACCTCTACATCGACTGCAGCGGCTTTCGCGGCGCCCTGATCGAGCGGATCTTGCACACCGGCTACATCGACTGGAGCGCGATGCTGCCCTGTGATCGGGCCGTTGCCTTTCCCTCGGCCGTGACCGGAGCGAGACCGCCCTACACGCAATCACGCGCACGGGCCGCAGGATGGCAGTGGCGCATTCCGCTGCAGCACCGCTGCGGCAACGGCTACGTCTACTCGAGCGCACATTTGAGCGATGAGGAGGCGCGAGCGGATCTGCTCGCAGTCGTGGGGGACACTCCCCTTGCCGAGCCGCGGCTCCTGCGCTTCACGACCGGACGTCGCAGGCACTACTGGAACCGCAATTGCATCGCACTCGGTCTCGCCTCGGGATTCCTCGAGCCTCTGGAGTCGACCAGCATCCATCTGGTGACGAGCGGGGTCTATCACCTGCTCGAGCATTTCCCCGACGCCGACTTCGATGCCAGCAACATCGCCGCTTATAATGCAGCGCTCATCGAGGAAAGCGAGCGGGTGCGGGACTTCATCGTGCTGCATTACAGTCTCTCGCAGCGCACCGATACCGCTTTCTGGCGTTACTGTCGCGCGATGGCTCTGCCCGATACGCTCTCACAGCGCATCGATCTGTACCGGCACACCGGCCGCATCCGTTGCCGTGCGGGCGAGCTGTTCACCGACCTGAGCTGGTTCTATATCTTCGAGGGCCTCGGCATCCAGCCGCGCGGTTACGATCCCCTGCTCGATGTCGTCCCGCTTCCCGCCCTGCGGGAGCTGCTCGGATCGCTCGCGCAGGCCACTTCCCTCATCACGCGAGACGCGCCTTCGCACGACAGCTACTTCCGGGACTCAGCCGCTCCGTCGGGAGCCGTGGCGGCGGCCGCGCCTCGATGAGTCCTGCCGAAGGACTGCTCGCAGGCGTCGAGCTCGGCGGAACCAAATGTGTGTGCACGCTCGGGACCGATCCCGAGGATGTGCGGATGCAGATCTCGCTTCCGACGGGCGGCGATCCGCAGACGACCTTGGCCCGCATCGAGGAGGTGCTGCGCAACGGAATTGCCCTGCACGGGCCCGTCGCGGCACTCGGCATCGCTTCCTTTGGACCGCTCGATCTCGATGTGCGCTCGGCGCGCTTCGGCAGCATCCGCCGCACGCCCAAGCCCGGTTGGAGCGATACGCCTCTCGCGGCCTTTTTCTCCCGGGCCTTCGGCGTTCCGATCCGGATCGACACGGACGTCAACGGTGCCGCGCTCGCCGAGGGACGCTGGGGCGCGGCGCAGGGACTCGATGATTTTGCCTATGTGACGGTCGGCACGGGCGTCGGTGTCGGACTCGTTGTGAACGGGCAGCTGTCCCGAGGCTTCGCTCATCCTGAGCTCGGCCACATCCGTGTCGCGCGAGCGCCCGGTGACTCATTCCCCGGGATCTGCCCCTTTCACGGCGCCTGCGTCGAGGGGCTCGCCTCGGGTGCAGCAATATCGGCCCGCGCCGGCAGGCCGGCCGAAGAGGTCCCTCTCGATCATCCGGCGTGGGAGTCCGCGACGCAGGCGCTCGCACAGCTCCTGCACACGATCGTGCTCGGCACGGCGCCGCGACGCATTCTCATCGGGGGCGGCGTTCTCAAGGATCGCCCGCAGCTTCTGGCGCGACTGCGACGCGGCCTCGAGGCAAGCATCCACGGCTACCTCGACCTGCCGGCCCTGGTCGGCGACCTCGATCGCTATGTCATCGCTCCGGGTCTCGGAGCATCGGCGGGTCCCCTCGGAGCCCTCGCCCTCGCTCTCGATGCGCGCATCGGAGCTGCGCGTGCCTGAGCGCACCGAGGGGCGACGGCGCGAGCCCACTGCGCCTGCCGAGCTGCACCTCTCGGGCGCCAATCCCACGAGCACGGGAGATCACAATCAACGGGTGACGCTGCACGCGGTACGGGTCAACGGTCCGGTGACACGCACCGATCTGGCCTCGAAGACCGGGCTCACACCCGCAGCGATCGCCAACATCACCAATCGATTGCTCAAGGAACGGCTCATCCTGCATGCGGGGCGCATGCGCGGCCAGCGCGGCCAGCCCGCATCGAAGTTCGTGGTCAACCCGGACAGCTGCTTCTCGATCGGGCTCAACGTCGACCGTGATCACGTGACCATCGTGGTGCTCGATTTTCTCGGCAAGGTGCGCGCCCGGGCCTCGCGCGAGATCCATTTTGCCAAGCCCGCCGAGGTGCGCCTGTTCTTCAAGCGCTCGGTGCATCAACTGCTCGCTCGAGCCGCCATTCCGGTCGAGCGTCTGCTCGGGGTGGGTATCGCCTTCCCCGACGACATCGCCCGAGCTCACCTGCCCGATCAACCCGCGGACTATGCGGCCTGGGCCGCGGTACGCGTCGATGATCTCATCCGAGACGTGCTCGATGTGCCGGTCTTCATCGAAAACGATGCCGCCGCGGCGGCCATCGGCGAGATGCAGTTCGGCTCGGGTCAGCGCTACCGCAGCTTCTTCTATCTTCTCGTGACCGCCGCGCTCGGCGGCGGACTGGTCGCCGACGGCAACTATGTGCGCGGTGCGCAGGGGCGCAGCGGTGAGATCGGCTGGCTGCGCGCCCGCGATGCGCTCGGAGTCGAGAGCCAGCTGCAGAACATCGTCTCGCTCTCGAGCCTCTACGCTCGCCTCGCCGCCTGCGGCTTCCGGGTGGCGAGCCCGGGCGGTCTCATGAAGCTCGCTCCCGAGGCGCAGCGCATCGTCGATGCGTGGATCCGCGAATCCACCGAAGCGCTCCTCGAGGCCTTCCTCGCGGTCAACTGCCTGATCAACCCCGAGGCGATCCTCATCGGCGGACGGCTTCCGGCACCCTTGGTCGATGCGCTCGCCCATGCTCTGAACGAGCGCATGGCGCCGTTCGCGGCGCAGATTCCCGCCATCGCGCCGGTTGAGCGGGCGCTCACGTCCGATGATGCGCCGGCGGTCGGCGCCGCCATTCTGCCCTTCAGCGACCGGCTCCTGCCGACGCGCTTCGCGTTGTTGAGAGCATGAGCGCACGGGTGATTCCCGCGGCGGTGGATGAGCCTCGCACCACGCTCTCTCGTTGCCGCGAGCAGCTGCTGCGCTGGCTCATCGAGTGCGCCTACCCACGCTGGGCCGCGCACGGCATCGATGCTTCCGGGGGTTTCGTCGAGGCGATCGCGCAGGACGGGACCAGCCTCGCACGGCCGCGGCGCGCCCGCGTGCATCCGCGTCAGGTATATGCGTTCGCGCTTGCTCCGCGGCTCGGATGGCATCGCGACGTACCGGTGATCATCGAGCGCGGTTGGCACTGGTTCGAGCAACGGTACCGGCGGAAGGACGGCCTGTATCGCGCCATGGTGGCAGATGATGGGACAGCGGTCGAGGAGCGCGCCCTGCTCTACGATCAGGCATTCGCACTGCTGGGGCTCGAGGGCTGCGCGCGGGTGCTCGGAAGCGCTCGAGACTTCGAGGCGCGTGCACTCGAGCTGCGGGCGCTGATCGAGGAGCGCTTCGCAACCGGCGATGGCGCTTTTCGCCCGAGCAAGGACGCGACTCACCTCGAGTCGAATCCACACATGCATCTCCTCGAGGCCTGTCTTGCCTGGTCGCAGGCCGGTGAGGACACCGGATGGTCGCACTGGGTGCGGCGCCTCGTGAGCGTCGTGCTCGAGCGCTTCCGCCGTGCAGGCACCGGCGCAATCGGCGAGCGATTCGACCTCGATGGGCGAGCGATCAGCGACCCCGGCCATGGCCTGATCGAGCCCGGGCATCAATTCGAATGGGCGTGGCTGCTCATGCGCAGTCGCACGCTCCATGGGGGTCCGTTGCTCGCGACCGCCGGGCATCTGTGCGCGCTCGCCGAGCAACGCGGTCTTCGAAACGGCCTGGTCGTCAACGCGCTGCACGACGATCTCCGCGTGCACGATGCGAATGCGCGCCTCTGGCCGCAGACCGAGCGGCTCAAGGCGGCGCTGCTTCTCGCGCGTTTGACGCAAGATCCGCTCCACGAAGCGCATGCGGCAGCGGCCGCCTCGAGCCTGCTTCGCTACCTCGCGACCCCGGTTCCGGGTCTTTGGTTTGACGTATGCCTGCCGAGCGGAACGCTGCTCCATGCACCCGCGACCGCAAGCACGCTTTATCATCTGGTCGGCGCCATCGCCGAGCTCAAGCTGAGCTCGAGCGAGCACGAGCGTACCGCGACGCCTCGGCCTACATGAGGTCGCGCTTCACCACGGCCTTGTTGGAGCGCTCGAAAATGACCTCCTCGCGCTCGCTTGCCCGCACCGTCTCCTCGATGAAGAAGCTCTCCGGGGTCGAGGTGAGCCTGAATGAGCTATAGACCTTGCAATTCCAATCGCCGCGCTGGAACCCGCCGCTGCGTTCGCCCTGCCATTCACAACTGTTGTTGTCGCCGCGCTTGATTCGCAGGCGCACCTTGATGCCGGCGGCGCCGCTGATGACGGTGCCGGTATCGGCCACCGGGTAGGAGAAGGACTGCGGATCCTGCCGCACTTCGTACCAGCCCTCCGGGTCGGGCCCCGTCTCGGTGAGCGGAGTGCGTCCCGCCGGCGGCGCGCGGTCGGCGGGATTTTCCGGGATCGGGAACGGCGGATCGTGCTGCGGGGGGCGTACGGGCAGCTCGAGGCGCGAGAGGCCGAGCGTGAGAGTCAGGCTCGCCACACGAGGCGAGGGCCACACCAGCGGCCACAAGCTCTCCGAGACGGCCAGGCGAATACGATGACCCGCGTTGAAGCGGTGCGCGATCACGGACAGATCGACCCGCACGTCGTACGCCTCACCGGGCTTGAGCGGACTGAGCTTCTCATCGCCTCCCCGGTGCGTGAGATTCAACAGGCCGTAGGTGACGAGCCAGGACTTGCCCTGCGGCGTGACCTCGCAGAGGCGCAGCGCGAGCTTTGCGACCGGTTGATCGGCGGCGACCCGGACGTACGCGACGGGATGGCCGAGAATCTCCAGATCCCCATCGAGAGGCGCCGAGTCAAAGAGCAGCGATTTGCGATCATCGGAGCTTTGCTCCTGCGGCAGCCCCTCCGGCGGAAAAGGCAGCCACTCGGGCTTGCTCAATCCCACGACGTCATCTCCCACATACTTGACCTCGCGATGAGCGCCGGCGGCAGGCGCCAAACGACCCTCCTCGAGATACCAGATGCGACCTTTGATTGCAGGTGCGGGCCAGGTCTTCTCCGCGATCCATCGCCCGGGAGTGTTCGCCGGGAAGGTCTCCGAGGCGGTCCGATAGGGCATGTAAGCGCGCACCATGGGCTCCTCCATGATGGCGGTGGGCACACCGGCCAGCCAATGCTGCCACCAGCGCACTTCCTCGAAGCTCCATTGCAGGCTCGGGCCGGGGCCAGCGGACTCCGGATAGTTGTGCGCCCAGGGTCCGATCAACGCCTTACGCGGCGCACTCACGTGCTCGAGAATGCGGGTGACCGTGTTGCCGTACGTATCGACCCACCCATCGACGATGTATACGGGGCAGCGGATGCTCGCGTAATCCACCGACACCGAGCCGCGCTGCCAGTACGCATCGTTCCTTTGATGGGACAGCCACCTCTCGAGGATCGCCGGCGAGGCATCGAGCCGCGCCTGCCATTGATCGCGCCAGGTCGCACCGGTGATCGCCGGATCCGGGGGCAACGCCATGACCGCCTTGAATTGCACACCCCACTGCAGATCGGTGAGGCCGAGTGCTCCGCCGATGTAATGCGCATCGTCGGTGTAGCGAGTGTCGGTGCAGCACATGGGCATGATGGCCTTCAATGCCGCAGGGCGCCGGGCTGCGATCTGCAGCGTGTTGATGCCTCCCCAGGAGATGCCGCGCATGCCCACCGAGCCGTTCGACCAAGGCTGACGCGCGAGCCATGCGATCACCTCCACGCCATCCTCCAGTTCCTGATCGAGGTATTCATCGACCAGGATGCCTTGCGAATCGCCCGACCCGCGCGCATCGACGCGCGCATAGGCGACCCCGTACTGCGCAAGCTGCTGGCCCCACGCATCGTCATGCGCGCGATAAAGATCGCGTTTGCGATAGGGGATGTATTCGAAGACCACGGGGGCGCGGACTCCGGGCACCTGAGGGAGCCAGAGCCGCGCGCTCAACTGCGTACCATCCCGGAGCGCGATCCATTCATTCTCGATCACCTGCACGGGGCTCTTGTCGGGCAACCGCCAGCCGCGCGCATCGCGGGCCGGGCTCTGCGGTGCGGCCCGCGCAAGGGCCCCGGGAGCGCCCGAGAGCCAAGCGACCGAGCCTACGAGCACCTCGCGTCGGGAAACGGTCATATGTTCACCTTGTTCAGAGGGAAGTAGCTGCCCGAAAGCCGGGCCGGGCGCCGTGGTGCGGCAGTATAGAATGTGGAGGAAATCCTATTGCGGGAGCGCCATGCCTGCCTTCGCAAGGCCCGATATCGAGGCGTATCGACTGATGTGCGCTGGACAGTTCGCGGCGGCGCTTCCGTTCGCCGAGCGCGCGGTTGCCGGTGAGCGCGCCTGTGTACCGGCGCACGGGATGCTTGCGACCATATTGCTGAGCCTCGGGCGCGCGCCGCAGGCCGAGCACGTGGTGCAGCAGGCGCTCGCCTGCACGGCGGGTGTTGCGGACGCCTACGACGGGCTCGCTCATGTCTCGATGCTCCTGGGGCAGCATGAGCGCTCGAATCGCTTGTATCGGCGGGTGGTCGAGCTCAGCCCCACGAGTGCCCGCGCCTGGTACAACCTCGCCTCGAGTGAGCGCAGTTTCGGCCGGCTCATCGAGGCGGAGACGGCGTGCGAGCGCGCCATCACCCTCGACTCGACGCACTATCCGAGCCTCCTGTTGCGCTCGGAGCTGCGCGTGCAGACGCTCGATGCCAACCATGTCGAGCAGCTCGAGCGTCTCTTTGCGCAGCACGAGCGCGAGGACCGGGCGCGCATGTTTCTCGGCTTTGCGCTCGGCAAGGAGCTCGACGACCTCGGGCGCTTCGATGAGGCCTTTCAATGGTTCAGCACGGGGGCGAGCGCGCGCCGGCGCAACCTCGACTACGACGTTGCCATCGACGAGGGGAAACTGCGTCGAATCCGCGAGGTGTTTACGCGCGAGTCGCTGCATCGCGGGAGCTCCGCAAACCTCGATTCGACCCGCTACATCTTCATCGTCGGCCTGCCGCGCTCGGGTACGACGCTCGTCGAGCGCATCCTCACGGGTCTTGCGGGCGTACGCTCCAATGGCGAGACCGCAAATTTCTCGCGTGCGCTTCTGTCCGCTGCTCCGGCCGGAGCGGGCGACGTGTTCGAGCGGGCCGCGCGCGCCGATGCCGATGCCGTGGCCGCGGGCTACGCGGCCCTGGCCGACGGGCTCCCGGGCGCGCAGAAGATCGTGGAGAAGCTGCCGATGAACTATCTCTATCTCGGGGCGATTCATCGTGCCCTGCCCGACGCTCGGCTCATCCTCGTCCGGCGCTCGCCCCTCGACAGCTGCTTTGCAATGTACCGCACCCTGTTCGGCGAGGCCTATCCGTTCAGCTACGACTTCGAGGATCTGGCGCGCTATTACGCCGCCTACGAGAAGCTCCTTGCGCACTGGCGTGCCGCCTTGGGCGAGGCCATTCACGAGGTGCAGTACGAGGCGCTCGTGCGCGAGCCGCGTGAGCAGGGCGCCGCCCTCGCAAGTTACTGCAACCTCGCCTGGAACGAGGCGGCGCTCGAGATCCAGCGCAATGCCGCCGTGTCGCTGACCGCGAGTGCCGCCCAGGTCCGGCGACCCATCTATGGCTCCTCCTCGGGGCGCTGGCGCCACTATCGAGCGCACTTCGAGCCCTTGATGCGAGCGCTCGAGCGTCACGGCGTCGCGATACCGAGCGAGGGCTGAGCAGAGGCCGGCTTTCAGAACGAGTAGCCGATCTTGATCCCGACCTCGCGCGGCGGATTGTAGGTGTAGTTCTCAATGAGGCCACCCGCCGTCGTGTAGGGGTTCGGAACGAACGGGGCGAGGACCGCGCGCTTGTTCAGCAGGTTGGTCGAATAGAAGCCGACCCGCCAGGGTTTGTGCGAGAGCATGGAACTCAAGTTCACGAGCGCGTACGCCTGAGAGTAATACTGGTTCTCGGGCGGATTGAGAAACAGCGGCACCGTGCTGCGATACACGGTGTTGAGTGAGGTGACCGTGTCGTACTCGGGCAGAATGTAGCGCTCGTAGGTGAACGTGACCGACGCGCTCACCTTCGGACTTCCGGGCAGCTGGTTTCCGGCGCTGCCCGTCAAGAGCCCGGGTACGATCACACCGCCTCCGTTGTTTTCCGGCAGCGCGAAGCTGCTCGTGAGCTTGGCGTCCGCATAGGCGCCGCCGATCGAGTAGGTAAGCCCCGGCAAAAAGAGCGGACCGCGCGTTTCGAACTCGAAACCCTTGGAGATCGCGCTGTTCGCGTTGTAGACCGCGAGATTGCCGTCGAGGAGCGTCGTCGAGATCTGGGGCTTGTCCCAGTGTATGTCGAACACTGCGAGGGTGTAGCTCAGATCGTTGCTGAACCGACCCTTGAGCCCCGCCTCGTAGTTGTTGACGAAGTCCGGAGCGTAGGTATTGAGCTCGGGGCTTTCCTTGTAAAGGCCCGCGGGAGGTACGGCATTGGCACCGCCGCGGCGAAAGCCCTGAGACCAGATGGCATAGACGTAATGCCCCGGTGCGTACTCGTACGACGGATTGACCTTCCAGGTGTTCTTCGAGGCGGGTGAGCTGTGCGAGGTCGGCGGGACCAGGGTGTCGTAGGTGTAGACGAGGTAGGCCCCGGCGTCGCTGAACGTCTGCGAGAAGTGCCGGCCCCCGACGGTGAGCTGCCCGTGGTCGATGAAGTGCCAGGTGAGCTCGCCAAACTCGCTCTTGTCCTGGAAGTGCTGCAAATCGCCCTGGGTGAAGTTCTCATCACCGGGGCCGACCGAGACCAGGCAATTTGGAAACGCGTCACCGGCGAAATACTGGCCGGTACACCCTTCGGCCACGGTCCGCTCGTAGGAGCCGGGGCTCGGAATGAGCCACGTGCCGGTGCGCTTCTGGCTTTCGTAGAAGAGACCCACCACATAATCGAACATCGAGCCGGGGCCGGTCTTGGACACCAGGCGCAGCTCCTGGCTGAAGGTGTGGGCGTAGTCCTGGAAGAGTCCGGGCTCCACGTAGCGTGGGTTGAGCGGCACACCCTCATAGTAGTTATTGACGTTGAAGGCGTTGATCGTGCCGATGACGTACGTGCCATCGGACATCGTCCAGCCGTTCGTCGCGGAGTACGTGCTGGTCGAGGAGAGCGTCGCAAAGCCGGCGTCGTAGCTCAGATCGACGCTCGAGAGCGTCGTTCTGCGCCAGTACTGCTGATCGACCGCGCTGAAGGAGAGTCGGTCGCTGCCTGAGGGGAACGTGATTCGTGGATCGAGCGGATAGGCCCCGCCCTGGAAGACCGGATTCGAGTACGGACCACCGTCGCCGTTGATGCTGGCGTAGTTGAAGGCCAGCTCCGCATTGAAGCTCTCGGAGGGCTTCCACAGCAGGCTCGTGCGGCCGGTGAAGGCGTTCTGGTCGTTCCAATCATGCTTGCCGTAGAACACGGCCGGGCTGTTGATCGGGTCCGATGGATCTGCGAGCACCGGAATGCCGCCGAGCGGGCTGCCGTCGCGCTTGATCAGACCGTAGACGTCGAGCCACCCGGGCTCGTAGGCGAACTTGGCCGAGGCCCGCAGCGCGAGCGTGTCGCCGAGCGGCAGATTGAGCATGGCGTAGGTGGTGTACGCCATCTTGCCCGCGCCGGTCACGACGCCGCCGCTCGCCTCGAGATTGCCCGAGAACTCGCCGAGCTTCGGCGCGTTGGGAATGATGCGCAGCGCACCACCCAGCGCTCCGGCGCCGTACAAAGTCCCCTGTGGGCCACGCAGCACCTCGATGCGCTGAATGTCGTCGAGCTGCAGGTAACCGTCGAACGGAGAGTTGCCGATGTAGGTACCGACCGGGCTTTGCTCGAAGGTGCGAAACGATCGACCCTGGACCGAGATGTCGCTCGCATTCAGGCCCCGGATGATGGGCACCTCGGCGCCCACCTGCCGGCCGCCGAAGTTGTAGTAAGCAAGGCCCGGCACCTCGTTGGCGAGCGAGGCGAGATCGACGACACCCACCCGCGAGAGGTCCTCGCCGCTCACCACCGAGAGGCTGTAGGGAACCGACTCGAGGGTCTCCTCGCGGCGAGTCGCGGTCACCGTGATCTCGCTGAGCTCTCCCGCGGTGGCGGGCGCCTGGGCCGGCGCCTGCTGGGCGGACACCACGTGAGGCGCGCCGTATAGCGCGAGGCAAACCGCTGCGCTCACGGCCGTGCGCGAGGACTTGAGGGCGCGCTGCTGCTGCGCGAGAGCCGGCAATCTCTGGTATCTGTCTTTCACCGTGTCATCCCCACGTTGAACATTTGAATAATTTTGCGGGCAGATTATCACAACGTCCGTCGCATCCAAGAGCCCTGCGAGGCGTGCAACACGATCGGCGGCGGGTGCACGGTGACCGTGCGTTCCCATGCAGGGATCGCCTGAGCAGCGTCGTGGCGCTCGCTTGACCGCGTCCGTACAATTCACTCGATGGGGATCATCATGAGCTCAATGACGGCGCCGCAGCGTCCGACGGTCCGTGCCTCTGCTGGGGTCCACCCGCTCGCAGCACTCGCAGCCCTGCTGGGACTAGTGGGGCTGCTCCTGGCTGCAGGCCCCGCATGGGGCGAGGACCCCTCCTCCGCGGTCACCATCGTGCGCGCGGCGCGGCTCATCGACGGTCGCGGGGGCGAGCCGCTCGCACCCGCCATGGTGCGTATCGAGGGCGAGAAGATCACCGCCGTGGCCTCATCGCTACCGATCCCCACCACGGCGCGCCTGGTGGATCTCGGGGACGCAACGCTCCTGCCCGGCTTCATCGATCTGCACACGCACCTCACCGGTCGCAGCGATGTGCACTGGGAAGACCAGCTGGTCAAGACCACCCCGGCCGAGGATGCGCTGTGGGGAGCGCACAATGCGTTGGTCACCTTGAGGGCGGGCTTCACGACCGTGCGGGACATGGGTCCCGTGTGGCCTTACACGGACGTCGCCCTACGCAACGCGATCGACGAGGGTGCGGTGCCGGGTCCGCGCATGCTGGTGGCGGGCGCCTATGTCTCATCGACCGGCGGTGCGGGGGATGCACTGCAGTTCTCCCCCTACGTCCAGGTCCCTCTGGTGCACAACCTCGCGGACGGTCCCGAAGAGATCACCAAGGCCGTGCGCACGAACTTCAAGAACGGGGCGGACTTCATCAAGATCCTCGCGACCGGCGCGGTGCTCTCGAAGGGCATCGTGCCGGGCGCTCAGCAGTACTCGGAGGAAGAGATGAGGGCCGCAGTCGTCGAGGCTCGGCGCTGGGGTCGCGACGTGGCGGCACATGCGCACGGCAGCGAGGGCATCAAGGCAGCGATCCGCGCCGGGGTGCATACCATCGACCATGGATCGGGTCTCGATGCGGAGGCGATCACCCTGATCAAGAGCCATCCGGGCTGCTACTACGTGCCCACCTTGGCGCTCATGTCCTGGAACATCGATGAGAACCACGCGAACGTGTTTCCGGCCGCGGAGATGGAGCGCATGCGGCAGCTGCGGGCGATGGCCGAAGGCGGCTTTCGGCGTGCTCTCGCCGCCGGGCTGCCGATCGGCCTGGCGACCGATGCGCCCGTCATCCCGCATGGCTTCAACGCACGTGAATTTCGCACCCGGGTGGCGCTCGGCGAGAAGCCGATGGCGGCGCTGGTCGCGGCGACGCGCCTCAATGCCGAGATCATTCACTGGCAGGACCGCATCGGCACCGTCGAGGTGGGGAAACTCGCCGATCTCGTCGCCGTGCCGGGCAATCCACTCGACGACATCACGCTCACCGAGCGGGTGGGATTCGTGATGAAAGGCGGCACCGTGTATCGCTCGGAGCTCGCCGGCGCTCACTGACTCACGCGGGCGCGGGTCGCATCCTCGGGCCTCACATGAGGTCGCGCTTGATCTTGTGGTCCCAGGCCTTCTCGAAGACGATGCGCTCGCCCTCCCACGCCGTCATCGACTCCTTGAGGCGAAACTCCTCGGGCGTCGAGCTGAGCTCGAGCGTCGACTCCGTTCGCGTGTCCCAATCGCCACGGCTCAGCTTGCTGAACCAGCGCAGCTGCCACACCGAGCTGTTGGGATCCCCTTCCTGGATGGACAGGAACCAGTCGCTTCCTCCCGAGGTGGTCGTGCCGATGTCCGTGAGCGTCTCGGGTAACTCTCGCAGCCTCTTGTGCAGCACGACCCGGCCGTGCGCGTCGGGGCCCGACTGGCGGATCTCGTAGCGGCTCGGGGAGTAGGGCTCGGCCTTCTCGCGGGCGACGATGCGATCCGAGATCTGCGCCATGGGCAGCGGTGGATCGGTGAGCCCGAGCGGTCGCACGGGAAGCGTCAGGCTCGACACGCCGCTCTGGATCTTGAGCTCGACGCTGCGGGGTGAGGGCCAGAGCATGGGCCAGAGCGACTCGGACAGCGCGAGGCGGATGCGGCTGCCCTTCTTGAAGCGATGGGCCGTGAAATAGCAGGACACCTGCACGTCGTATTCCTGACCGACCACCAGCGGCGTCGGATTGGTATGGCTGTCGCGATGGGTGAGATTGAGGACACCGTAGCTCACGGACCACGAGCGGCCATCCGGCATGACCTCGTTCAGGCGCGCCACGATCTTGGCGACGGGCTGGCTCGAGGACAGGCGCACCTTGAGCACCGGGTTGCCGAGGATCTCCAGATCCTCGGTGAGCGGCGCGGTGTCGAACAGGAGCGAGCGCAGGTCATCGGGTGTCTGATCCGGAGGCAGGTCGATTTGCATGTCCCAGGGGAACCACTCGCGCTTGGTGAGGCCGAGCGTCTCCTGAGACTCACAGGTGAGCACGGCGGTAGGTTGAGCGCTCGCTTCGAGCGCCCCTTTGTTGAGGTACAGGACCTGCGGCTTGATGCGCGGTGAGGGCCAGGAAGGCTCGGCGATCCAGCGGCCCGGAGTGTCGCGCGGCCAGACCTCCGCTGCGGTCTGGGTTTCCATGTAGGCGCGGAGCTGCGGCTCGGCCATGATGCCGGTGTCGATCCCCCTGAGCCATTGCGTCCACCATCGCACCTCCTCGCTCACCCAGTCGAGGCCGGGACCGGGATCGGCGATCTCGGGATAGCGGTGGCCCCAAGGACCCATGAGACCCTTGCGAGGCACCGACAGATGCGCGAGCGAGCGCGGCAGAAAGTCACGGTACGAGTCGACCTGCCCCCCCACGACGTACACCGGGCACTTGATGCGGGCATAGTCGGTGGCGATTGAGCCATGCTGCCAGTACGCATCGTAGCGCTGATGTGAAAGCCAGGTCGCGAGGATCGGCGGGGTGTGATTGAGGCGCTCCATCCACATCTCGCGCCAGCGCTCACCGCTGATCGCGGGGTCCGGAGCCCCCACCATCACATTCTTGAACTCGGCACCCCAGTCATACATGTCGAGCGTGAGCGCACCGCCGACGTAGTGTGCATCGTCCGTGTAGCGGTTGTCCGTGGCGCACTGGGGCATGATCGCCTTCAGCGCGGGAGGCCGCATCGCGGCCGCCTGGAACGAGGCGAACCCGCCCCAGGAAATACCTCGCATGCCGACGGCGCCGTTCGACCAGGGCTGCCGGGCGAGCCAGGCAATCACCTCGACCGCATCCTCCTGCTCCTGCTGCAGATATTCGTCGAGGAGCAGCCCCTCCGAGTCGCCGGTTCCGCGAATGTCCACGCGCGCGAAGGCGAATCCATACGGGACGAAGGCCTGCGCCCATTGATCGTCGCGCGGCCGCTCCAGATCCCGCTTGCGATACGGGATGTACTCCCACACCACCGGCACCGGCGTGTGATCGGCGCTCAACGGAATCCAGAGCCTTGCCCCGAGTCGCGTACCGTCCTTGAGGGGTATCCAGCTGTTCTCGATCGTCTTGAACGGCTGCTTATCCGGCATTCTAAAGGTGCGTGGGCTCGTCTCGACGCCCTCGGCGCCGGTGCCCGAGGCCAGTGCCATCGCACATCCGCTGATGAGGAACCCGCGTCGGGTCATCGGCATGATCATCCCCTTCGTTGCTTGATTACCGGCTACAAGGTGCGCAGATCGCCGCTTTCCCGCTTGAGCTCGCGCAAGAACCGCGCGAGCTCGTCGCGGCGCTCCGGCATGCGCCGTCGTCCCGCCGGCGAGAGCACGCGCGGCGGCACCTCGCGCAGGTTGTCTTCCAGCATCTTCACCGCCTTCGGGCCGTCCGGATCGCCGCCGTTTGGATCGACCAGGGCGATGATGCGCGCGACGCCAATGGCGCCCAGCCAGTCGAGCGCATCGGCATCATGCAGGTAGAGCGCCTCGGGCCCGATCGGCGTGCGATCGAACATGTGAGTGCGGATGGCAGCGCGCACGCGCTCGATCTTGCTCATCGGAAAGCCGGTGCCGGCGAGGAAGGTATCGACGATGCGTGCGGCCTCATCGGCGTGATCGATGCCCTGCTGCTCGCGACTCCAGGGTGCAAAGGCGGCCACGTCGTGCAGATAGGCCGCCGCAAACAGCACATCATCGTCGAGCGGCACCTGATCCGCCCGCGCGAGCGCCTTGGCCAGCTCGTAGTCACGCACGCAGTGCGAGTACCCCCAGGCCGGATGCTTGAGATGCTGCTCGGCGAATTGTCGCACGGTCGCGTGCCAATCGGCCCCCGGCGCAGCGGGGACGGCCGGCGCAGCGGGGACGGCCGGCCCCGCGGGCGCGGTAATCGCAGCGGACGCGGTCGCCGCGGGCGCGGTCGCAGCGGGCGCGGTGGTCGCCGCGGACACGGTGAGTGCGGCGGGCGAAGCGAGCAGTGCCAGCACTCGCATTGCCGGCCAGAACCCGCGCCGTTTGTGCCGTCCGCTTCGAGACGCTTCAGAAGTCCGCATCGATCCCCTCCTCACCCGCGCGCCGCGGGCCGTGCGGTGGAGCTTCGCACAATGAGCTCGTGCGCGAGTAGGTGACGCGGGATCCGCTCGGGCCAGCCGTGGCGGCGCGGCTCGAGGCGGATGATGAGATCCGCCGCGAGACGGGCCATGGCCGCGACCGGCTGGCGGACCGTGGTGAGCTCGGGCCAGATCATGGTGGCGACCGGTGCATCGTCGAAGCCCGTGACCGAGAGCTCGCCCGGAAGGCTCAGACCAAATTTGCGCGCCATGGAGATCACCGCCGCCGCCATGTCATCGTTGCTCGCGAAGATCGCGGTGGGCGGGGCCGGCGAGCGCAGCATGCGCTCGGCGCACACCAGGCCATCGTTGAACTGGAAGTTGCCGGTCTGCACGAGCTCGAAATCGACCGCCACCTGATGAGCGCGCATCTCGTCGATGAAGCCGAGATAGCGCTGCTCGGTCGCGCCGTGCTCCGGGCGGCCGAGCATGAAGCCGATGCGCCGGTGGCCGAGCTCCAGAAGATGCGCCGTGAGCTGACGCGCCGCTGCATAGTCGTCGATGCCGATCGAGGGCGTGGCCGAAAGGTTCTGGCGAGGTGCGATGCGCACGATCGGGATG
>DATGIA010000106.1:0-14815 GCA_035307465.1 Steroidobacteraceae bacterium
GTTCGAAGCGCCGATGCCCACCGAATTCACCGCGCTGACGCGTCCCCGGATCTCATCGGGGGTTTGCAGCTGCACCAGCAGCGCGCGGATGAAGATGCTGATCATATCGCTTGCCCCGAGAATCACGAGTGCGATCATCGCCACCCAGAAGCGGGTGGTGAGTCCGAACACCAGGATGGCGATCCCGAACACGGCGACACCGCCAAACATCGTCGGGCCGACGTGGCGGCGAATCGGGTGAAAAGCCAGGAAGACCGCCATGGCCACCGCGCCGAGCCCGGGTGCCGCGCGCAGGCAGCCGAACACCTCGGGGCCGGCATGCAGGATGTCGTGGGTGAACGCGGGGAGCAGAGCGCTGGCGCCACCGAACAGCACCGCGAACAGATCGAGCGAGATGGCACCGAGCACCGGTTTGCGCCGCCAGATGAAACGCAGGCCTTCGAGCAGCCTGTTCCAGGTGAGCGCCGCGGCGGCGCCCGGCGCGCCGCGACGCCGCATCGAGGCGAGCATCACGAGCCCTGCGAGGAGCAGCACGGCGGCGGTACCGTACACCCACGCGGCGCCTCCTGCGGCTTGTGGCTCCGTGCCGGCCCCTCGTTGACCGGCCGCGTACACCAGGCCCCCGATCGAGGGACCCGCGATGCTCGCCACCTGGAAGGCGGAGGAGCTGAAAGCCACCGCGTTGCCGAACACCGCCGGGGGCACGATGTTCGGCAGATAGGACTGCATGGCCGGCGTCAGGAAGGCGCGCGCCACCCCGAGCAACGCCAGCACGCCGAAGATCGGCAGCACGCTCGTGAGACGCAGGCGCGCAAAGATCAGCAGCAGCAGCGTGCAGGCCAGATAGGCCGCGAGGCACGCGATGAGCACGTCTCGTCGATCGAATCGATCGGCGGCGTGTCCGGCAATCAGGGCGAGGCAGACGAAAGGCAGAAACTGGGAAAGACCGATGAGCCCCAGATCGAGGACGCGGCCGGTGAGATGGTAGACCTGCCAGCCCACGGCCACCACGATCATCTGCGCGGCGACCGTCGCCGTGAAGCGCGCGCCGACGAACCGGGTGAACTCGCGATGACGGAAGATCGCGAAGCCACGTTTGGGGCCTGCAGCGCGCAAAGTCGCTCGACCCGGGTCGAATCAGAGTCCGAGCGCGCTCAACGCGGGATGATCATCGGGCCGCCGGCCGAGCGGCCACTGGTACTTGCGCTCGCTCGCGGCGATGGGCCGATCGTTGATGCTGGCGATGCGCAGGCGCATGAGACCCGACGGGTCGAATTCCCAGTTCTCGTTGCCGTAGCTGCGAAACCATTGTCCGCTGTCGTCGTGCCATTCGTAGGCGAAGCGCACCGCGATACGGTTCCCGGCGCAGGTCCAAAGCTCCTTGATGAGGCGATAGTCGAGCTCGCGCGACCATTTGCGCACCAGGAACGCGTGAATCGCCTCGCGCCCTTCGAGAAACTCCGCGCGATTGCGCCAGCGGCTGTCCGGCGTGTATGCGAGCACGACGCGATCGGGGTCGCGAGTGTTCCACGCATCCTCCGCCATGCGCACTTTCTGCGCGGCGGACTCGGGAGTGAAGGGTGGGAAAGGGGGTCGGCTCATCGTCTTATGTTAGCGCGTTTGACTGCCCGGCCCGGGCAGGCCCCGGGAGAAGAGGCCACCGCACGAGCCGACCGCGGGGCGATGCCTCCGGCCGCCCCTCGGGAAGCCTCCGGCCGCCACGGTTTGGGCTATTTGGGTTATTTCGCGTGAAGTATAGTCATTTACGCGCTCATTCGCGTCTTTTAGCGGCAAGATCGCGGCCCTACTCGCGCGCCGGACACATCCCGCCCAGCGGTGCCGTACAGTAGGCCCTCCAAAAACCCAGGGGAGAGAGTGATGCGACAGCGCGTACCGACCGGCAACCCGTGGGGCGACACCCTCGGCTACTCGCGCGCAGTGCGTCAGGGCGCGCTCATCTTCGTCGCGGGCACGACGGCGACCGGACCCGATGGCCGGCCGCTCGCACCCGGTGATCCCGCGGCTCAGACGCGCATCGTGTTCGAGCGCATCGAGATGGCGCTGCGGCAGCTGGGCGGCTCGCTGCGCGACGTTGTCGACACCAAGATCTACCTGACGAACATCGAGGATTGGCCGCAGGTCGGCGGCGTGCACGGCGAGGTGTTCAGGGAGATCAAGCCCGCCGCGACGATGCTCGCCGTGACCCGCCTGATCGACCCTGGGATGCTCGTCGAGATCTCCGCGGTCGCACTGCTCGAGGATGAGCGGATGAAGGAGCGCATCTGAGGGCTTGTCTCGGGCGTGACCGCGGGGATCTGGCCGCGCTCGCCGCCTGTCTGGTCTGGGCGCTCGTTCCGGTGGGCACGCGTTTCTTCGTGCTGCGGGTCGATCCATTCGTGTTCAACGTGGTGCGCTACCTGGCGGCCGCGGCCTCGGCGTTGCCCCTGTTCGTGCGGGCGCGGCCGTGGCGCTGGCCGCGCAGCGACCAGCGCCTGATGCTCGGCTGCGCACTGCTGGCGGTTCCCGGCTATAACCTGCCGGTGTCGTTCGGCGCACAGGCGGTGACGGCGGGCCAGCTCGGCCTGCTGATCGCGACCGAGCCGGTGCTGATCATCGCGTTCGCTCTGCTGCTGGAGGGCCGGCGCATACGCGCCCGCCTCATCGCCGGGAGCGTGCTCGCCCTGTGCGGCGTAACGCTCACCTCGGGGGTGCTGACGTCGAGCGCCGCCCTGCGGCTGACCGGTGCGCTCGAGGTGCTCGCGGGCGCGATGTCCTGGTCCATCTATACGGTGCTCGTTGCGCGCCTTTATCGCCGGCAGGGAGCGCTCGGCGTGACCGGCGCGACGCTCGTGGTCGGCACGTTGCTGCTGCTGCTCGTCTCGGGGCCGCTCATGCGGGGCGTGGCGTGGCCGGACGCGCGTTCAGTGCTCGAGCTGGCGGTGATGGGCATCGCCTCGAGCACCGTCGGTTTTCTCTTCTGGAATTACGCGGGCTCGCGCGTGCCTGCCGAGCGCCTGGGCCTTTTTCTTTATCTCATTCCGGTGGGCAGCGTCGCCACCGGCGCGCTCCTTCTGAGCGAGACGCTCACGTTCACCCTGCTCGGCGGCGGACTGCTCACACTGCTCGGGGTGTGGCTCGCGACCCATGCGGGCGCGGGCATGACCGCGGCTCCGGCCGAGCCTTGAGATCCGGCGTTGAGGCTCACCCTCCGCCACGCTGCAGTTGCGGGGCGAAGCCACTCACACCGCTGAGCCAGGTGTCCTTGTCGCGAATGATCGCCTGTGCGGGCAGGCTTGCCGTGGCGACCCCGATGCCCTCGAGCTTGCGCACCGCCGTGCCCACCGCAAAGATCTCGATGAGGCTCGAGCCGAGCTCGACGATATAGGTCTTGATGCCGACCACCTCGTCGGCGCCGAGCGCATCGGCCTCGCGCTGAATTCGGTCGAACACCTGCTCGCGCGCGTCATAGACCAGCGTCGTCAGATCCGTGACCTCGCCACGGACGAGCCCCTGGAATGCGGCCTTGAGTCCGCCGATGGCACCGAGCGAGTACACCGAGGTCGAGATCAGCAGCTTCAAGGGGATGTAGCCGAGCTGCGCCAGCCCCCAGAGCTCCTCACCGGTGAGATCGCTGGTGACCGGCGGCCCGGTCACCGCTTCGGCGATGCGCGGATGGTGCGAAGCGGTACCCGCCATGTACATCTCATGGAAGCCCGCGAAGTGCATGACCGTGGTGCGCACACCGACCACCGCATTCGATTGCGACTCGCGCGCATGCGCCGTCAATCGCTCGAGCGCATGATGCCGCGTCGCGTTGAAGACGTCGCTGAACTCACGGATCTCGCCCCGCACGAGCGTCTTGAGTGTGCCGGTGATGCCGCCGACGGCGCCCACCGAGTAGGCGATGTTGCCGAACACGAACTGGCGCGGCTCGTAGCCCGCATCCATGTGGCAGTAGAGCTCCTGAGCATCGCCTGCGCTCGTGAAGGGGCTGCGCGAGCCCTCCCCGCGCACCCCCGAGCCCACGAACAGAAACTCCGAATAGGTGCTGAGGTTGCGCAGCTCCGAGCTCACGCCCACCACGCCCTGCACACCCTCACGCCGTGCCTCCGCCTGCATGCGCTCGAAGGCCGCGGCGCGGCCCGCGTGGATCATGCCCGTCACGTCCGGGATCTCCCCGCCGATGATGCCGCGAAACGCCGAGCGAACGCCGCCGAGAAAGCCCATCGACTGGATGCTGTTGCCGATGAGAACGCCGCTCGGCGTCAGGCCCTTCAAGCGCAAGCAGTAGATCTCGTTGCCGGACAATCCCGTGAGCGTGGCGCGTGAGCGAGGATGGGGTGCGGCGGACAGGGTGTTCATGACGTGAGCTTCGCGAGCGCAAGCTCCGCGATCGCCATGTCCTGAACCGCGACGCCGGTGAGATCGGCGATGGTCACGTCGCGCTCGCTCCTGCGCCCTCGAGCCGGATCGGCAATGATCTCGCCGAGCTCGATGAGATCTTCGGGCCCGAGGTGGCCCGCGGCGAGCGCGGGAGCGGAATCGCCGTACTGCGAGCATTGCGCGCGGCTGTCGACCGCCCGCACCTGTGCACGCGCGAAGAGCCTCGGATCGAGCTCCTGCTTGCCGCCGCCATCCGCGCCGACCGCGGTGATGTGCGTGCCGGCCCTGACCGCCTCGGCCGACAAGAGCCAGCCGCGCGCCGCGGTGGTCGTCACGATGAGCTGGCTGCCGGCCGCGACCGCGTCCGGGCTCGTCACCACGTCGATGGACCATGCATCGCCCAGCGCGTCCGCCAGTCGATGCGCGCGCTGCGGCGCGCGCGCCCAGAGCCGCACGCGGCGGCACGGGGTCACCTCGGAGAGGAACTCGAGCTGCAGCCGCGCCTGGGCGCCGGCGCCGAGGATGCCGATGCACTCGATGTGCTTGGGAGCGAGCAGCCGCGCGGCCAGCGCACCGGCCGCCGCAGTGCGCAGATCGGTCAGATACCCCTCATCCTGAAAAAGCGTCGCGAGCGCACCGGTCTCGCTGCTGAACACGAGCACCACGCCGTTCCCGGAGGGCAGGCCACGCTCGGGGTTACGCCAGAACCCCGTGGCGATCTTGACGGTGAAGGTCGCATGCCCCTTCAGATAGCCGTACTTGATGTGGCAGTCGCCCGGCGGCTCCTCGAAGTCGAGCTGTCCGACCGGCGGCACCACCGCCGCACCGTCCGAGTAGGCGCGAAATGCCTGCGCCATGGCCTCGATCGTCTCGCCCGGAGGGATCAATCCCTCGAGATCGGCGCGCGCGTAGACACGCATCATGGACTTGCTCTCCTCTCTCAAGCCGGCGCGTGCCGGTTGATCAGCTCCACCATCCGCTCGGTGGCCTCATGAAACAAATCGATTCCGAGGTCGGGCAGATCGACGTACACATCGTCACGCTTGAGGAAGGGCTTGATCCGTGCGGTCTGCTCGATGATGTCATCGTGCGGGGCGAGCACCGTGAGCGGCGCGCGCAGCGATTTCAAGCGCTTCTCCAGGGGGTACCCGGCCGCGGCCTTGAGGGCGGCGCCCGGGTTCGCCGCGAGCACGTGCTCGACGAAGCGCCGGTGCGCGTCCGCAAGATCGTAGGGCGGGGAGCGGAACGCGAAACAGCCGCGCCACGCCCCGAGCACGTGACCGCCCTCGGTCGCGGGCTTGAGCGGCTGCTCGCTGTATTTCTCCATCTGCCGCGCGTGCTCGGCGGGTGTGAACAACGGCATGCCCACCAGCAGCACACGACGCACCCGCTCGGGCACCTGCGCGGCGATCTCGACCGCCTCGATCGACCCGGTGCGAACGCCGAGCAGGTCGAACGGCGCCGTCACCTCGGCGGCCATCAAGGCGTCGAGCGTCGCATGCGCGTATTGCTCGACCGACAATGCCCAAGGCGGCGCGTCCGAAAAGCCGTATCCGAGGCGGTCGGGCGCGCAGGTGGGGCGGGCCAGCCGCTGCTGCAGCGGCTCCCACATCTCGCCCGAGCGGGGCGAGGGATGCAGCAGCACCAGCGGCACACCGCGCCCGTCGCTCGAGCGCAGATGCACCTGTCCGTAACGCGTCGGATATATGCGGCGGGTGAGCGGCATCTAGGGAACCGTCATGCTCATGTCGGTGAGCCGCCTGCGGCTCGTGTCCTAGTGTGCACGGAGGAACGGCTCGATCAAGGAGGCCACCTCTCCGGGGGCCTCGATGTGCAGCATGTGACCGGCGCCGGCCACGGTCTCGAGTCGCATCCCGGGCACGAGGGCGCGCAGCGCCTCCGGCGTGCCGTCGGGTCCGAGCTTCGCGAGCAGGTCGGACTCGGAGCCGATCAGCATGAGCACGGGCGCCTTGACCTCTCGCCAGCACGCCTCGGCATCGTCGCGCTTGTAGAGCACCGGGTTCACCCATCGATGCCGCGCATCGCCCAGGAGCCGCACCGAGCCGTCCGCCTCCTGGCGAGCCCAGGCTTCGGCGACGAAGCGCGCGCGCGGCGCGCCGAAGCGCGGAAAGCGGGCCGCGATCACCCGGGCGAGCTCGTCGAACGATGCGTACTGCTTGAGCGGCGGCACCGTGCGGGTCTGCTCGAGCCACTGGCGCAGGCGCGGCGGCGCCTGCGCCGGATTCGTGCGGGGTAGTCCCACCCCTTCGAGATTGACCACACATCGCACCCGCTCCGGCCGCACGCCCGCGTAGATGCTCGAGATGTTGCCCCCCATGCTGTGACCGACGAGCCGCACGGGCCTGTCGGAGACGCTGTCGAGCAGCCGATCGAGATCTGCGAAGTAGTCCTGAAACCAGTAGCCCTCCTGAGGCCACTCGCTGCGGCCGAATCCGCGCCAGTCGGGCGCCAGGATCGGCCAGTCGCGCTCGAGCGCATCGACCAGGAACTGGAAGGTATCACCCGTGTCCTGCCAGCCGTGCAGGAACACGAGCGGTGGCTCCCCTGCCGTGGGCTCCGGACCCCAGCGCCGCAGATGCAGGGTGAGGCCACGCACCTGCATCGATTGGTGGCGCGCCGGGCGGCGCGCGCGGTATTCGCTCACCCGTGAGGCTCCTAAGCCCGCCCGTGACCGCCGAGAAACAGCCGGTAGGCCGGATTCTCGGTCTCCTCGACGTAGTCGTAGTGCAGCTCGTTCAGGTGCAGGCAGAAGTCGGTGTGGGTCCGCGGCGGCACCTGGATGCCGGCCAGCACCCGGCCATGGTCGGCGCCGTGGTTGCGATAGTGAAACAGCGTGATGTTCCAGCCGCTGCCGACGGCCTGCAGGAACCCGAGCAGCGCGCCCGGGCGCTCGGGAAACTCGAAGCGGTACAGACGCTCATGCTCGACCCCTTGCGCCGGTCCGCCCACCATGTAGCGCACATGCGCCTTCATCATCTCGTTGTCCGACATGTCGCGCACGCCGAAGCCCGCCCTGCTCAAGGTCTCGATCAGTGCGGCGCGCTCGGCGCGTCCCTGCGTGAGCGCGAGACCGACCAGCACCTCCGCGGTCTGCGGATCGTGGTAGCGATAGTTGAACTCGGTGACGCTGCGGGCCCCCAGGAGCTCGCAGAACTTGAGGAACGAGCCTTTCACCTCCGGGATCTCGACGGCCAGCAGCGCCTCGCGCTGCGCACCCAGGTCGGCGCGCTCGGCGACGTAGCGCAGGCGATCGAAGTTCATGTTCGCCCCGGCGTTGATGGCGATGAGCTTGCGATCCTTCAGGCCTTCGCGCGCGGCGTACTTCTTCAGACCCGCAACGCCGAGAGCGCCGGCCGGCTCGGCGATCGCCCGGGTGTCCTCGAAAATATCCTGGATCGCCGCGCAGATCTGGTCGGTGCTGACCAGCACGATCTCATCGACGTACTGGCGCGCGAGCCGGAAGGTCTCCTCACCGACCCGCCGAACCGCAACACCGTCGGCAAAGAGCCCGACCCGCTCGAGCGTCACCCGCTTGCCTGCGCGCAGCGATTCGAACATGCCGGCTGCGTCCTCCGGCTCGACGCCGATGATGCGCATGCGCGGATAGAGCGACTTGACGTACGCGGCGATTCCCGCGATCAGTCCGCCGCCGCCCACCGGCACGAAGATCGCATCGATCTCATCGCCATGCATCTGCCGCAGGATCTCCATGCCGATCGTTCCCTGGCCGGCGATCACGTCGGGATCGTCGAAGGGATGCACGAACACGAGGTTGCGCTCACGGGCGAGCTCGAGCGAGCGCTCGTAGGCCTGGTCGTAGTCATCGCCGTGCAGCACGATCTCGCCCCCGAGGTCGGCCACGGCCTGCACCTTGATCTCGGGGGTCGTCAGCGGCATGACGATCACCGCCGGGATGCCGCGCGTGCGCGCAGCGAGCGCGACCCCCTGCGCATGATTGCCCGCCGAGGCACAGATCACCCCGCGCTGAGCCGCGATCGCCGAGAG
The DNA here is from genome assembly GCA_035307465.1 of Steroidobacteraceae bacterium. Classification (GTDB taxonomy): domain Bacteria; phylum Pseudomonadota; class Gammaproteobacteria; order Steroidobacterales; family Steroidobacteraceae; genus Bog-1198. Next base: position 8,410 of record DATGIA010000106.1, read on the forward strand.
CTGCGCGATCTTGTTGTACGCACCGCGAATTTTGAACGAAAACACGGGCTGAAGGTCTTCCCGCTTGAACAGCACGCGGTTCTCGAGGCGCCGCGAGAGCCGCGCCGCCGGCTCGAGCGGGGTCTGCAGGGCGACGTCATAGACCTTGGCTTTGAGAATGCGCTCGACGTAGTTTTCTTGCATGGATGCCTGGCTTCGTAAGGCGCTCGTACATTAGCCGAAGCGACCGTGCGTGGATATGTCTTGCAGAACTGTGAGGCGCTCCACAGACGCGCGCCGCATCGAGGCAACCGAGGGCAGCCGATTGGGTAACATACGCACCATGCGCCTCCTGGCCCGCTCGCTCTGGCTCACCCTGCTGCTCTCGTCCTGGGCGCACGCGGCCGCCAGCAACGTCGTGGCGAGCGACAACGTCAAGGCCTGGCTGGTGAGCGAGACCCGCTCCATTGCACCGGGACAATCGATCTTCCTCGCGCTCGAGCTCGACATCCGCGACGGCTGGCATACCTACTGGAAGAACCCGGGAGACTCCGGTCAAGCAACCCGGCTCGCCTGGACGCTGCCGGCCGGCCTCACCGTCGGCGACATCCTCTGGACGACCCCGCACCGATTCGAGCTTCCGCCGCTCGTGAACTACGGCTATGCGCATCAGGCGCTGCATCTCGTCGAGCTCAAGGCCGCGCCCGACCTCAAGCCCGGCACCCCGCTCGCGCTCGCCGCTCACGCGACGTGGTTGGTCTGCTCGGATGTGTGCATTCCCGAAAGCGCTGACCTCAAGCTGGCGCTGCCGGTGACCGCACAGCCGGGCTCGATCGACTCGGGCGTCGAGCCGCAATTCGCCCAGGCGCGCGCCGCGCTCCCTACGGCCGCGCCCGCCACCGCCACCACACGCATCGAGCGGGGCCAGCTCAAGCTCACGCTCGGTCCTGAGTGGCGTCAGGCGCTCGCATCCGATCGCCCTCTGACCTTCTTCCCCCTCGATGAGGGCAGCATCGAGTACGCGGCCCCTCAGACGCTCAGCCGCGAGGGCGCGACGACCGAGCTTGCGATGAAGCTCGGCTATCAGCCGGTCCAATCGGGCGCCGTGCACGGAGTGCTGGTCGCCAGCCGCGGCGCCGACGCACCGGCCGTGGCCTTCAATATCAGTGCGCCGCTCACCGGCAACGACGGCACCGCGGCCGCGGCACCGCGTTTCGCCGGCTCCGAGAGCGCGGTCGCAAGCATCCGCGCGGCCGGCGCTCCAGCCACCACCGCCACCCCGGCCGTAACGTCAACCGCCACCCGGTCCGCGTCGGGCCCGGCCGGGGCGCACTCCTCCCTCGCCCTGCTGGCGCTTTTCGCAGTGCTGGGCGGCCTCGTGCTGAACCTGATGCCCTGCGTCTTCCCGGTGCTGTCGATCAAGGCCATCTCGCTCGTCGAGCAGGCGAAGAAACACCCCGCGGCGGTGCGCCGCAAGGGCCTGTTGTTCGCCGCCGGGGTTCTCGCCTCGATGCTCACGCTCGCCGGCGTGTTGCTCGCCTTGCGCGCGGGCGGTGAGGAGATCGGCTGGGGCTTTCAGCTGCAATCGCCGCTGTTCGTCACGCTGATGATCTATCTGCTGCTCGCCGTCGGCTTGAACCTGTCGGGCGTGTTCGAGGTGGGCGGCGGCCTCGCCGGCGTCGGCGATTCGCTCACTCACGGTGACAGCGACCGCGCCTCGTTCTTCACGGGCGTGCTCACCACGCTGGTCGCAACGCCGTGCACGGCGCCCTTCATGGCGGCCGCGGTCGGCGCGGCGCTCACCCAGTCGCCGCTCGTCGCCCTGGTGATTTTTGCCGCGCTCGGCGCGGGGCTGTCGCTGCCGTTCGTCATCGTGTCCTTCGCCCCCTGGATGCGGCGCGCCCTGCCGAAGCCCGGGGCATGGATGGACACCCTCAAGCAGGTCTTCGCCTTCCCGATGTACGCATCGAGCGCGTGGCTTTTGTGGGTGCTCGCACAGCAGACCTCCTCGATCGGTCTCGCCGCCGCGCTCGCGGGGGCCGTGCTGATCGGGCTCGGCGCCTGGTCGTACCAGAAATCGAAGCGCAGCCAAGGGCACGGGCGCACGGCGGCGCTGCTTACCGCGGCCGCGGCCATCGTCCTCGCGCTCACGCTGCCGGTCCGCTTCGCGCAGACGGCCGCGGCCACGCCCCTGGCGCGCGGTACGGCCGAAGGCGAGGGTTGGCAGCCCTATGATCCCGCGCGGGTCGCCGAGCTCAGAGCCGCCGGCCGACCGCTGCTCATCAATTTCACCGCGAGCTGGTGCCTCACCTGTCTGGTGAACGAGCGCAACGCCTTCGCCGACAGCGCCGTGCAGCGCGTCTTCCACGACAAAGGGGTGACGCTGATGAAGGGCGACTGGACCAACCGCGACCCGACGATCACGCAGGCGCTCAGCGAGTTTGGCCGCGCAGGCGTACCGCTCTACGTCGTATACGACGCGAAGCCCGGCCAGGCGGCGCCGATCCTGCTGCCGCAGCTCCTCACTCCGTCCCTCGTCGTGGACACCTTCGCGGCACTTCCCGAGCGCGCGGGCGCGACCGCGATGGACGTGGGCGACGGCCGCCGCAGCCCCTAGTCGCAGGTGCCGATAGGCCGCGAATGACTGAGGCCCCCACCTGAGGCATGCTCAGCTCATGTCTCCGTCCGAGCACACGGTCGCCGTCGCTGATTTCCGCCGTACACGCCTCGTGCTGCAATGGCACATGCTCGGCGGCACCTGGACGCCGCTCGACGTGCCGCCGCCGCTCGTGCACGGCATCGCTTTGATCCGGGCAGCGCCGCCCAACCTGTGCTTGTGGGCCAAAGACAATGTGCTGCGCCTGCAGGTGGGCCCTGAGCAGTTTTCCTTGCAGGAGCACTCCCCCCACGTGCGCCTCACCCGCGGGGCGGGGAGCTTCGGTCTGCGGCGGCGTTTCAGCATCGCCGTCGACTCGGGTGGCGTGCTCTTCAGTCAGTCCTACTGGGTCCGCCAGGGCGAGGACTTCTTCCGTTGGGTCGCCGCGCGCGTGCAGGATCCGGCCTGGCGGATACGGATCGGGCGGCAGTGGTCGGAGGGTGTGACGCCCGCGGTGCTGCGAGCGAGCTGAGAAGCTCGCTGACTTCCGCCTCGCTCAGCTCACGCCACTGTCCCGGCGCGAGCTTGCCCAGGTGAACGCCCATGATGCGCACCCGTTTCAAGCTTTCCACGCGATAGCCGAGCGCGGCGCACATGCGGCGAATCTGCCGGTTGAGTCCCTGCGTCAAGATGATGCGGAAGGAGCGCGCATCGATGCGCTCGACCTCGGCCGGCCGCGTCATCTCCCCCATGATCTTGACGCCGCTCGCGAGCATCTTGAGCGCGAGGTCCGTGATCGCTCGGTTGACCGACACGCGGTACTCCTTCTGATGGGCATTCTCCGCGCGCAGGATCTCATTTACGATGTCCCCGTCGTTCGTCAGCAGGATGAGTCCCTGCGAGTCCTTGTCGAGCCGCCCGATCGGGAAGATGCGCTCGGGGTATCCCATGAAATCGACGATGTTGCCCTCGACGTGCGTCTCGGTGGTGCAGGTGATGCCGACCGGCTTATGGAGCGCGAGATAGACGGGCCTTTTCTTCGCGCCGAGCGGCACGCCGTCGATGCACACCGCATCGCCCGGTGCGACCCGCGTGCCGAGCACGGCGCGCACACCGTTGCAGCTCACGCGCCCCTCCTCGATCAGCCGATCCGCCTCGCGGCGCGAGCACAGTCCCGTCTCGCTGATGAACTTGTTGATGCGCAGGCCGCCCGGGGCGGGGCGCTCGCTCACGAGTCGAGGAACTGCGCGATCTGCTGCGCGAGCGCCTTCGGCGCGACGTCGAACAGATCCGCGGTGTAGTCCTTGAGATCAAGGAAGCGTGCGTGCGTGAGCGAGCCGCGCGTCCACTCGGTGTCGTCCGCGGGGCCGATCTTGATCCTGAGGACCAGGCACGGTTGCTTGACCGGGGGCACCCGATCCATCGGGGGCACCCGCAGCAGCACCAGGCGACGCACCAGCTCGGGACGGCTGGCCGCGAGCTCGAGCGCCGTCGCGGCGCCGAAGCCGGCGCCGAGCAGGTCGATCTGCCGGAGTCTCAGCCCCTTCGCGAGGTCCTCCACCGCGACCGCCGCACTGGCCGCAGAATCGCTCGGCGCCGGATCCGACTCGCCGTGTCCCGGCAGATCGGGGGCGTACACCGAGCGCGTCGCGGCCATCTCGGGCAGAAAGCGAGCGAACGCCCGGCTCGAGCTTTCGGCTCCGTGCAGGCAGGCGAGCGTCACCTGCTCATCGAAGCCACCCGTCGCCGGAAACGCCGTTCGCACGTGCAGCTGCCCGTACGTGCAGTCAAAATAGGCGCGCCGTGTCCGCACACCCAGGGGTTGGACGACGGCCGTCTTGGAGTGCTTTGCCACCGCGGCTCCTCTCGATTGAGAGTCTTTCAGTGAGTTATCCGCGCAAGAATACTCGAACTCGCGCCGGGCGCACCGCGGCCCATGGCCACCTGCCTTTGTTGTTTTTTAGTCACATTAAATCTGCAGGCCATCCAGCTGGGGGGCTAGCTTCCATGCGATCGTGCAGATACAGTGTGTTGCAGCCACGCAATGGGTGGGGGAAGTAAGAGAAGACCGATCGACTCGCGAGAGCCTGACCAACAAGCGCCGCGAAGGGCATGGGGAACTGAAAGCCGGGCAACGCCCGGCTTTTTTATCGCCCCATTTTCATGACGGTCCGCTCTCAATGCGAGGAAGCGCTCGCCCCGGTGGGGGGCACCCGATCCCAGACCCGCGATGCGCTGAATCCGCTTGATCGCCCGCCCCTGAACGTCACCACCTCGATGAGCCGCTGCTTGTCCTCGGAGAGACTGAAGGCCTGCTCGTAGGGCGGATGGCCTTCCTCGAGGTCTCGCGGCTGCACCACCAGGGTCGAGGAGTCCCAGCCGCAGCGCGGCGGCGGTGCATCGCCGCGCCCCCGGTCCGGTGCATCATGCGAGCGCGGGTCATCCTTCACGTGTTTCGCGTGGCTTTGCTCGGCGCCGGGCTTGCAGCTCTCATCACGCCCGAGGGATTGAAAAGTCACGCCGCCGCTGCCTTGCGTGATGGCAAGCTCGCGGCCCGGCCAGCGCAGCGCCTCATCGAGCATCATCACCGAAGGCAGCATCGGCCCCGTCGGTCCGCCGGGACCGAGACCGCCGCGCGCCGCCTGCCGCTGGCCGCGGCCGCTCGGCGTGGGCGCGGTGGTGCCCCCCGGCCCGGCGCCCGCGGTCTGCGCGGCGAGCGCCGCCTGTGTCAGTCGCATCGGATCGTCGCTGTCGGCCACGTTGAGCTTCCACTGACCCGACAGGTCGACGGCGCTCGCCGGCTTCGTCGCGAGTTCCTCCCGTGCACAGGCCGCGAGCAGCATCAGCATGAGCAGAGTCGGCAATCGCATGTCGCACCTCGTGGACGGAGCGTTGCGAGCTTACCTTGAGTTCCGGCGGCGGAGAATGCGTATCCGGCGCGGCGCAGGGCGTGTTTCGGTCGCGTCAGCCCGCCGAGCGGCGCGCCTTGCGGCCGGCCGCCCGCAGCGCGTCGGGCCCGCACACCCACACGCGTCCCTCGAAGGGCTGGAAGCACACCCGCAGGGGCTCCGTGCGACGCGTGGTCTGCGAGCCGCAGGCGATCTTCGTATCCGCGAGATCCGCCTGGATGAGATCAACGAGCGAGGCGCTCGGCTCGCCCGCGGCGGGCGGCAGCGCATGGGCGAGAATGCGGGCCTGGATCTCGTCGCGGCGCGTGCTGTTGCCGAGCACTGCGCGCTTGAATTTGTCGAGCACCACGAGCACCGAGCTCAGCGTGTTGTCCGTGACATCGCTCGGCCGGCCGGTGCCCCCCACGAAGCGAAGATGCAGCATCCCGCCCACGCCGCGGCCCTCGTCATGCAAACACAGCGCCAGCGCACCGTGCAGCTCGGCCACCATGAGGAGCGGTTCGGGCGAGACATGGTAAGTGTCGGGCGCGACCAGAACTTCCGTGAGATCGTTCATCACTCGTGAGGGGCCTCTCTTCGATCGCCACGATGCTGCCCGCAAGGGCGCCCCCGCTCTGTCGAGCGAATCACGTTTTGTCGAAAAGAGGGGTCTCCGCGCGCGCCCGGTCGCGCGAAATGAGCGCTGCACGATGTTCTCGAGCCGCCTGGCAACAGCAGTCCTGACGCAGCACGTCAGCTCCCGACGCACCGTGTCAGCTCCCTCCTGAGCGGTGGCTCGCAGAGAGCGAGCCCTCGGTGTGGGCCGTTGCCGGTGCGCTGCGGTGCCGGCGTTCGCTACGGGTGCCGGCGTTCGCTGCCGGGGCCGGCGTTCGCTGCCAAACGGGCATGCCCTCATGCGCGGGCGTTATTGGCGGCGGCCGTC